>NZ_LR134117.1:2481202-2791353 GCF_900635445.1 Serratia odorifera
ACACCGGCAGATACAGCTGCTTGTTCATCTGCCACAGGCGTTCGATCAGCGGCCGGGTGTCGAGCTCACCGTCAAACGACAGGAATGCCGCAATGCGCTGTGCAGCGGCAATGCGCGGATGAGTGGCAATGCGATCGGCGATCTGTTCGGCAAACAGCTTTTGTGATTCAGGGGTTAACGCTCGGCGTTGCTGACGGATATGGTTACGAATGGCTTGCCGTTGTGCGGCGAACTGAGGTTGAAAAGGCATAGTTTGCATGGCGCGTTGTGATGGGTGGCCCCATAAACCGCAATGAAGGGAATCTCCGAGATGCCGTCGCAGGCTGTAACCCTTGAACCCATGGTTCAAGGTGAACGTGCTGTCGCAATCTTAAGGCTTCTCGACGGGCGAGCATGCACACCGATCGCGGAGCATCACATTCTGTTGGTACTAAATATCGGCTCAGGGGACTGGCCCGCTGGCGAACATCTCAGAGAAATTTTTTACTCATTGTCGACGCTGTCGCTTCAACAACTTAAGTTATTCGAATTGTGCATCCTGACGGTCAGCGATGCGACCTTGTTCAAGCAGCGCTTGTTCAATGGTCTGTTGCAGCATGCGGATGCGTTGTTCCATATTGGCCGCATAATCGCGCGTTTTCAAGCGTTCTTGTGCAAGTTCGTGACAAACATTCAAAGCGGCGATGAAAACCAACTGCTCAGTATTTGTGACTCTAGTGCGAACTTTAAGATCTTGCAACCGTTGGTTAAGATCGTCCGCCGCCATGTTCAACGCATCTTGTTGTTCTGGCGGGCAATTGACTCTTAACGAGCGGCCAAAAATTTGAATATCTACCGGTTGTGCAGACATGCCACCTTCCTGCCTAAATTTCGCGCCAGCCTCGGTCTGCCGAAGCGGGCGACACTATATATACCCTAGTACCGAGATACAACCCCTTTTTATCAGTACCTGGTTGTAATCTACTGTGCGGCACGGCGCCAGTCAAAAAACGGTGTCAAAATGCGGACATAACGCCATTTTTATCCCGGACGGCACCAAGTGAACCCTAGCACATACCGATTATAACTAGCCACTGCAGGGGCGTGCTTATCTGGTATAACCACGGACCTTGGTGGTAGCATAACACGAACTTATCCTGCCAACGATGACGAATACGCATGTCTATACAGAATACATTTCCAAGTTACCAATCTTTGACCGTCGCCCTCAAGGGCCAGTCGGTGGCATTGACCGCAGCCGAAATGCACGGCCTGCTCAGCGGCATGCTGTGCGGCGGCAATCGTGATGCCAGCTGGCAAACGCTGATGCACGACCTGACCAACGACGGCGTGGCCTTTCCGCAGGCGTTGAGTCTGCCACTGCAACAACTGTATGAAATCACTCGCGAAACGCTGGAAGACGATGAGTTTATGTTCCAGCTGATGATGCCGGACGGTGAGGCGGTGACGGTATTCGAACGCGCCGACGCGCTGGCGGGCTGGGTGAACCACTTCCTGCTTGGCCTGGGGATGATGCAGCCGAAGCTGGCGCAGGTGAAGGACGAAGTGGGCGAGGCGATTGACGATCTGCGTAACATCGCGCAACTGGGCTACGACGAAGACGAAGACCAGGAAGAGCTGGAGCAGTCGCTGGAAGAGGTGGTGGAGTACGTGCGCGTCGCGGCGATCCTGTGCCATACCGAATTCAGCCGCCGCAAGCCGACCGCGCCGGAAAACGTCAAACCCACGCTACACTAAACCGCAGGTTATTCGCGTATCGCTCACCAGCAGCAGACAGATTTCAGGAGAGGGACATGACTCAGCAGGAATACCAGCATCGCCGACAGGCGCTATTGGCGAAAATGGCGCCGGCCAGTGCGGCAGTGATTTTCTCGGCGCCGGAAGCAACGCGCAGTGCAGATTCAGAATATCCTTACCGTCAGAACAGCGATTTTTACTACCTTACCGGCTTTAATGAGCCGGAAGCGGTATTGATTCTGGTGAAAAGCGACGAGACGCATAATCACAGCGTATTGTTCAACCGGGTACGCGATCTGACGGCGGAAATCTGGTTTGGTCGTCGCCTGGGACAGGACGCTGCGCCGGCCAAACTTGGCGTCGATCGCGCGTTGCCGTTTGATGAGATCAATGACCAACTGCATCTGCTGCTGAACGGCCTGGACGTGGTGTATCACGCACAGGGCGAATATGCCTATGCGGATGCCATTCTGTTTGCCGCACTGGAGCGGCTGCGCAACGGATTCCGCCAGAACCTGCAGGCGCCGGCCAGCGTAACCGACTGGCGGCCGTGGCTGCATGATATGCGGCTGTTCAAGTCGGCGGAAGAGCTCGCTGTGATGCGTCGCGCCGGCGAAATCAGCGCGCAGGCGCACACTCGGGCGATGGAAAAATGCCGCCCGGGGATGTTTGAATATCAGTTGGAAGCGGAAATACACCACGAGTTTACCCGCCTGGGTGCGCGTTACCCGGCTTATAACACCATCGTTGGCAGCGGCGAAAACGGCTGTATCCTGCACTACACCGAAAACGAAAGCGAAATGCGCGACGGCGATCTGGTGCTGATCGACGCCGGTTGCGAGTATCAGGGCTATGCGGGTGACATTACCCGCACCTTCCCGGTTAACGGCAGGTTCAGCCAGCCGCAGCGCGCGGTGTATGACATCGTGCTGGCGTCGTTGCACTATGCGCTTGAGGCCTTCAAACCGGGCACAAGCATTCGTCAGGTGAATGACGAGGTGGTGCGCATCATGGTCAAGGGCCTGGTTGGCCTGGGGGTGATGAAAGGCGACGTAGAGCAGTTGATCGCCGAGCAGGCACATCGCCAGTTCTTTATGCATGGCCTGAGCCACTGGCTGGGGCTGGATGTTCACGATGTGGGTCACTATGGCACGCCAAGCCGCGATCGCCTGCTGGAGCCGGGCATGGTGCTGACAGTTGAGCCAGGCCTGTACATCGCCCCGGACGCCGAGGTGCCAGCGGAGTATCGCGGCATCGGTATTCGTATCGAAGATGACATTCTGATCACCGCCGACGGTAATGAAAACCTGACCGCGCAAGTGGTGAAAGATGCCGATGCCATCGAAGCGCTGATGGCGGCGGCGAGATAACATGAGCGTAATCATTGTTGGTGGCGGCATGGCCGGTGCGACGTTGGCGCTGGCGCTATCGTCGCTGAGTCAGGGAAAGGTAAAGGTCGATCTGATCGAGGCGACGCAGCCAGACGATCGTTCGCATCCGGGATTTGACGCGCGGGCGATTGCCCTGGCGCAGGGGACCTGCCAGCAGTTGGCACGTATCGGCGTCTGGCCGGCGTTGCGTGATTGCGCGACTGCGATTACCCACGTGCACGTTAGCGATCGCGGTCATGCCGGTTTCGTCAATCTGCGCGCACGGGATTATCAGGTCGCAGCGCTTGGCCAGGTGATTGAACTGCACGACGCCGGTCAGCGGCTGTTTGCACTGCTGGACAAGGCGCCAGGCGTAACCTTGCACTGTCCGGCCAGGGTGCTGGAGGTGCAGCGCAGCGTCGATCATGCCGAGGTGCGGTTGGATAATGGCCAGCGTTTGAGTGGTCAATTGCTGGTCGCCGCGGACGGCTCGCGTTCTGCGTTGGCGCAGGCGTGCAATATGCACTGGCAGCAACGGGATTATCCGCAGTTCGCCACCATCGCCAACCTCACCACCGAACAAGATCCGCAAGGGCGAGCTTTCGAGCGCTTTACCCGCCACGGGCCGCTGGCGCTGTTGCCAATGAGTCACGGCCGCAGTTCGTTGGTATGGTGTCATGCGCGGGACGATCGTGAGCGGGTCGACGGCTGGAGCGACGCGCAGTTTCTAACCGAACTGCAACAGGCGTTCGGCTGGCGTCTGGGGCGTATGCTGAAGGTCGGCAAACGCCACAGCTACCCGCTCAGCCTGCTCACCGCCAACCAGCACGTCACCCATCGCCTGGCGCTGGTGGGCAATGCCGCACAAACGCTGCACCCGATAGCCGGGCAGGGATTTAACCTGGGTCTGCGTGACGTGATGTCGCTGGCGGAAACCCTGGCCGCAGCGGCAGAACGTGGCGAAGATCTTGGCGCCTTTACGCTGCTGAGCCATTACCAACAGCGGCGGCAGCAAGACCAGCAGGCGACGGTCGGCGTCACCGACGGCCTGATTGCCCTGTTCGCCAATCGCTATGCGCCGTTGGTGGTGGGGCGCAATCTGGGTCTGATGGCGATGGAACACCTGTCGCCGGTACGCGATGCGTTTGCCAAGCGTACTCTGGGCTGGGTCGATCGCTAATATTTAATGCGTTTTTAAGGAATCAAGCAGCATGCAATCATTTGATGTGGTTATCGCCGGTGGCGGTATGGTCGGGCTGGCATTGGCCTGCGGCTTGCAGGGCAGTGGCCTGCGGGTTGCGGTGCTGGAGCATCATCAGCCGGACATGTCGCCGCCGCCGCAACAGCCGGCGCTGCGCGTTTCCGCCATTAATGCCGCCAGCGAACGTCTGCTGCAACAGATAGGCGTATGGGATGAGATTCTGCAACTGCGCGCCAGCGCGTACAACGCGATGGAAGTGTGGGATCGCGACAGCTTCGGCAAAATTGCCTTCAGCGGCGATGAATGCGGATTCAGCCATCTTGGCCACATTATTGAAAACGACGTGATTCAGCAGGCGCTGTGGCGCAAGGCGCAGGCGTCGTCGGATCTGACCCTGATTACTCCGGCGGCGTTGAAACAGGTGGCATGGGGCGAAAACGACGCGTTCATTACGCTGGACGACGGCCGCATGCTGAGCGCCCGGCTGGTGGTGGGGGCCGACGGTGCCATTCGTGGCTACGCCAGCATGCCGACATCCCGTTGACCTTCTGGGACTATCGCCATAGCGCGCTGGTCGCCACCATCCGCACCGCAGAGCCGCATCTGGCGACCGCGCGGCAGGTGTTTCACGGCGACGGTATTTTAGCGTTTCTGCCGTTCAGCGATCCGCATCTGTGTTCGATCGTCTGGTCGGTGGCGCCGGAAGAAGCCGAGCGCTTGCAACAGTTGCCGCCGGAGCAGTTCAACCGCGAGCTGGGCATCACCTTCGACATGCGTCTCGGGGCGTGCTCGGTGGAAAGTGAACGGCTGACCTTCCCGCTGACCGGCCGCTATGCGCGTAATTTTGCCGGTCACCGACTGGCGCTGGTGGGCGATGCGGCCCACACCGTACACCCGTTGGCTGGGCAGGGGGTCAACCTCGGCTTTATGGACGCGGCGGAGTTGATCGCCGAACTGAAGCGCCTGCAACGTCAGGGCAAGGATCTTGGCCAGCACCTGTATCTGCGCCGCTACGAGCGCCGCCGCAAGCACGGTGCGGCGGTGATGCTGGCCAGCATGCAGGGCTTCCGTGAACTGTTTGACGGCAATAACCCGGCCAAAAAACTGCTGCGTGACCTGGGGCTGCGGTTGGCGGACAGCCTGCCGGGCGTAAAGCCGAAACTGGTGCGTCAGGCGATGGGGCTCAATGACTTGCCGGAGTGGCTGGCCTAGCCGTCCGGCTGTGCCGGCCTCTCGCTGCCGGCAAACTCCGCCGTATTCTTCTCTCGACGACCACGCTGTTTTCATCAGCAAAACAGCGTGGTGTCATAAATCCTCCTTATAATACCCTTCATTTGAAATAAACTAATTTCACCCAATTTTTTGCATTAGTTTTTCTAATTCAATGGTCGGTTATCAAAAGTCAAAATTCCGCCAGCCATGACGCATTTGTTATATAACATCGTCATTTTGCCACTTTAATTGTTGATTTTGTGCCATGAGGCGCATTTTTCCAGTGAAAAACTCTGCACACTAGCGCGGCATTTTAGCGCTCGCCGAGCGGTCTGAGCCTATTTTAACTTATGGTTAATGTGGTCGTTCGGTGATAAGTTCGGATAAAAGGTATCGTTTGCGTCGCGGCGGTTGACGGGCTTTTTGGCAACGTTCTGCGCGGCATTTGATACCCGGTTAATCATTGTGGAGAGGGATAAGATGGCAAAGCAAACCCCACTGTACGACCAGCACCTGGCGTGCGGTGCGCGCATGGTCGATTTTCACGGCTGGATGATGCCGTTGCACTACGGCTCCCAGATTGATGAACACCACGCCGTGCGGCAGGATGCCGGTATGTTCGATGTCTCCCACATGACCATTGTCGATCTGCACGGTGCGCGTACCCGCGAATTCCTGCGTTATCTGCTGGCCAATGACGTCGCCAAGCTGACCCAGCCAGGCAAGGCGCTGTACACCGGGATGCTTAACGCCTCCGGCGGCGTGATCGACGACCTGATCGTTTATTTCCTCAGCGAAGACTATTTCCGCCTGGTGGTGAACTCCGCCACCCGCGACAAAGACCTGGCCTGGATCGAGCAACACGCGGCGCCGTACGGCGTTGCGCTGACGGTACGTGACGATCTGGCGCTGATCGCCGTGCAGGGGCCGCAGGCCAAAGAGCGTGCCGCCACCTTGTTCAGCACGCAACAAAAGCAGGCCGTCGAGGGCATGAAGCCGTTCTTCGGCGTTCAGGCCGACGATCTGTTCATTGCCACCACCGGTTATACCGGCGAAGCCGGCTACGAGATTGCGCTGCCGAAGGCGCAGGCCGCCGAATTCTGGCAGCAGTTGCTGGCAGCGGGCGTCAAGCCGGCCGGGTTGGGCGCGCGCGATACGCTGCGTCTGGAAGCCGGCATGAACCTGTATGGGCAGGAAATGGACGAAGGCGTTTCTCCGCTGGCGGCCAACATGGGCTGGACCATCGCCTGGGAGCCGCAGGACCGCCAGTTCATTGGGCGCGACGCGCTGGAGCAGCAGCGTGAGCAGGGCACCGAGCAACTGGTCGGCTTGATCATGACGGAAAAAGGCGTATTACGTAATGAGTTGCCGGTGCGTTTCACCGACGCCGGCGGCCAGATCCACGAAGGAATTATCACCAGCGGTTCGTTTTCGCCCACGCTTGGTTTCAGCATTGCGCTGGCGCGCGTGCCGGCCGGCATCGGCGAGCAGGCCATCGTGCAGATCCGCAACCGTGAAATGCCGGTCAAAGTGACCAAGCCTGGCTTTGTTCGCGCCGGCAAATCACTGATAAATTAAATCATTATTGGCTATTCCGCAGGGTTTACGCCGTCGGTGATAACGCGGTGTGAAACACGCGGAGACATTATTTATTTTGAAGGAGTTCGGGCGATGAGCAATGTACCAACAGAATTGAAATACGCGACCTCTCACGAGTGGGTGCGCGACGCAGGCAACGGCGAATACGTGGTGGGCATCACCGAACACGCACAGGAACTGTTGGGCGACATGGTGTTTGTCGACCTGCCTGACGTAGGCACAACCGTCGCGGCAGGCGACGACTGCGCGGTGGCCGAATCGGTGAAGGCCGCGTCCGACATCTATGCGCCAATCAGCGGTGAAGTCATCGCGGTCAACGACGCGCTGGACGGCTCGCCGGAGCTGGTCAACAGCGAACCCTATGGCGACGGCTGGCTGTTCCGCATCAAAGCCTCCGATGCCGGCGAACTGGGCAAGCTGCTGGATGCCGCCGGCTACCAGGCGTCGATCGACGAATAATCACCACCACGCCCAGGTCAGCCGACCGGGGCGTTTTAGTTCACGCTATATCCCGTACCACGCAAGCATTCAGGAATTTGTAGCAATGACTCAGACACTCAGCCAACTTGAACACAGCGAAGCGTTCATCGAACGCCACATCGGCTCTTCTGCGCAACAACAGCAGGAGATGCTGGCAGCGGTGGGCGCACGCTCGCTCAGCGCGCTGATCCAACAGATTGTGCCGGCAGACATTCAACTGCCGGGGCCGCCGCCGGTTGGCGATGCGGTCACTGAACATCAGGCGCTGGCCGAGCTGGAAGGCGATTGCCGGTCAGAATCAGCGCTACAAATCCTATATCGGCATGGGCTACAGCTCGGTACTGACGCCGCCGGTGATCCTGCGCAATATGCTGGAAAACCCGGCTGGTACACCGCCTACACGCCATATCAGCCGGAAGTGTCGCAGGGGCGCCTGGAAGCGCTGCTGAACTTCCAGACGGTGACGCTGGATCTGACCGGTCTCGACCTGGCATCCGCGTCGCTGCTGGACGAAGCAACCGCAGCCGCCGAAGCGATGGCGCTGGCCAAGCGCGCCAGCAAGCTGAAGGACGCCAACCGCTTCTTTGTGGCGGACGACGTGCATCCGCAGACGCTGGACGTGGTGCGTACCCGTGCCGAAACCTTCAATTTTGAAGTGATCGTCGACAAAGCCGAAAAAGTGCTCGAGCTGGAAGGCGTGTTCGGCGTGCTGTTGCAGCAGGTCGGTACCACCGGCGAACTGCACGATTACAGCGCATTACTGGCCGAATTGAAGTCGCGCAAAATCATCACCAGCGTCGCTGCCGACATCATGGCGCTGGTGCTGTTGACCGCTCCGGGCAAACAGGGCGCCGACGTGGTATTCGGCTCTGCGCAGCGCTTTGGCGTGCCAATGGGCTACGGCGGCCCGCATGCCGCGTTCTTTGCCTGCCGCGACGAGTTCAAGCGCTCGATGCCGGGCCGTATCATCGGCGTGTCACGCGATGCCGCCGGTAACAGCGCGCTGCGTATGGCGATGCAAACCCGTGAGCAACATATCCGCCGTGAAAAGGCCAACTCGAACATCTGTACTTCGCAGGTGCTGCTGGCCAACATCGCCAGCCTGTACGCGGTGTACCATGGCCCGCAAGGCCTGCAGCGCATCGCCGGGCGCATTCATCGCCTGACCGACATTCTGGCTGCCGGCTTGCAGCAGGCCGGCCTGCTGCTGCGTCACGCCACCTGGTTCGACACCCTGACCGTTGAGGTCAAGGACAAGGCGGCGGTGCTGGATCGCGCGCTAAGCTTCGGCCTCAACCTGCGCACCGACATTCACGGTGCGGTGGGCATTACCCTTGACGAATCGACGTCGCGCGAAGACGTGCAAACGCTGTTTGCCGTCCTGGCCGGCGACGACCACGGTCTGGACATTGACGCGCTGGACGCGGCGGTGAGCACCGCGAGTGCATCGATCCCGGCGGCGATGCTGCGCCAGGAGCCGATCCTCAGTCATCCGGTATTCAACAGCTACCACAGCGAAACCGAGATGATGCGTTATATGCATCGTCTGGAACGCAAGGATCTGGCGTTGAACCAGGCGATGATCCCGCTGGGCTCCTGTACCATGAAGCTGAACGCTGCGGCAGAGATGATCCCGATCACCTGGCCGGAGTTTTCCGACATGCACCCGTTCTGCCCGGCAGAACAGGCGGCAGGCTATCAGCAGATGATCGGCCAGCTGTCCCAGTGGCTGGTGCAACTGACCGGTTATGACGCCATCTGTATGCAGCCGAACTCCGGCGCTCAGGGCGAATACGCCGGTCTGCTGGCGATCCGTCGCTATCATGAAAGCCGTAACGAAGCCGGCCGTCACGTATGCCTGATCCCAAGTTCGGCGCACGGCACCAATCCGGCGTCGGCGCAAATGGCCGGCATGAGCGTGGTAGTGGTGGCCTGCGACAAGAACGGCAACATCGATCTGCATGACCTGCGCGCCAAGGCCGAGCAGGCGGGCGAAGCACTGTCCTGTATCATGGTGACCTACCCGTCGACCCACGGCGTGTACGAAGAAACCATCCGCGAAGTATGCCAAATCGTTCATCAGTTCGGCGGTCAGGTCTATCTTGACGGCGCCAACATGAACGCGCAGGTGGGCATCACCACGCCGGGCTATATCGGCGCGGATGTATCGCACCTTAACCTGCATAAAACCTTCTGTATCCCGCACGGCGGCGGCGGCCCGGGCATGGGGCCAATCGGCGTCAAGGCGCACCTGGCACCGTTTGTTCCGGGGCACAGCGTGGTGCAAATCGACGGCGTTACGACTCAGCAGGGTGCGGTGTCTGCGGCACCGTTCGGCAGCGCATCGATTTTACCTATCAGCTGGATGTACATTCGCATGATGGGGGCCGAAGGGCTGAAGCAGGCGAGCCAGGTGGCGATCCTCAACGCCAACTATATCGCTACCCGCCTGAAGGATGCCTATCCGGTGCTGTATACCGGCCGCGATCATCGCGTGGCGCATGAATGTATTCTGGACATTCGCCCGTTGAAGGATGAAACCGGCATCAGCGAAATGGACATCGCCAAGCGCCTGATCGACTACGGTTTCCACGCGCCGACCATGTCGTTCCCGGTTGCCGGCACGCTGATGGTGGAACCGACCGAATCAGAAAGCAAAGTCGAGCTGGACCGCTTTATCGACGCGATGCTGGCGATCCGTGCAGAAATCGATCGCGTACAGCAGGGCGAATGGCCACTGGACGACAACCCGCTGGTCAATGCGCCACACGTGCAGGCGGAGCTGGTTGGCGAATGGCAACATGCCTATAGCCGCGAGCTGGCGGTATTCCCGTCGCTGGCGGTACGCGAGAACAAGTATTGGCCGACCGTGAAGCGTCTTGATGACGTTTATGGCGACCGCAATCTGTTCTGCTCCTGTGTGCCGATCGGCGACTACCAATAACCGATTCGATTAACGTCGATTAATCAGGGACGCCGTATTTACGGCGTCCTTTTTTTATTGCTGGCGGCAATAGCAGGCCAGATGGATATCCTCTGGATCGCCGGCAAACAGCTCGGCGTCGGGTGAGGTCAGCAACCGGTAAAAAGTAATATTGAATTTGTTGATTTTCCAGATGATATTATCCTGGCACACCGCTTGTGCGCGGCTAGAATCTGCCCGCCGGGTGAGCGGTGCAAACCGTTTTGCCAAGCACAGCGGCAAATTATTCACCGCATCCGTAATGGGGAGTGACATGACAAAAGTTGCATTGATTACCGGCGCCAGCCGAGGCATTGGCCGCGCGACGGCGTTATTGCTGGCCCGTCAGGGTTATGCGGTAGGGGTTAACTATCAGACCAATGAGGCAGCGGCACAGCAGGTGGTAAACCAGGTGCTTGCCGCTGGCGGCCGAGCGCTGGCGTTGCAGGCGGATATTGCCCAGGAGAATGAGGTTGTGGCGATGTTCTCCCGGCTGGACGCCGAGCTTGGTACCCTCTGTGCTCTGGTGAACAACGCCGGCATTCTGTTTCAGCAGACCAGCATCGAACACATGAGCGCAGAGCGCATCAACCGCGTGCTGGCCACCAACGTCACCGGCAGTTTTCTCTGTTGTCGCGAAGCGGTGAAACGCATGGCGCTGCGCCACGGCGGGCAGGGCGGGGCGATAGTCAACGTTTCCTCTGGCGCCGCGCGGTTAGGGTCGCCGGGAGAATATGTCGATTATGCCGCCTCAAAAGGGGCGCAGGATACCTTGACTACCGGGCTGGCGATCGAAGTAGCGGCGCAGGGGATCCGCGTCAATAGCGTGCGGCCGGGCGCCATTTATACCGAGATGCATGCCAGCGGTGGAGAGCCGGAGCGCGTCGAGCGGGTAAAAAGCCTGTTGCCGATGCAACGCGGCGGGCAACCGGAAGAAATAGCGCAGGCCATCGCCTGGCTGCTGTCAGACGCCGCTTCTTACGTCACCGGCAGTTTTATCGACGCCGGCGGCGGTCGCTGATCCGTCAGGCATCGTGCAACAGCGCGCTGCGGAAGGACAGAATGTGTGCCTGCGCCGCCGATTCCGCCGCCTGGGTATCCTGTTGAGCCAGTGCGTCGATGATTGCGCGGTGCTCTTCAATCACCTCCTGCATATGACCTTCCTTGGAGAGCGAGGTGGCCCAGAAGCGTTGCGCGCGTGCGTGCAGCACGCTGAGGATGTCGGCCAGCATGGCATTGCCGGCGATCTGTGCCAGCGCCTGATGGAATTCATTATCCAACATCATCATGCGCACCCGATCGCGAGCCTGGCAGGCAGCGGCAATCTGCTGATTGAGCGCGCTCAGCCCGGCCACTTGCGCAGCGGTGGCGCGCTTGCTGGCCAGACGCATGCACAGCAATTCGTTGGCCAGTCGCACTTCGATCAGTTCCAATGCATCATCGATCGACAAAGGCGCAACCATTACCCCCTTGCGTGGGATCACCTGCAATAACCCTTCATTGGCCAGACGGTGGATCGCCTGGTTGATCGGCGTTCTGCCCATCTGCAAATCAGTCATCACCTGCGCGGTATTCAAATACTCACCCGGTTTATAGCTCAAGGTCACTAACGCCTGCTTGAAGCGCCGATAGGCCAGTTCGTTCAGGGACAGGCCTGCTTCCTCTACCGGCGGGCGCTCCCGGCCCTCTGCATCAACGGTCTTCACGTTTTTGCTCCTGCAACTAAAAAGTTTTTAGACATAGTACACAAAAATATGGCACGGAAATCGCTTAATGAGTAACTAAAGATATAGTGAAATTTCACAGTGTTTTAACAAAAGGGAGCGAATACCATGCAACTGACCTTCACTTTACCTGATTCTCGCGAGGCTGACGCCCTGAACGTCGAGATTGACCATCTGGTGATTGCCGGTTGGACCGGACGCGATCGGCAAGCCATCTTGCACCAATATTCGGGAGTTGGCCGAGCTGGGGGTGCCCCAACCGAGTGCAGTTCCGCTGTTTTATCGCGTGGCGGCCAACCAGCTTAGCCAGCGCGACAGCGTCGAAGTGATGGGCGCCGCCAGCTCCGGCGAAGCCGAACCGCTGGTGTTTACCCACCAAGGCGAGCTGTATGTTTCGCTGGCCTCCGATCATACCGACCGGGAGTTGGAGGCGCACAGCGTGGCGCTGTCGAAACAGCTCTGCGTTAAACCGGTGGCCACGACGGCCTGGCGATTGCAGGAGGTGGCAGCGCATTGGGACCAGCTGATTCTGCGCTCGTGGATTAAGGAGCAGGGGGAGTTCCGCCTGTATCAACAAGGAACACTGGCCAGTCTGCGCACCCCGGGCGACTTGCTGGAGCGTTATCTGGCCGGCCAGCAACTGCCGGAATACCAGACGCAACCACAGCAGCCGCGCGACGGACTGGCGATGACCTGCGGCACGCTGGCGGCGATCGGCGGTATTCGCCCGGCGGCGGAGTTTCGCATGGAATTGGTGGACGAGATTCTGGGGCGCCGTATTTGCCATACCTATCGAAGCATCGAATTACCGGTGGTGGCGTGATGAAAAAGCTGACCTTGTTACAGGCCGCTGCCGGCCTGGCGTGCGGTGAGTTCACCTCTCGGCGGCTGACGGCAGAGGCGCTGGCGTGCATCGACGATCCCCAAGGAGAGGGCGCACGCGCATTTATCCGCGTTTATCACGCCTGGGCGCAGCAGCAGGCGGCCGAATCCGATCGGCGGCGAGCCGCTGGACAGGCGCTGTCGCCGTTGGACGGCGTGCCGGTGTCGATCAAGGATCTGTTCGACGTGGCCGGCGAAGCGACCACCGGCGGTTCTCGCGTCTTGACCGATGCCGCTCCGGCGCAACGCCATGCGGCGGTGGTAGCGCGTTTGCTGCAGGCCGGAGTAGTGATTGTCGGTAAAACCAATATGACCGAGTTTGCCTATTCGGGGCTGGGCATCAACCCGCACTACGCCACGCCGGCCAATCCATGGCAGCGCGCGGCGCGACGCATTCCCGGCGGTTCATCGTCCGGCGCGGCGGTGGCGGTCGCCGATGGCATGGGATTCGGAGCGATTGGCAGCGATACCGGCGGTTCGGTGCGCATTCCGGCGGCGTTTTGCGGATTGACCGGCTACAAGCCCAGCGCATGCCGCATTGACATGGCTGGCGTGCAGCCGCTGTCACCGTCGTTGGATTCCGTTGGTGTGATCGCTCACGGCGTGGCGGACTGCGTCGCGCTGGATGCGGCGATCGCCGAACGGGCGCTGGAACCGCAAACGCTGCCGCTGGCTCAGGCGCGTTTCGCCGTGCCGCAAACGCTGGTGCTTGATGATTTGGATGACGCGGTGGCGACGGCATTTGACCGCGCGTTGCAGCGTCTGACGCTGGCGGGGGCGCGCATCGACGCCCTGCCATGCAGCGAGTTCGCCGAACTGGCGGCGATCAATGCTAGCGGCGGCTTCACCGCGCTGGAGTCGTGGCAATGGCACCAGACGCTGATTGCCTCACAGGCGGCTGATTACGATCCACGGGTGCTGTCGCGCATTCGTCGCGGTGCGACGCTGGGCGAGGGTGACCGTCAGCGATTGCAACAACAGCGTGGCGATTGGCAACGGCGGGTGGCGGCAACGCTGGAGGGCTATGACGCGCTGCTGATGCCCAGCGTACCGTTTATCGCGCCGACCATCGCCGAACTGGAAGCGGATGAGGCGCTGTACTTCCGCGTTAACGGCGCCGCGTTGCGTAACCCGTCGGTAATCAATTTTCTAGATGGCTGCGCCGTGTCGCTACCCATGCAACCCCCCGGCAGCGCGCCGATCGGTTTGATGGTGGCGGGATTGCCGCAGCAGGATCAGGCGCTGCTGGGTTGGGCGCTGTCAATTGAGCGTTGCCTTGCCGGCGCGTGAATTACGGCGGGCATGCTCGCCTCATTTTGAGCTAACAGGAGACTCCCATGACCGGAACCCCTAATGGAATGCTGTTTGTCGCCACAGACGTCGCCGCACAGGATGAGGCGGACTTCAACCAATGGTACGACCGGGAACACGTGGAAGAACGGGTGCGCATTGACGGCTTTTTGAGCGGCACGCGTTATCAGGCGTTGCAGGGCGGGCGAAAATACCTCGGCCTGTATAAAACCACCTCGCTCGACAGCTTTACTTCAGCGGCATATCACGCCGCGTTCACTCGCCAGACGCCATGGTCAGTGGCCTGTCTGGACAAGATGGTCAATCCGATGCGGCGCGTCTGTTCGCTGACGACGCTGAGCGGCATCGGCTGCGGTAGCCATCTGAGCATTCTCACCCTGGCGGTTGGCGCAGACCGCCCACTGGTGCAGCGAGCCAGGCAACTGGGCGAAGAACTGGCCAGTGCCGCCGGGTTTGTCTGCAGCAGCCTGTTGCTGCCCGACGCGCTACTCAGTACGCCGCTGCCAAAAGAAACCACGGAAAACCGCCGGTTACTGCCGATGCTGCTGATCGAAAGCAGCAGCGTGCAGGCCGGTCAACGCCTTGCCGACCAGGCTTGCGCGGCTCTGAATATTGCGCCGGACGCTGCGCTGCAATACGCGCTCAGCTGGCGACTCACCGCACAGGAGTTGACATCATGAGCACTTCTACCACGGAAACCCCGATCGGTGCAGAGGCGGCCCGCAGCGCCGATGCGCCCAATACCGGCAAACTGGCGGCGGCAAGCTCCATCGGCACCGCGCTGGAATGGTACGACTTTACCGTTTACAACATCATGGCGGCGCTGATTTTCAATCACGTCTTCTTCCCGTCGTTTGATCCGCTGGTGGGCACTATCCTGGCGTTTTCCACCTATGCGGTCGGTTATGTCTCGCGGCCGATTGGTGGCATCGTGTTCGGTCATCTGGGCGACGTGCTTGGCCGTCGTTTTGTATTGGTTACCACGCTGCTGATGATGGGCATTACCACTGCATTGATGGGGTTACTGCCCGGCTATGCCAGTTGGGGCATCTGGAGCCCGTTGCTGCTGGTGACGCTGCGCTTTATTCAGGGCATCGCGCTGGGCGGTGAATGGGCCGGTGCGGTGCTGCTGTCAATGGAGCATGGCAAACCGCATCAGCGTGGGCGCAATGCGTCGTTCGCTCAGGTCGGCCCGTCCTGCGGCTCGCTGATTGGCACCGGTTTTATCATGCTGGTCACGGTGGCGATGTCGGCGGACGACTTCCAGCAATGGGGCTGGCGCATTCCGTTCCTGCTGAGCCTGGTGCTGGTGGTATTTGGTCTCTGGCTGCGTCGTGGCGTGGGGGAGACGCCGGCGTTCCTCAAGCTGGAAGCCAACCGCGACGTGACTCACGCGCCGCTGCGTGAAGTGTTCGGCCAGCATAAACGGGCGCTATTGATCGCCGGCGGTTCACGCATTGGCTCTGACGTACTGTATGCGCTGGTGGTGGTGTTTACCCTGACCTATGTCACCACGGTATTGAACCTGCCACGGCCATTGGCGTTGGCCGCCACCATGCTCGGCGCGGTGGGCAACGCGCTTACGGTTCCGCTGTTCGGCGCGCTTTCCGATCGGCTTGGTCGGCGCCCGGTGTATATTGGCGGCGCGCTGGCGGCGATGGTCTGGGCGTTCGTGTTCTTCGTGCTGCTGGACAGCACGCAGCCAGTGCTGATTTGCCTGGCGGTGGTGGTGGGGTTACTGATCCATGCCGCGATGTATGGCCCGCAGGCGGCGTTCGTCACCGAACAGTTCCCGACCCGCGTGCGTTACGCCGGCTCATCACTGGCCTATACACTGGCCGGCATCGTCGGCGGTGGCTTTGCGCCGCTGATCATCGCGTCGCTGTTCAAAAGCTATGACAGTACGCTGGCGGTGTCGCTGTACGTGGTCTTTGCGCTGCTGATAACCCTGTGGGCGGTGCTGGCCGCCAGGGAAACCGCGCATAAACCGCTGTAAAGGCCACGCCGGGCGATATCTGCACCCGGCGTGGTTGTTCAGGCAAAGGCCGGGTCAGGCCGCCATGGTCTGCTCGCTCACGCCGCTGGCTTCCAGCGTCGGCGCGTGTGATGGTTACTTCAGCCAGCCTTTGCGCTGTGCTTCATGCAGATGGTGGGACAGGTGCTGCCACAGTTCCGGGTAGACCTCGGCGATCATGGCGTTGCGCGATAGTACCTGATCGAGGCTGATGCCGTTTTCAACCCAGCTCTGCCCCTGGTTATGCAGATTCATCAGCATGGGCATGGTGCGATCCAGCACCAGTGCAAAACGTGCATCGGCGCTTTCGCCGTCTTCATATTCCTGCCATAACGCGGTGAAATACTCGCGCTGTGGTTCCGGCAACAGACCAAACAGACGACGCGCTGCGGCGACTTCCTGATCGTGAATCGCGGCACGTGCGGCCAGATCGTACACCAGCACGTCGCCGGCATCGATTTCGACGATGTCATGCAGCAGGGCCATCTGGATCACGCGTTGGATATCAACGTCTTCAGCGGCATAAGGCGCCAGGCTCATGGCGGCGATGGCGAAGTGCCAGCTGTGCTCGGCGGAGTTTTCCTGACGCTGGGTGCCCAACACTTTGGTACGGCGCTGAACGCTCTTGAGTTTATCGATTTCCATCAGGAACTGGATGACCTGAGTCATGGCGCCAAATTCTAACGCGGGTACGGCAGATGACATGATACAGCCTCGGTAGTCGGTGGGTTTAAAGCAGGATGATTGTAGATCACTCAACGGCAGATTTCGACGTTTGCGCTTTGTTACACGCCAACACAGTTTTATTTTAGCGTACACGTGTACACTGGAATTATTCTCAGCTAAGCTGCGTTGTGGAAATTTCGAGCAAGAATACCGGTTTTGAGGGTTTGGTGGTTATGGGAAAAGCGGGTGGAATTAAAGCCAGGGCCGACAAGTTGGCCAATGCGGCTTATCCGTGGGCGGAAGAGATCGCCAACAGTATCAGTCATGGGATTGGGTTGATTTTCGGCATTGTCGGTTTGGTGCTGCTGCTGGTGCAGGCGGTGGATACCGGCGCCGGGGCCACCGCCATCGCCAGTTACAGCCTGTACGGCGGCAGCATGATCCTGCTGTATCTGGCTTCTACGCTTTATCATGCCATTCCGCATCAAAAGGCCAAATACTGGCTGAAAAAGTTTGATCATTGTGCCATCTATCTGTTGATCGCCGGCACCTATACGCCATTTTTACTGGTCGGGCTGGATTCGCCGCTGGCACGCGGCTTGATGGCGGTGATCTGGGGGATGGCGCTGTTTGGCGTGATCTTCAAGCTGGCATTTGCCCACCGTTTCGAGGCGCTGTCGTTGGTGACCTATCTGACCATGGGCTGGCTGTCGCTGATCGTGATCTATCAACTGGCTACGCGACTGGATATCGGCGGCGTTACGCTGCTGGCCGTCGGCGGAGTCGTGTATAGCCTGGGGGTAATTTTTTATGCCTCCAAGCGTTGGCGTTTCGGCCATGCCATCTGGCACGCTTTTGTACTGGGCGGCAGCGTGTGCCATTTTATGGCGATTTATCTGTACGTCTGATAGCCGAACGTTAAATCCATATTGAATAAGCGTTTCTTTTGCGTTAGAAAGAAGCGCTTGTTTCTTTCGGGTATCCAACAAGTTCCTTTCGTCTTCCTGAGCCCGCAATACGCATCCTCCGATGCTCTTTGTTTTCTTTCAGGACTTATCATTATGATCATTCGCTTATCCAAAGCGCTGCTAGTCTGCGCCATTGCCTTGTTCGCCTCATTGGTCGCCTTCGGTAACATCACCGATTACGGCTCTAACTTTGCCTTTGTTCACCACGTATTTATGATGGATACCCTTTTCCCTGACGCCACCATTCGCTATCGCGCCATTGATACCCCGTGGATGCACCATGCCGGCTATATCGGCATCATTGCGCTGGAAACCTTAACGGCGCTGTTGTGCTGGATTGGCGGGGTGCGTTTGTTGCGTGCGCTCAGGCTGCCGGCGGCGGCGTTTAATCATCGTAAGGCGTGGGCGGTAGCCGGCCTGACGTTAGGGTTCCTGACCTGGCAGGTGGGGTTTATGTCGATCGGCGGCGAATGGTTCGGCATGTGGATGTCAAAACAGTGGAACGGAGTGCCTGACGCCTTCCGTTTCTTTGTGACCATCCTGTTGGTGCTGATTTATCTGGTGCAGCGTGACGACGAGCTTCAGCAGCAGTAAATCACAGAGGCTGGAATAAAAAAAGGCGCAACCCGTTGCGCCTTTGCTGTCGAATTATTCTTCGGTTAGCGAGTACGGCAGCGGCATGATGCCGAGTTCGCCGCCAACGTCCTCACGCAGCCGCAGCTTGCTGTCCGCTGCCAGATCGTTATTCAACACCGCCTGCACCCAGATGGTGCCGTCGGCCAACTGGCTGGCAGCCAGCACGGTGCCGGTGCGGCGCCAGTTGTCCCCCAGTTGCAGTTCCAAATCGTCCGAGGCGGCGGGCACCCGACTGCCTTTCCCTGCCAGCCAATACATGGCGCGCTTGTTGGCGCCGCGGAACTTGGCGCGCGCCACCATTTCCTGCCCGGTATAACAGCCTTTGCTAAAGCTGATGCCGCCCAGTGCCTGCAGGTTGGTGGCCTGCGGAATCAGTTGCGCGCTGTTTGGCGCGTCGATAATCGGGTAGCCAGCTTCAATGTCCAGCGTCAGCCACTGCTGGCTGTCGTTCAATTGCGCCTGCTCTTGCAGTTTTGCGCAAAGCTGTTCGGCGATTGCGGCCGTGGTGACCAGCAGAAAGCGTTCCGCCGGCAGGCTGAAGTGCAGCAGGGTGGTATCGCCGTCCTGCGCCACGGGATGCGCCGCGTCCGGTAATTGGCCGAACACGCCCGCCAGCGCCGCACGCGCCTGGAAACCGGCGACGCCCAGCAGTACCGCGTCGTTATCCGCGCTAAAGGTCACCTTGGAAAATACCGCGTACTTTTTGATTTCCGCCAGTTGGTTGTCTGCCAGACTACGGCGCTCCAGATAGGCGAAGCCTTCGCCACGCCGGAACAGCCGCAGATTGCTCCACATTTTACCTTTGGCATCGCAATGGCCGCACAGCACGTGCTGGTCAGCCGCCAGTTGGTCGAGGTCGGCGGTGACCTGACCCTGGAGGTATTTCACCGTGTCCGGGCCGTTCAGCGTCACCAGCGCCCAGTCTTCCAGCGATATCAGCGTAAGCGGCAGGTGAGACGAAGCGGAGGGTTGACGGGGTAGAAAAGGAATATTGAACGCCATAGTAAGATCCTGATTAACGTTAAGCTTACCGAAAGGAGTATGCCCACCATGGTAAAAGAGGCGACCGGCTTTGCAAACAGTTATTGCCTGGTAGCGCTTTTTTTGACATTTAGCGCTTAATTGCGTTTTCCGCAGCAAACGTTCTTCCCGGCGAGTATGTCAAATTGTTACTCTATACGCTTACGGCTGACATTACCCTGACAAACTAATTGTTAACCGACGGAATTATATCGAGCAAGCGTTGCCATACAGTGTAACAGGTGAACCCTATACTGGCATTGCCACGCCGAAGCCACGCAGAACAGAGGTTAGTCATTACAACATGGATATCAATAACAAAGCACGTATTCACTGGGCTTGCCGCCGCGGCATGCGCGAACTGGATATCTCGATCATGCCGTTTTTCGAATATGAGTACGATTCGTTGAGCGATAAAGACAAGGCGCTGTTTATTCGCCTGCTGGAATGTGACGATCCAGATTTATTTAACTGGCTGATGAATCATGGCGCTCCGCAGGATGACGAACTGCAGAGAATGGTGACCTTGATCCAGACGCGAAATAAAGACCGTGGCCCAGTGGCGATGTAATGTCCGTATCTCCTGGCGCACCCAAATCGTTTCGCTGTTGGCGCACGGCGCGCTGATACTGCTGATCCTGATTTCGCCGTGGCCCGAAGGTTACGGCCCGCTATGGCTGGTGCTGCTGACGCTGGTGGTGTTTGAATGCATCCGCAGCCAAAAGCGCATTGCCACGCGCCAGGGAGAGCTGCGGGTGCTGAGTGCGCCGCGGCATGTGGTGTGGGACGGCCAGGAATGGCGGGTTATCGGCCGGCCATGGATGCCGCGCTTCGGTATTCTGTTCACGCTGGAACCGCTTGACGGGCAAAAACGACGTCGGCTGTGGCTGGCGTCCGACTGCATGAGCAAAGCGGACTGGCGGCAACTGCGCCAGCGGTTGTCGTTCCCGCCGGAGGATGATAGCGAGGCGCCGTGATGAAACCGCCGATCTGGCTGGTAGAAGATGAACCCAGCATTGCCGATACGCTGGTTTACACGCTGGAAAGCGAAGGGTTCCAGGTGCGTTGGTTCGAACGCGGAGAACCGGCGCTGCAGGCGTTGGCGCAGGGGGAACCGGCGCTGATCATCCTTGACGTCGGCTTGCCCGATATTAACGGCTTTGAGCTTTGCCGCCGCTTGCTGGCGCAGTCGGCTGACTTGCCGATCCTGTTTTTAACCGCACGCAGCGACGAGATCGACCGGCTGCTCGGGCTGGAGATCGGCGCAGATGATTACGTTGCCAAACCGTTTTCGCCCCGTGAAGTCAGCGCCAGGGTGCGCACCATCCTGCGCCGATTACACAAGCAGCAACGCATAACGGCGTCGGCGACTCATCGCGTGGGCGAGCTGGTGCTCGATGAAGACGCCGCCACCGTGCATTATTACCAACGGCCGTTGGCGCTGACCCGTTACGAATACCTGTTGTTGAAAACCCTGCTGCTGGCGCCGGGGCGGGTATTTTCACGTCAACAGCTGATGGAGGTGGTCTGGGCCCAGGCGGAAGACAGCCTTGAACGTACCGTCGATACCCACATCAAAACGTTGCGCGCCAAGCTGCGGGCGGTCAATGCCCACGCCTCGCCGATTCACACCCATCGCGGCCTGGGGTATAGCGTGGTTCGCCAGTCATGAGAATCGGCCTGCGACTGCTGCTGGGATATTTCCTGATCGTCGCGGTGGCGGGCTACTTCGTGCTGAGCATTTTTGTACAGGAAGTCAAACCTGGCGTGCGGCGTGCGACCGAAAGCACGCTGGTTGATACCGCCAGCCTGTTGGCGCAGATAGCCCGCCAGGACATGCAACACGGCGAGGTGGCCAACGGTCGCTTGGCGCAGGCGTTCATTCGACTCAACCAGCAACCTATCGGCGCCAATATTGCCGGCATCCGCAAAGATCGCAGCGAATATCACGTTTATCTTACCGACGCGCAGGGGCGAGTCATTTTCGACTCTGCCGGTCAGGCGCTGGGGCAGGATTATTCGCGCTGGAACGACGTTTATCTGACGCTGCGTGGGCAATACGGCGCGCGCAGTAGCCGCAGTAACCCGGCGGATGAAAACAGCTCGGTGATGTACGTTGCCGCACCGGTGCGCGAAGGGCGCAAAATCATCGGCGTGCTGAGCGTCGGCAAGCCCAACAGCAGCATGACTCCGGTGATCAAGCGCAGCGAACGACGCATTCTGCTGGCGGGAGGCGTGCTGCTCGGTATCGCTTTACTGATTGGGTTGGGATTTGTCTGGTGGATTAACCGGTCGATAGGTCGCCTGGTGCATTATGCCGACGGGGTGGCGCAGGGTGAAGTGGTCACGCTGCCGAACATTGGCACCCATGAACTGGCGCGATTGGCGCAGGCACTGGAAAGCATGCGTCTCAAACTGGAGGGCAAAGCGTACATCGAACGGTATGTGCATACGCTGACGCACGAGTTGAAAAGCCCGCTGGCGGCGATCCGCGGCGCGGCGGAGCTGTTGCACGAGCAACCCCCTCCGGCCACGGCACGGCGTTTTCTGATCAATATTGAACAACAGAGCGCCCGTATCCAGCAATTGGTCGATAAGCTACTGGTACAGGCGCGGCTGGAAAGTCGGCTCGAGCTGGAGATGTCACCGCTGGCGATGGCCGATCTGCTGCGCCAGGTGGTGCAGGGCAAAGAAGCGCAGGCGACGCGACGTGGCGTACAGTTGCAGCTCATCGCCGCCGACGCCGCCACCCTGTATGGCGATGCGCTGTTGATCGAACAGGCGCTGACCAATCTGCTTGATAACGCACTGGACTTCACTCCGCCAGGCGGTACGGTTTATCTGCGGGGCGAACAGGGTGAGCAGGAGTACCGCATTACGGTCAGCGACAGCGGCAGCGGGATCCCCGACTACGCGCTGGATAAAGTCTTCGAGCGGTTTTATTCGCTGGCCCGCGCCGATAAACCCAAAAGCAGCGGCCTGGGGCTGAACTTTGTGCAGGAAGTGGCCCGTCTGCACCGGGGCAGTATTCATCTGCACAACCGCCAACCGCACGGCGTCGAGGCGATCTTCAGCTTATCCTCCGGGCTTCACCGTCCCTTCACATAACCACATTCTGTCTTCACCTACGGGTTTTAACATGGCGCCATGGCTAATCAGGAGCGCATAACCATGTTGAAATCAGTGTTGTTTTGGAAAATGGTAACGTTGTTGGGATTGATGATTTTATTACTGATCCCGATTGCGGAATTGATGAGTGTAATACAGGAGCGCAGCGGCTATCGGCAAAGCGTGGTTGGCCAGGTGAGCGAAAGCACCAGCCGGGCGCAACGCATACTGGGCCCGGTCATCGTCATCCCTTACACCGAGCGGCAAGAAAAAAAGGACCAGGCAGGGCAGGTCACGGTCGATACGCTGCGTCACTATCGCTATCTGCTGCCGGAAAGCTTGCAGGTGACCGGCAAGCCCAACGTCGAGGTGCGCAAGCTGGGCATTTACCAGACTCAGGTTTACCAGGGACCGCTGACCTTCAAGGCCCGCTTTGAGCCGTTGGATCTGGCCGAGCTGCAGCGTAGCAACGTCGTCGTTGGCCAACCCTTTTTACTGGTTTCACTGAGCGATTCACGCGGCATCAAGCGTATTTCTCCGTTAAGCGGCAACCAACCGGCGATATTTGAGCCGGGCACGCGCATCGCTGAACTGCCGCAGGGCATTCATGCACCGTTGGCGTTGGCGGCGCTGCAAACCGAGGGGATCGACGCCGAATTCACCTTGACGCTGGCGGGAACCAGCAGCCTTTCACTGGTGCCGCTGGGGCGCAATAGCGAGCTCGCGTTGCACAGCAACTGGCCGCATCCCAACTTTCTTGGCAATTTCCTGCCGGATGAACGCAAGGTCACGGCTGAAGGGTTTAACGCCCGTTGGCGCAGCACCTGGTTTGCCAACAATATCAAC
This sequence comes from Serratia odorifera, assembly GCF_900635445.1. Taxonomy (NCBI): domain Bacteria; kingdom Pseudomonadati; phylum Pseudomonadota; class Gammaproteobacteria; order Enterobacterales; family Yersiniaceae; genus Serratia; species Serratia odorifera. The sequence continues at coordinate 2,504,939 of NZ_LR134117.1, forward strand.
AGCGCCTTTATCGACCAGGACGGTATAGTCAAGGCGGATAAACTGCCGAGCTTCAGCGTCAGCCTGATTGAACCGGTGGATCATTATCAACTGACCGAACGGGCGGTAAAATACGCGCTGCTGTTTATCGGTTTGACGTTTATGGCGTTCTTTTTGTTTGAAACGCTGACCGGGCTGCGCGTTCACCCCATGCAATACCTGCTGGTGGGGGCGGCGCTGGTGCTGTTCTACCTGGTATTACTGGCGTTTTCCGAGCACCTGGGCTTTGACGCCGCCTATTGGCTGGCCAGTCTGGCATGCAGCGGGCTGATAGCTTTTTATCTGAGCGCGGCACTGCGTGGCAAACGTTGGGGGGGCGCTGTTTGCCGTCAGCCTGCTGGCGCTGTACGGCGTGCTGTACTTGCTGCTGCAATCCGAAGATAACGCCCTGGTGTTGGGGGCGAGCCTGCTGTTTGCGATACTGGCGGGCATCATGTTGCTGACGCGCAAACTGGACTGGTATCAGGTGGCGGATCCGGCGCGGTTAACCCGCAAGGAAGCGGACTGACCTTTTGGGCGCGGCGTGCCGCGCCCTGGTTGATTGCCGGTTACAGCAATGGCTCCATTTCCAGCAGGATCTGTTCGCACCATTGTTGCAGGCGATCTTCGCTCATATCGTATTGATTGACGTCGTCCAGTGCCAGGCCGACAAAATGTTTGCCGTCGGCCGCCAGCGGTTTCGGGCTGGTAAACTCAAAGCCGTCGATTGGCCAGAAACCGATAAACTGCACGCCGCGCGGTTTGAGCTGGTCGTGCAGCATGCCTAGCGCATCGAGGAACCATTCGCCATAACCGAGTTGATCGCCCATGCCGTACATGGCGACAATCTTGCCTTGCAGATCCAGTTCAGCCAACTGCGGCCAGATGGCTTCCCAGTCCTCCTGCAACTCGCCGAAATCCCAGGTGGGGATGCCGAGGATCAGCACGGAATAGTCTTCCATCAGTTTGGGTGAGACGTCTTTCAGGTTGTGCAGGTCGACCAGGTCTTCACCCAGAATCTCACGGATTTTTTCTGCCGCCATTTCGGTGTAGCAGGTGCTGGAGCCGTAAAACAGACCAATCTTCATGTTTTAACCGTTATGTTGCCGTTGGTAGTGCGTGGAATGGCAACGAGTGTATCAGATTTACGCTGGCTTAAGGCATAATGCCAACGGTGTAAACCGTAACAAAGAGAGGACCAGGTGCAACAACAGGCGAATGCGCTGATCGAGCAATTTTTGGATGCACTGTGGCTTGAACGCAATCTGGCGGAAAATACGCTGGCCTCTTATCGGCTGGATTTACAGGCGTTGGTCAACTGGCTGGCGCAGCACAACAGCGACTTGCTACAGGCCGAGGCGCTGGATTTGCAGGCGTTTCTTGCCGAACGGGTAGAGGGCGGTTACAAGGCCAGCAGCTCCGCGCGCCTGTTGAGCGCCATGCGTCGCCTGTTCCAATACCTGTATCGCGAAAAAATGCGTGCCGACGATCCCACCGCGTTGCTGGCCTCGCCCAAACTGCCGCAGCGGCTGCCGAAGGATCTGAGCGAAGCGCAGATCGATGCGCTATTGCAGGCGCCGTGCGTCGATCAGCCACTGGAACTGCGCGACAAGGCGATGCTGGAAGTGCTGTACGCCACCGGGCTGCGGGTTTCCGAGCTGGTGGGGTTAAGCATCAGCGACGTCAGCCTGCGCCAGGGCGTGGTGCGGGTGATCGGCAAAGGCAACAAGGAACGGCTGGTGCCATTGGGAGAGGAAGCCGTGTACTGGATCGAAAATTATCTGGAACATGGCCGCCCGTGGCTGGTCAATGGGCAGACGATCGACGTGCTGTTCCCCAGCCAGCGCTGTCAGCAAATGACGCGACAGACGTTCTGGCATCGTATCAAACACTATGCGATCCTAGCCGGCATCGACAGCGAACGATTATCGCCGCACGTGTTGCGGCACGCATTCGCCACCCATTTGCTGAACCATGGGGCCGATCTTCGTGTCGTACAGATGTTACTGGGACATAGCGATCTCTCTACCACACAAATTTATACGCATGTAGCAACCGAACGACTGAAACAGCTACATCAACAGCATCACCCGCGCGCCTGACGCCCGGGTTCGAAAGGATTGGAACAATGAAAAAAGGTTTAATGCTGGTTTCTCTGCTGGTGGCCTCGGTGGCCGGCACGGCTCACGCCGATGACGCGTCAATCAAGAAAGCGCTGGTCAGCCTGGGCATTCAGCAGGCGGACGTGCAGCCTTCTCCGGTCGCCGGTTTGAAAACCGTACTGACCGAAAGCGGCGTACTGTACGTGTCCGAAGACGGCAAGCATATCCTGCAGGGGCCGCTGTACGACGTCAGCGGCAAAGAGCCGGTCAACGTCACCAACCAGCTGTTGGGCACCCAACTGGCCGCCTTGAAGGATCAGATGATCGTCTACAAGGCGCCGAAGGAAAAACACGTGATCACCGTGTTTACCGACATCACCTGCGGCTACTGCCACAAACTGCACGAGCAGATGAAAGAGTACAACGATCTGGGCATTACCGTGCGCTACCTGGCATTCCCGCGTCAGGGGCTGAATTCCCAGGCCGAAAAAGACATGCAGTCGATCTGGTGTACCGCCGACAAGGCCAAGGCGTTTGACGCCGCGATGAAGGGCGACGCGGTTTCGCCGGCCACCTGCAAGACCGACATCAGCAAGCATTATGCGCTCGGCGTGCAGTTCGGTATTCAGGGGACGCCGGCCATCATCCTGGAAAATGGCATGATGATCCCAGGCTATCAGGGGCCGAAGGAAATGGCCGCCATGCTGGACGCGCATCAGGCCGCAACCAAAGCCGGTGGTTAATCGCCGGTGAGTATCAAAACCCAATTACGCCGTCGCGAGACGGCGAATGACAGTCATCTACCGGTCAATTTGCACCCGTTGCTGCGCCGACTTTACGCCCAGCGCGGCGTTCAGGGCGAACAGGAGCTGGAGCGCAGCGTAAAAGGCATGCTGCCCTGGCAACTGCTGGATGGCATCGATGCCGCGGTGGACATTCTGCAACAGGCACTGGCGGACGGCCGCCGCATCATGATCGTTGGCGACTTTGACGCCGACGGCGCGACCAGTACCGCGTTGACGGTGTTGGCATTGCGCAGCATGGGCGGCAACAACGTCCAGTATCTGGTACCGAACCGCTTTTGAGGACGGCTATGGCCTGAGTCCGGAAGTGGTTGAGCAGGCGGCGACCCGTGGCGCGCAGCTGATCGTGACCGTGGACAACGGCATTTCCTCTCACGCTGGCGTTGAGGTCGCACACGCCAAGGGGATGCAGGTACTGGTTACCGATCACCACCTGCCGGGGGAAACGCTGCCGGCAGCCGAAGCCATCGTCAACCCTAACCTGCGCGAATGCGCGTTCCCGTCGAAGTCGCTGGCCGGCGTCGGCGTGGCGTTTTATCTGATGCTGGCGTTGCGTGCGCGGCTGCGCGACAGCGGCTGGTTTGAACAGCGCGCGATGGCGATGCCCAATCTGGCCGAGCTGCTGGATCTGGTGGCGTTGGGTACGGTGGCCGACGTGGTGCCGCTTGATGCCAATAACCGCATTCTGGTGTATCAGGGGCTGAACCGTATCCGTGCCGGCAAGTGCCGCCCCGGGGTGCGTGCGCTGCTGGAGGTGGCCAATCGCGATGCGCGCCAGCTGGCGGCCAACGACCTGGGCTTTGCCCTCGGCCCGCGGCTGAATGCCGCCGGCCGGCTGGATGACATGTCGATAGGCGTTGCGTTGCTGTTGAGCGACGACATTGCGCAGGCGCGCATGTTGGCCAACGATCTGGACGCGCTCAACCAGACGCGCCGCGAGATCGAGCAGGGCATGCAGGTGGAAGCGCTGCAGCTGTGCGACCAGCTTGAGCGTACCAGTACCACGCTACCGTACGGTTTGGCGATGTATCATCCCCGAATGGCATCAGGGAGTGGTCGGCATATTGGCATCGCGCATCAAAGAGCGTTTTCACCGGCCGGTGATTGCCTTTGCCCCGGCGGGGGACGGTATTCTGAAAGGTTCTGGTCGTTCGATAGCCGGTCTGCACATGCGTGATGCGCTGGAGCGGCTCGACACCCTCAACCCCGGGCTGATGCTCAAGTTCGGCGGCCATGCGATGGCAGCCGGGCTGTCGCTGGAGGAAGCGCGGTTTGACGAGTTCCGCCAGCGTTTTGGCGAACTGGTGGGTGAATGGCTCGATCCTGCGATGCTGGAGGGCGTTATCTGGTCCGATGGCGAACTGGCGATGCAGGAGCTGACGCTGGAAACGGCGGAGCTGTTGCGCGAAGGCGGCCCCTGGGGGCAGGCGTTCCCGGAGCCGACCTTCGACGGGCGGTTCCGTATTCTGCAACAGCGTCTGGTGGGTGAAAAACACCTGAAGCTGATGGTGGAGCCGCTTGGTGGCGGCCCACTGCTGGACGGTATCGCCTTCAACGTTGATACCACGCTGTGGCCCGACAGCAGCGTGCGCGAAGTGGAGCTGGCCTACAAGCTCGACGTCAACGAGTTTCGCGGCAACCGCAGCGTACAGCTGCTGATCCAGCATATCTGGCCCTACTGAGCCATTTGGCCGGGGCGTGGCTACTGCAGCGCCCCGGCAACTTCCCAGAAAAACTGCCTAACTCGCTATAATCTGTTACCCAGATCCGCTAGAATTATCGGTTCCATGGCATCCCGCCATTGACGACATCTAACGTAAGAACGCTAAAACCATGTTTGAAATAAACCCGGTAAAAAACCGAATTCAGGACCTGTCCGAGCGGACTGCCGTTCTTAGGGGGTATCTTTGACTATGATGCCAAGAAAGAACGCTTAGAAGAAGTTAACGCCGAGCTGGAACAGCCGGACGTCTGGAACGAGCCCGAACGCGCGCAGGCGCTGGGTAAGGAACGTTCCGCGCTCGAAGCCATCGTTGAAACCATCGACAACCTGAGCCAGGGTGAAGAAGATGTGACCGGCCTGCTTGAGCTGGCGGTTGAAGCCGACGATGAAGAAACCTTTAACGAGGCGGTGGTTGAGCTTGATCAACTGATCGCCAAGCTGGAACAGCTAGAATTCCGTCGTATGTTCTCTGGTGAATACGACAGCGCGGATTGCTACCTGGACATTCAGGCGGGTTCCGGCGGCACCGAAGCGCAGGACTGGGCCAGCATGCTGCTGCGCATGTACTTGCGTTGGGCAGAAGCCAAAGGCTTCAAGACCGAAGTGATTGAAGAGTCCGACGGCGACGTTGCGGGCCTGAAATCAGCCACCATCAAGATTATCGGTGACTACGCGTTCGGCTGGTTGCGCACTGAAACCGGCGTTCATCGCCTGGTGCGCAAGAGCCCGTTCGACTCCGGCGGTCGCCGTCACACCTCGTTCAGTTCGGTGTTTGTCTACCCGGAAGTCGATGAAGATATCGATATCGACATCAACCCGGCGGATCTGCGTATCGACGTTTACCGCGCTTCAGGTGCCGGTGGTCAGCACGTCAACAAAACCGAGTCCGCGGTGCGTATTACCCACTTGCCGACCAACATCGTCGTGCAGTGCCAGAACGACCGTTCACAGCATAAGAACAAGGATCAGGCATTCAAACAGCTGCGAGCCAAGCTGTATGAATACGAGATGCAAAAGAAAAATGCTGACAAACAGGCGTTGGAAGACAACAAGTCCGATATCGGCTGGGGTAGCCAGATCCGCTCTTACGTACTGGATGATTCCCGTATCAAGGATTTGCGCACCAACGTTGAAACGCGTAACACGCAGGCCGTACTGGATGGCGACCTGGATAAATTCATTGAGGCAAGTTTGAAAGCCGGGTTATGAGGAACAGAAATGTCTGAGCAACAATCACAGGGCGCCGATCAGGCGTTGGATCTCAACAACGAGCTGCAGTCACGCCGCGAGAAGCTGGCTGCGCTGCGCGAGAACGGCATTGCGTTCCCGAATGATTTCCGTCGTGACACCACGTCCGACAAGCTGCACGCCGAGTACGACAGCAAGGAAAACGACGAGCTGGAAGCGCTGGGCGTAGAAGTGACCGTCGCTGGCCGCATGATGACCCGTCGTATCATGGGCAAGGCGTCGTTCGTTACGCTGCAGGACGTGGGCGGTCGCATTCAGCTGTACGTCGCGCGCGACGATCTGGCGGAAGGCGTTTACAACGAGCAGTTCAAAAAGTGGGATCTGGGCGATATCCTGGGCGCACGCGGCAAGCTGTTCAAAACCAAGACCGGCGAACTGTCGATCCACTGCACCGAACTGCGTCTGTTGACCAAAGCCCTGCGTCCGTTGCCGGACAAGTTCCACGGCCTGGCCGATCAGGAAACCCGCTATCGCCAGCGCTATCTTGATCTGATCGCCAACGAAGAGTCACGCAATACCTTTAAAGTGCGTTCGCAGATCATGTCTGGCATTCGTAACTTTATGGTTGGCCGCGGCTTTATGGAAGTCGAAACGCCAATGATGCAGGTGATCCCGGGGGGCGCGTCTGCCCGTCCGTTCGTCACGCACCATAATGCGCTTGATATCGACATGTATCTGCGTATTGCGCCAGAGCTGTACCTCAAGCGTTTGGTGGTCGGCGGCTTCGAGCGGGTGTTCGAAATCAACCGTAACTTCCGTAACGAAGGCGTTTCGCCGCGTCACAACCCAGAGTTCACCATGATGGAACTCTATATGGCGTACGCGGATTACAAAGATCTGATCGAACTGACCGAATCGCTGTTCCGTACTCTGGCGCAAGACGTGCTGGGTAAAACGGCGGTGCAGTACGGTGATGAAGTGTTCGACTTCGGCAAGCCGTTTGAAAAGCTGACCATGCGCGAAGCGATCAAAAAATACCGTCCGGAAACCGACCTGGCCGATCTGGATGACTTTGACAAGGCAAAAGCGATTGCCGAATCGATTGGCATCAAGGTTGAGAAGAGCTGGGGTCTGGGCCGCGTAGTGACCGAAATTTTCGAGGAAACTGCCGAAAGCCACCTGATCCAGCCGACCTTCATTACCGAATATCCGGCTGAGGTTTCCCCGCTGGCGCGTCGTAACGACCAGAACCCGGAAATCACCGATCGCTTTGAGTTCTTCATTGGCGGCCGTGAAATCGGTAACGGCTTCTCCGAGCTGAACGACGCAGAAGACCAGGCTCAGCGCTTTGCCGACCAGGTTGCGGCGAAGGACGCGGGTGACGACGAAGCGATGTTCTACGATGAAGACTACGTAACATCGCTGGAGCACGGCCTGCCGCCAACCGCTGGCCTCGGCATCGGTATTGACCGTATGGTGATGCTGTTTACCAACAGCCACACCATCCGTGACGTGATCTTGTTCCCGGCAATGCGCCCGACCAAATAAGATCCACAGCCGAATAAAAACCGGTGCAGGCTGCTGCGCCGGTTTTTTTATCCTCAGCGTCTGCAGTGAACTAACTGCCTAAAACATCAGCAGTTATGTGCGAACTCTGCTTGCCCGCCGGCGATAACCGGTTATAATGCCAGTCGCACACCGTTGCGGGTGTAGTTCAATGGTAGAACGGCAGCTTCCCAAGCTGCATACGAGGGTTCGATTCCCTTCACCCGCTCCAAACCTTCCTGTTAGTACCTTTTCGGTAAAAAAAATCAGCAAGTTAAGAAGTGGTTGAATGTTCAGGTACCTACAAAGGTATCCCAAGGAATTGCCCATCGCTGTTGTGGCTTGGCGTGTGGTTCTGGGAGCATATCAAACCGCTGGCGGTCGTTCTACTGTCTTACCGCGATAGCTCAACAAGAACAGTATGCCGCACCACCGGCTTTAAACTCTCCCAAAACATAGCGCGCCACAGCATTGAGCCCCGATGCCCCTTAACAGGGATAAACAGGCTCAAGTGATACGCACCGGTAGCGAAAGATCCGGCTCTATCTCTGGCTGGCCCACGGTTCCGTTAGGATGCACGGGCGACCTGATAACGATGGGGCGCTATGATAATCTGATGATGTCGCTGACGCTCCGCTGCTTAGGTATCACTAACCGGGGCTTTATGGCTGGTATTGCCCTGAATGAGGATTAACCGTAACATTAGAGCATCTAATATGGGAGAAATGGATGACGTATGGATTATAAGCAGGTGGCGACCGCAATCTATGATGGTATAACCTCAATGCCGCTTGATTTAGTCTATGGTGCCAAACGGACATATCTTGGTTCAGGGGCTTTAGGCAGTGAGTACAAGCTCCGAAACGAAGAAGAAAATGAACGCCTGTTTCGCTCCATCAAAATGGGGATAGATAATAGAAAACCAATCTATCGCGCAATCCAAATTATTCTCGATGACTTCTTCAACAGCCTACCCGACGAAGTAAAGCACAAGGTGTACACCCGTATATTAGGAAGCGGTTTTCACATGGCGGGAAGAACAGCCACACAGATTTTAGTTGTTCGTCAACTATCACAGTATCTTGTCTCACAAATTGTTGACAGGGCACTGTATCAACGCCTGTTTAAATTCGGTATTTGGAGTTCAATTAATACAGCCTTGATTATGGGCGTTATTGAACGTGCGGCATTAGCTTCACGTCAGCTCCTAGCGCAACACCCTGACACGTACTATAAACTAAGGCGCGAAAATCTCGATATGATTTATTTCCTCATTGAGCCTGCGATGGAGAATTATCTTGCTTTCATCAAGGCATACAGGAATAAAGAACTAACATACGCAAGGATAAATAGTGAGCTTAATAAAATCTTTTCTTGATAAATTGGCCTCTCTTATAGGTCGAGGGCTTTTAGCAATCATAGAAACGTTAGCTATGACAATCTTCGTTATTTTGGCTTTTGTATCCCCATTCTTTTTTGATAATTGGGTGTTCGGAATTAGTGCATTCTTTTTCTTCTTGATTCTAGCGTATCTGGTGCTTAAGGTAATACCTCAGAATGAGGATTAACAATAATCTGGTGTAAGTTCTATGTTCAACTGAATTTTATTATATTCAGGCGAGGCCCTCCCTCCACCGGCTCACGCTCACTAGCCCCCGTACCCCTCCCGCTCTGGCAGCGCCCAGAGTCGGGGCGGCGCATCCTGATCCTACCCACGTAATGTGGATACGGCCCTAAGCGAGGTTTTGGTTTTCAAACTGTTCCAGGCTAAGACCGCACAGGCACTGTGACGACGCCAGCGATTGTAATCGCACTCGATATAATTAAACACTGCCGTTCGCATTATTTCCCGGCTGGCAAAGTCCTCCCCATGGATACATTCCACCTTCAGTGAGTGAAAGAAGCTTTCCGCACAGGCATTGTCATAACAACAGCCTTTAGTGTCAATACCGATCGAATTCTGACCCACCCGGAGGTGCGGACGATTTCCTGGACACTCAGGAGATAAATAATGTTTACCGAAGCAGAACGGCTCCGCGCAATTGAACTTTACTTTAAATACGGCAGAAAACTGGCTCCCGTGGTTCGTGAACTGGGTTACCCTTCTAAAAGAAATCTGCGACGCTGGATCCGTTTATGGGAAGCGAGTGACGGTGCTACAAAAGCCATTCGCCGTAAGCCACGTTACTCTGATGTGCAAAAGCAGGCTGCTGTTGAACATTATCTTAACCATGGCTGCTGCCTGGCGTTTACCAGCAGGACCCTTGGTTATCCCTGCTGTGATGTACTGGCTCGCTGGGTTAATGAACGTCATCCCGACAGACGGCTTATTTTCACCAGTACGATCAATCAAAATGCACCTTTTGAACCTGAGGTGAAACGTCAGGCTGTCATGGCGCTTAGTACACGGCATGTACCTGCCAGAGAAATCGCCATGAAAATTGGCATCAGTCGCACGGTATTGTACAAATGGAAAGATGAAATCATCGGCGATGAGGCTTACCAGTCCATGCGCAAACATGAAAGACCGTCTCTTACGGAGGAGCGCGACGCGCTGCGCGAAGAGGTTAACCGACTCAATCAGGAGATACGTCGACAGCAGATGGAGATCGACATCCTGAAAAAAGCGGAGGAAATCATAAAAAAAGATCCGGACATCAGCGTCAACACTCTGACAAACAGGGAAAAGACACAGATCGCTGATGTCCTGAGAGACTCGTACCCGTTGACAGAGCTGCTGCGAGTCCTTGTACTTGCGCGGAGCAGCTTTTTTTACCACCGGACAGCACTGCGCTCGGGAGACAAATACGCGACCGTACGTATCGCAATGACAGAGATCTTCAACGGCAACTATCGTTGTTATGGCTATCGCCGTCTGCACGCTATGCTACGGCACAAAGGTCTGCGGCTCTCTGAAAAGGTGGTGCGCAGGCTGATGGTGGAAGAGCAGCTTGTTGTCAGTCGTTCCCGGCGCCGGCGCTACAGCTCGTACTGCGGAGAAATCGGCCCGGCACCTGATAATCTTCTCGCCAGAGATTTTAAAGCGGCGCAGCCTAATCAAAAATGGCTGACGGATATCACGGAGTTCCAGCTTCCGGCCGGTAAAGTGTGGTTGTCGCCAGTGGTGGACTGCTTCGATGGCAAAGTGGTGAGCTGGTCGCTCAGTACACGCCCAGATGCAGAGCTGGCCAATACGATGCTGGAAAGCGCGATCGGCACGTTAAACGCAGGCGATCGTCCGGTCATCCACAGTGACAGAGGCGGGCATTACCGCTGGCCGGGATGGCTGGCGCGGGTGAATGCGGCAGGTCTTATCCGCTCTATGTCCCGCAAGGGGTGTTCACCGGATAATGCGGCGTGCGAAGGGTTCTTCGGTCGGCTGAAAACTGAAATGTATTACGGTCGTGAGTGGTCAAACGTGACGCTGGAAAACTTCATGCAGCATGTGGATGCTTACATCCGGTGGTATAACGAACGACGTATTAAACTGTCGCTGGGCGCAGTTAGCCCGGAAGTGTATCGGCGACAACTTGGGATCACACAGTAAATCAGTCCAGGAAAACATCCGCACCCCCCCCTGCCAAAGTAAAACTGACCCACCCCCTTTGAATTACTCGAGCGCTGTTGCTTTCGTTTTCTTCTGGAGTTGGCCGCTTTTCAGCTTATCTTTCAGTCGATAGCTTTGACCGCTGATTTGCGCGATATGCGCATGGTGAAGCAGCCGATCCAGCATTGCCGCCGTCAGCGTCTCGTCATCACCAAACGTTCCTGACCACTGCGTAAACGGCAGGTTGCTGGTCAGGATCACGCTGCCTGACTCATACCGTTTAGCGACAACCTGGAAGAACAGGTTCGCCTCCATTTTGCCGAACGGCAGATAGCCCACTTCGTCGATGATCAACAACTTAGGCTTACCTACGACGCGGTTCAGGTAGCCCTTCAGATCACCCTGACGGTGTGACGCCATCAGTTGCAGCATCATATCGGCGGCGGTGATGAACCGAATGCTTAAACCCGCCATCGCGGCTTTATAGCCAATCGCGGTCGCCAGGTGCGTCTTGCCGACGCCAGAAGGCCCGAGCAGGACAACGTTCTCCTGACGCTCTATAAATGCAAGACCCGCTAACTCCTGGATCTGGCTTCGTGGAACGCCGCTGGCATAGGCGTAATCGAACTGCTCCAGTGTTTTTATCACCGGCAGGCCTGATAACCGCAAAATGGTCTGCCGACGCCGTTCGTTCAGGCCATCATGCTGGAGCTGCAAAACGGCTTCCAGGAAGTCGGCATGTGTGCCGCTGTTGTCGATGGTCGCCTGTGCCACACCGGGCCACTCTGCCGGCAGGCGGTCGAGCTTGAGTTGTTCGCAAAGCGCTGTAATACGATCATGCTGAAGGTTCATGCTGGCACCTCCAGCAAGGCCTGATACGTTGCAAGAGGATGTTGCAGGCTCTCGGTCGGCAGCGGACGCTGCTTGAGTGTTGGGACGGGGGCAGGCAATGCCAACGTCACCTTCGGTAACGGCAATAATGCTGCGCGTTCGCGCGGCATGCGCTGCTCAGGCGGTACGCCTGTGGTGCCATGAACTCGCGTGTTCGCAACGGTGACCAGCCACTCGCCAATGCGAGCGTTGGCAGCGGGAACATCCAGTACCAGCCCGGCTTGCCGGAAGGTCACGGTAAGGGGCACGATAAAGCTGTTCTTGAGGTAATGGTTAAACCGCTCAACCTTGCCCTTGGTCTTGGCGCGATAGGGGCGGCAGACCTTGGGGGTAAAGGCATACTTCTCGGCAACGTGCATCAACTGTGGGTTCCAGCGATGCTTGCCGGGGCCGTAGACATCGCGCTCAATGATGATGGCCTTGGCGTTGTCGAACAGCAGCTGATGCGGCGTCCCGCCGAAGAACCTGAGCGCAGACTCAATGCCGTCACACCAGGCAGCGGAGTCCTGGTTGCTGTAGAACTTGACGAAAGTTGCGCGGCTCCAGCCCAGCGTGGCGACGAAGGCCAGCAGTGGGTTATGACCGAGCCTGATGATGGTGAAATCAACCTGCATCTGAAAGCCAGGCTCGGTCTCGAAGCGCGTGACCTCTTCAGTAACGGGCTGCTTCATGGGGTGCAGGAAAGCGGTCAGCATGCTGTAACCGCCCTCGTAACCACGCTGACGGATCTCACGCAGCAGCACACTGGCGGGTATCCACTGGGGCCTGGCAGCGGCCACGCGCTCAAGGATATAGGTCTTGAACGGGTCAAGCTTGCAGGGTCTGGGTGCGCGAGGCTTGTAGCGCATATCCGCTACGGGCAGCGGGCTACGGATATATCTGCGAACGGTCTCACGAGAGCATGAAAGCTGGCGCGCGATGGCGCGTATCGACATGCCCTGACGGTGTAAAACACTAATCTCCACTCTGGTCTCCAATGTCATCATTGGCAGTGCCTTAAAACTGCCATTTTTACCCTAGGTGGGTCAGATTTACATCGGCAGGTGGGCCAGTTTTACATCGGTAGCGACACTTTAGCGCTCATACTGCCCTGCAGATTATGCCGTTTCAGTAAGTTCTGGTAATCCGTTGAACAGTACTGGCCACCTCGGTCTGTGTGCACGATGACATTTTCCGGGCGTTTACGCCGCCATAACGCCATCTGCAGTGCATCGCAGGCAAGCTGTGCCGGGACATCGGCCAGCCAATGACTGACCGCGACCACAGGTCAATCACCACCGCCAGATACAGCCAGCCTTCACCGGTGCGCAGATACGTGATGTCACCCATCCACTCCTGATTCGGGCCGCTGGCGTAAAAGTCCTGCTTCAACAGATTCTCGGATATTGGCAGACCATGCTCACGGTAACTGACCGGGCTGAACCGGCGCGAGGCTTTCGCCCGCAGCCCCTGACGACGCAGACTGACGGCGATAGTCTTGATGTTGTACTCCGGCAGTTCATCAGCAAGACGAGGCGCTCCATAACGCTGTTTTGCCTTGGCAAAGGTCTGTCGAACCGCATCATCGCAGACAAGTCGGAACTGTTGACGCCGGTTTATCTGGTGACGACGCTGGCGCCAGGCATACCAGCCACTGCGGGCGACTTGCAGTACCCGGCACATGGCTTTGATACTGAACTCAGCCTGATGCTTTTCGATAAAGACATACTTCATTTCAGGCGCTTGGCGAAGTATGTCGCGGCCTTTTGGCGAATGGCCAACTCCTCGTCCCGTTCAGCCAGTTTCAGGGCTTCGTTGCGGAACTCAGGTGTATGTTGCTTGCGTGGCTTTTTGGTGGTTGATGCTGGTTTTGTCATGTGAGTCACCTCTTGCTTGAGAGTTTACTCACTTAGTCGCGTGTCCACTATTGCTGGGTAAGATCATATCACCTCTTTTCAGGTGGTCAAATTCAGTAAACCACTTCATACCAACGGGCTTTATGGAGGGCATTGCCTTGAACATGGGTTCACCGTATTATCAGATTATCTAAAGTAATGGGGGCCGTGATGGATACAGTTGAACAGCTGAATGGAACCTACTTCTATGCAGGGCGGCCAAACCTGAGCGCCGGTGAACTGTTTTTCATGGTGTTCTGTGAGACTGTTGCTGAACAGCTGGGGATAGATGATTTTGGTGTGATTGTTGCGATCGTATCAGGTTTCAACGTATCGGAAACACGGGGCAAGTTTCGAGGGAATATTCCAAATACCTCCTATGCATCTCGCAGCGCTCGCAAGGTGTTCGGAAACAAAACCTTTCCCGGTAATGTGAAATTACCATCTGTTGTAGGTGGGTATCCACCATCCACAATTAGAATCATCCTGACGCGTAAAATGGGAACGTTTGTAGGCCGTGCTGTCCCTGTTGTTGGTTGGATCATTCTTGCAAAAGACCTAACAGAGATTTCATTCAAATCCGTTACTAGATACAACAGCATTGCAAGAGGGAATGATAAGTTATGGTAACGACCGAGGAAGTTTTAGAGTTTTTTCGCAATGAACTATCTACGCCCGTAACGTGGAAAGGGAAGGTTGAGCATCTACAACTTGATACCCTGCTTCAGGATTACGCTGAAGGGGATGAGTTTCCGTATGCAATTGAGGACTATGCTGAAAAGTTTGGCGTGGATGTATCCGTCATTGACATGACTTATTATTACCCGTGGGAAAATTTATCTCGCTGGGATCGTTGGTTTAAATGTAAAAAGAGTGACGTCGAGAAGAGCAGAAAACCTCTTACCGTGCGTATGTTCGCGGAGTCTGCCAAGGCCGGGCGCTGGTTGTATGATTAACCTTCATCATCGAATGTCATGGTATGAGGGCAGAAGATCAGGGAGCAGATCATGATGTTGAACACTACAAAGTAGAGCGGCAAGAATTGGATGTTGAGAGAAAGGAGAGAAGATCCGCAATCCCAGGGGCTTCGGATCAGGCGTGAAACAAAGGCAGCTTATTGCAATGTTAATGAAAAACAGAAAACCAATAGTGTACCATGGTAAACAGTGACCAATTTATTGTTTTCAGTGTAAAAGTTACGGACGGGATATTTTTTTACACATAATCAGAGCGTTGCCATTTTGTCTGATTAAATAACTGCCATCATTTTGCATTTCGAACTGATAAACGTAATCTATATTTGTACTGGATATCGAAAAGGGGAGTAGAAGCCCGAAATCCTTATTAACATCATCTTTGCGGAATGTGGTGTTATTTCCGGTAAAGCGAACATGGTAATCTTGCCCGTCGACATGATAAATCATACCGGCAACGGACTTTACAGGGTAATGTGTTCCATCTGGGGATATATAATCACCGCTGATTTGTACACTGCCCTTTCCCCGGTAAAGATACAGCGTGGCTGTTGCATGTAGGCTACTCTTATCGACATGGCTGTCAAACGCCGACATGCAATGGACAATTTTATCATCTGATTTTTTTTTCATCATTATTGCTGAATAGGTCGAAAATAGCAGGAGCAGCAAGGTAGTAATAAATAACGTTACTTTAACATTCTTAGGTGTCCGGATCTGCATATCCTGTCTGCCTTATCTTTAGTGTTACATGAGAGGTAAAATACTCTCAGATGATTGTGGTAGGCGGTCAGATATCTTAGCGGTAATTTGCTGCAGTCTGACGTGATAACCGGCCATGCATTCAAAATATTTTGAATTTCAGATGAAGGCAGCGCTTCTTGTTTGTTGAGGTAGATTTCACATCCTGAAAATGCCTTGAAATAAACGTAATCACCGGAGAAATCGTCGTGATAAGTATTATCATACCTATACACTCCCATCGCGAATATCACAGCAGACAGAATAATAAAGATGAGTGAGGCAGGAATGAGTAGCCTGTCTAACAGATGATGCTCGGCCAACCCGTCGGTTTTAGCATGCCCTTTTACAATACCTGTCAGCTGAGGCTCTCCAGTATGAGGGGGGAGTTGGTCAGCAGTACTGCTAGCATCACTCACTGGTATAACCTCATTAAATCTGAACCCTTTTCTGGGAACGGTAATAATGAATTCGTCATCATTGTCAGAGACATTCCGCAGAGCCTTGCGAGCCAGCAGAATATTCTGGTACAACGTATTCGGTGATACCTCTTTATAACTATTTCCCCAGCCTGCTTTATACAGTTCTGTCTGACTGATTATCTGACCCGGCGCATTCAGCAGGGCAGTAAGGCAGCGAGCGCAAGGACCGTTCAGTGTTTCCTTTATGTCGGGATGGTTCACACTGACCAACTCGTTCCGGTCGCTGTGAAAGACTAACTTGCCGTCGATCAGAAACGTTTTATTCATGACTCCCTGCCTGATGACTGTCTGTACGTTTCGATCCTAGCCCAGCCCTTACCCGGGTGCCATTAAAAACTTAAGATAACTGAACTCGAATATAAGGAAAGGTTTTATTTTATGATTAAAATCAAATGGATGAAGTGCTTCCGCTATCGATAGGATTCTTAACTGTCTCAATTAAGATGTTGATCCCTAGACCTGCTTTCTATAGGTGGTAGCATCCAGTCAGCCAGGAAAATCTTGTTGGCTTTTGGAAAGGAATAGTCCCGGAGGAGCATCTTTACAGTGGTATGGAAACAAAATTCTGCAAAATTGTAATATTAAGGATAAAACACTTCACTGAAATATGGCCATCACCAGCTGGGGCGGCAATTAAAACCAACCATTGGTTTGGGTTTGTATTTTAAAATTCATAAGGAAAGCAGTGATAAATCCTGTCTTTATAATTTTATTTGGGCTGTTGTTTTTATGGTATTGATCTGTTTGATATTAATTTTCATATGAAAGTAATATAGCCTAAGAATTCTTACAAACACACACGCTTCTGTTACAGGCAGTGTCTTGCCAGAATATGAGGAGACTGAACTATGCGAAAATTTGGTTATATTCTGGGAGATGACCGTAATGGTGTGTTGGTTCTGCGTGAAAATCGTGTGCTGATTCCATTGAACTTACATAATATAAACAAAAAACAAATTTACCTACGGCAGACAATGTTCAGGTTGCTTGATTTTTTACTTGAAAGAGGAAGCTCTGGCCTCCTGCGTGATGAAGTAATCATGCGGGTAGTGTGGGAGTCTTATGGCCTGAAATCCTCAGCTCCACGTTTATGGCAGGTAATGAATGAATTGAATAAAAAACTGTGGGGTCTTGGAATTGATAAAGGTTTTTTTATGCGTGTTGAAGGTCGTGGCTATATGGTGAACACGGCGGATTATGAGCCTGTATATATTAGAGCATCATATGACCGCATTAACCATTTTATGAGTGGCCGTCCTAGACATAATGAAATGGAAAAGTCGGTGAAATAGCCTGTTTTTTGTCAAATATATTGGTAACCAATTTTATACAAAAAATGAAATCGATTTTAACTAAAAACAATAAACCATGTCATTGCTGTGGTATGAGTTTCTTTTAAATAAAATAAATTCTATTCGAGCATTAGAGCTGAAGCTTATTGGCATGAATTACTGCGCCCTTTATATACGCACGGGCACTTCGGAATTAAATAAGGTGAACGTAATGTTAGCGATAGCTAGTTATTTAAGTAAAAAAGCGGCTACCGGCCTGATGGCGGTAGCCTTGGGGCTGCTGCCACTGACCGTGGTCGCAGAAGGGGGTATCTCCATTCAGGGGACACGCATTATTTACCCGTATGGGGCTAAACAAACCACGGTCAACCTGACTAACACCTCCCGCACGGACACCTTCCTGGTGCAGTCGTGGGTGGAAAATGCCGACGGCAAAAAGAGCAAGGACTTTGTTGCTACTCCTCCGCTTTACGTCAGTAAGCCGCAGAACGGCAATACCCTGCGCCTGGTTTATACCGGCGGTCAACTGCCACAGGACCGCGAGTCCCTGTACTACTTTATCGCCAAGGCCATTCCTTCTGTCAGCCGCGAAGCCACGGCAGGGAAAAACTCGCTGATTCTGGCATCGGCCAACCGCATCAAGCTGTTTGTTCGCCCTGCTGGTCTCAAGCCTGCGGTTGCGGAAGCACCGGAGATGCTGACTTTCCGTAGGAGTGGTGGACAACTGGAGATCGGCAATCCCTCCCCCTACTACCTGACGTTGACGGATTTGAAAGTCGGCAGCCAGAAGATGAATACCGTGATGGTTCCGCCGAAGGGGAAAGTCAGCGTGGCGTTGCCCGCCGGTAGCCGCAGCGTGGCCTATCGCACGATTGGCGATCACGGCGCGTTGACCCCGGTAATCACCAAAAGCGTCAACTGATATTAACCAGAACCCGATTTGCGACGGAACAGAAACAGGACAGCAGGGAGAGAACAATAATGAAAAAGAATCATCAGGCCCGTAACAACCGGCTCTGGGTAATGTCACGTCGACAGCCCTCTCTGCGTCCACTGGCTGCTCTGATACTGCTGGCCTTGCCTGCGCTGAGCTACGCGGAGATGTATTTTCCGCCGGCGTTAGTCTCTGTTGACCCCGATGCGATCGCCGATCTTTCCTACCTGACTCCGGCTGGAACCCAGATGCCTGGCAGCTATGAGGTAGAAATGTATCTCAACGGAAACTGGCTGGCTGCCCGTAGTGTGCGCTTTGTGACCGTCGACAGCGTGCCGGATACCCCCCGCGAAGTTACGGCGGAGAAAGGTAAGGATATCCGCGATGCTACCGGCCTGATGGCCTGTCTGACCCCGGACGACTGGCGTGATATTGGTCTGAAAATGGAAGCCGTACCTTCGATGACCGGGCTGGCGGAGGACCAGTGTATTTCACCGGGTCGTTATATTTCGCAGGCATATACCGCGTTCGACTTCGAGAAAATGCGTCTCGATATCAGCATTCCACAGGCGATGGTGAAAAACCAGCCCAGAGGATGGATCCCGCCGGAACGTTGGGATGAGGGCATCAACGCGCTGCTGCTCGGTTACCGCCTGAACGGCAGCAACAGCCACAGCCGCAGTACCGGCATGGACAGCAGTAACCTTTATCTTAACCTGGACAACGGCCTGAACGTTGGCCCCTGGCGCCTGCGTGACAACCGAACCTGGAGCCGTTACACCACCACCGGTGGTCGCAGCCGCAGCAAGTGGGATCGACTGAACACCTATGTCGAGCGAGCGATTATCCCTCTGCGCAGCCGCCTGCTGCTGGGCGAATCGACCACTGACGGCGATTTGTTCGATGCGTTTTCCTTCAAAGGGGCGCGACTGGCCACTGATGACAGTATGTACCCTGATACCCAGCGCGGCTTTGCGCCATTGGTGAAGGGGGCAGCATTCAGCAACGCCCGGGTCAGTATTCGTCAGAACGGCAACCTGATCTATCAGACGTTTGTTCCGCCGGGCGCCTTTGTGATTGATGACCTGTATCCGGTCACCTCCGGTGGTGATCTTAACGTGACCGTCACCGAAGCCGATGGCACCGCCCGTACTTTTGTCGTGCCGTACTCATCGGTACCGCTGTTACAGCGCGAGGGACGGGTTCGCTACAGCGTTACAGCAGGGCGTTTTCGTAGCAACAGCGATCGTTATGACGACCCGGAATTCGCCCAAGGTACCCTGCAGTGGGGCCTGCCTTACGACACAACCGTTTACGGCGGTTTGCAGATGGCTGAGAAATACCACGCTGGCATGGTAGGCGTTGGGGTCAACATGGCCAGTTGGGGCGCATTGTCCGCTGACTTTACTCACGCCAGCAGTGAGCTGGCGGATGGCAGCAGCCATAAAGGTCAGTCGGTGCGGTTTTTGTATGCCCGCTCGATGAATTCACTGGGGACCACCTTCCGGCTGGCAGGGTATCGCTATTCGACAAAGGGATTCCACACCCTGGACGAGACCGCCCTGAAAGGAATGTCCGGTTGGCTGTACGACTACGACTCGTTGGATGCGGAGGGCCGCCCAGTACAGCGCCCCTATACCGATTATTACAACCTGTACAACACCAAAAAGTCGCGGATGCAGGCCAATATTTCTCAACGATTTGGTCGTTACGGTTCTCTGTATCTGACGGGTACCCGCCAGAACTACTGGAACAGCGACAAAACTACTGACTCGCTGATGTTCGGGTATAGCGCCAGCCTGGGGCCGGTGAACTACAACCTGTCGTGGAGCTACAGCAAGGGCAGTAGTCAGGATCATTCGGATCGTACGGCCAACTTATCATTCTCGCTGCCTCTCAGCGCGTTGTTGCCGGGCAAGCAGGATATTCGCGGCCCGCAAACTCGGTTGAACGGTAACGCCAGCCGCAACAGCAATGGGCGCACCAGCTACACCGCAGGCCTCAGCGGCACGCTGCTGGAAGACCATAACCTCGGTTGGAACCTTCAGCAGGGCTACACCCGTCAGGGGGACAATGGTGGTGAGGACGGCGGCAGCGGCAACGCAAACGTCGACTATCGCGGCACCTATGGCAGCGCCTCGCTGGGCTACAGCTACAGCCAGGATTACCGTCAGGTGAACTACGGCATCAGCGGTGGCGCGGTAGTGCACCGCAATGGTCTGACCCTGGGCCAGCAGCCGGGAACCACCAGTATTCTGGTGGCGGCACCGGGCGCGGCAGGCGTTCCGGTCAGCAACGGCACCGGGGTGAAAACCGACTGGCGCGGCTACGCACTGCTGCCTTACAGCAGCGAGTACCGCGAAACGCGGGTCGAGCTGGACGCATCAAGCCTTGATGAGCAGACCGAGTTGGAGGAGACCTCCGTGCGGGTGGTACCGACTCGGGGCGCACTGGTTCGGGCTGACTTTAAGGCGCATAGCGGAGTACGTGTACTGATGCGCCTGACTTATCAAGGCAAGCCGCTGCCTTTCGGCACTACCGTATCAGGGAGTAATAGCAGCGGTATTACCGGCGACGATGGGGTGGTGTTCCTGTCGGGCATGGAGAGCGAAGGCGAATTGCAGGTGCAGTGGGGCAAGGGAGCGAACCACAAATGTACGGTGCGCTACCGAATAACAGAGCAGCAAATGCAGAGTTCCCCAATACAACTATCTGAAGTCTGTGTGCAGCGATAACGCACAGGGGCTTCATTCATCGGCGACCACGAGCGGTCACTATATAACACAGTAAAAAGGAAAACTTACTATGGTAGTTAATTTCAAAAAAACTCTGCTGTCCGGCCTGATGGCGGTATCACTGGTAGCCGTGTCTGGTGGCGCGCTGGCAGCGTCAGCTCCGGTGAATGTGGATGTGACCTTCACAGGGACAATTCTGGACAATACTTGTGACACGGTTTCCGTGGCAAATGGAGGAACTGTTGATTTTGGGAACATTTCTCAGTCTGACTTCTCCGGTGGCGTTGGTGCCGTTGGGGCGACTAAATCCTTTACCATTGACTTTACCAACTGTGGTACGGAAGCAAAAGATGTGGATGTCTGGTTTGTAGGGAACACGACTAATGCCATTAATGCTCTGGATAACCCTATTGCAGCGGGTAACGCTACAGACGTTGGGGTACAGGTTTGGGGGGGAACCGGTGCATCAACGCTGTTGAAAAGTGATGATACGTCAGCAAAAGCGTCATACACCAATGTCTTGACCTCAGGCGCTAACGGCTCCGTTGATCTGGTAGCCAAAGTCGTGCAAACCACGGCCACGACTCCATCATTGGGCGCATTAAATACCTCCGGTACCCTGGTGGTTCAGTACCCATAAAGTCCTACTTGGCGGCCATTCCGCATGGATAATGCATGTCATGCAATCCCCAGTGGGATGTGCCGCCAAAGATGGAGTCATCACAACAGAGTATGCCCTCTGCGGTGGTACAGGTTGACCAATGGCCGGAGATTTATTCGGCCATTACTCCCTTTCCCCAATGCAGATTTACGCGTGGGGGAGGCTGGTCCAGCTAAACGCTTGGTCACGGTGACTCTGAGACCGCAATACTTGGTTTTTCAATTGAATAACAGCCGCCACAGTAAGATATCTGCAGTAGTGGATAGAGAGTCAACGGCCAGAAAGTTCCGATTTGCGCACCAGATGAAAATTTGCGGATGCCAATCAAATTGCATATTCGATTTTTGCAGGCCCGTAGGCAAAGTTTCTCTCAAGAAGAAGTCCGCTAAATGGGCGGGATATTAAGCCTTTGTTAAGTTATATAACGAGATGAAATCGATGAAATTAATTCAAAATCGCCTGATTGTACCGCTATTACTACTGCTGTTTGGAATAGGTGATAGTTCCGCTTCGGCTATATTTATTAATGATAGAGTGTTAAACGCGGAGATGAATGGTGGAACTGTTGAGCTGAACGCCAATGGAAGTACGGGGCTTAGCTTTGGAGCCTTGTTTTATTGTGGTGTTTTAGACGGGGGGAATGGTTATTCACCTGAGATGTGTAGTAAAGTTGAAGGGGCGAAGCCTATAATTAGCTGTGATGATGGCCTAAGGAATGATCGTTTGCCAAACTCTCATGATGGTCTTTCATTAGATGTTGTATGGCAGAGAAGTCTTGAAAGCATAATTACTGGCGCATCAGGCTGGGATAACTCGTCTAATTCATCTGTTCCGAGAGTATTGTTTACCTCTAATGATTATAGTGGTCCCACAGATGTTGATTTAACCATTTCGTGTAATTTTGACTTTACAGGTACTGGAGTTGATGTTTATTCCATGAGCGATCTTAGTCGTCATAATGGAATTTTTTCAGTATATTATCGATTTCGCCTGAACTTTAATCCAGTAGTTACAGTATCTGAACCAACTCCAATTTCAGGCAGCGTTGGCGACGTTGTTACTTCCGGGTTTACCGTTGATATTAACGTTCCAAGTAATTATGAAGAAACTGCTCTTACATGGGATGTCCAGGAGCCTTGTCGTAATTGGTCCCCTCTGTTAATTAATTCATCATCAAACGAAACGCCCCCTATCGGCATTAACCATAATGAGATTATGTTAATGTCAAAAGGGATGTCTGATATGAAAGCTTCATTTTCGCCAACTACTCCAGGCGCTTTTACTTGCCCAGGGGAACTCACGTTTAATTTTCACTGATTATTCTGGGGGGCAGTCTGGGTTCTATGCGATTTAAACAGTGAAAATGATTATGTGCTCTTTTTTCTTTACGCTAAGAGGTATTTGCTTTTCTCTGCCGCCTTCGGTTAGCGAATTGATGCAGGGTATTGGTCATGTAGCATCTGAGATTTTTACGGTGGATGTCAGGATGGTTATAGCGTTAAAGCAATATGTGAAATTAATTATTGATGAATTTAAAAATCAGATGCCGCAGTCAAGCATGGAGAATGGGGAGAGGAAAAATGATGCTAGAAGGCTGCTGGCGCAATAAATCAAAAGAGAATCATATGTATTATGATGTTGGTTATCTAATCATTTCCATTATTGAAGGTTTCGTTGGTCTGGTTGTTAATGCGCTGAGAGGGGGATTCAATCTCCTCTCGGTGGGGTGGTTTTTTTGTAAACAAAGTGCTCAAATGCAATAATTACAAGACTAAGATAATATTGCTCAGTAGGTAAAATAATTCCAAGCGCGTAAAGCTATAGTGTTTATAATTAACCAAGCATACAAGGATGAGCTAAGTGAAAATGTTGTTTGTTGGATCTGATAGGTTTTTTGCCGAAGGGTTAAAGTTTCTTGTTGATTATATTTATAAAGAAAGTGTCGCATTGCGTATAGTAAATCAATTCCAAGATGATTGCTTTTTATTGGGATTGAGTGGGGAGTGTTACGATTTTATTGTAGTGGATGTAATGACAGTTCACCCTGACTTCTTCCGTAACTTGCATAGATATTCATATGAATCCCGGGGTGATCCAATATACTTTTTTGATTCTCTGATATCCAATCTACCCATTTTCAGTGATAGATTAATGAAACATGCGACCATTATGTCAAAAGAGAGTTCAGTTTCGCTATTAAAAAAACAATTCTCTGCGTTAAGTTACAATGGAGGTAAGCAGTCGATACAGGTGTTTTTAGCTGAGTCTTTCAGAAATAATTCTATTGAAAAACTTATAACCAGTTATGAGCTTAGCATTATTAAGCTGTTGTCATCTGGAGAGACGGTAAAACAAATGTCAGCCTGCTTAAATAGAAAAGAAAAAACCTTATATCAGAATATTTATAGAATTAAGAAAAAGGTTGGCGTGAATAGTAAGCATGAGTTTTTTAAGTTGTTAACTCTTTTCCAATTTGAAGATGATCTACTGCTGTAAGAAACGATATTATGGCGTTCCTGAAACAGGCAACATCAGTCAATAGAGCCGTCGGTACCAAGGTGAAGTTCCGAACTCAATACACATCCTTACACGCTGCGTTAAAAAGCCGCAGTGCATTACAGCCCCTGTGGCGGCGCTTTTGATGCTGTTCCTGCAGTGCTATCTGCGGATACGCCAAAAAATGTGGCGTCGGTATTGGCCAGCCCAGCCTTAATCGGCTGGATAATAATGCTGGCCTAGCGGCGGCAAAATGGCAGAGTCTATTGACTTGGCCAGGCGCTGGCACCTGCCCGGCAGTGACGTGTGGTAAGCAGCGCCAGCGCGGCGATTAGCTGTTTTTTCATGTTTGTTTCCTCAGGCGAAGTCAATGCGCAGATAACCCCGAGAGGTCACCGGGCCTTCTGCCGGTTTAGCCCCGGTGATGCTGACCGGATACACCTTGATGGTGACGTTGGCGCCGGCCTCTTGCAGCTTGAACGGCAGCACGCTGGAAAAGTCATTCGGCGTCAGCGGCCGGTCGTTAGCGTCGGTGATGACAAAGCCGACGTCCTTGTTATTGGAAACCAGCGCGTTGCCGGCGGTATTATCGGCCTGCACGCGCAGGGTCAGATTGGCGTAGGCGTCGATGTTGTTACACTTGATGCCCAGATTGCGCGCTATCGGATTCACCCCGCTGGCCTTGGCGCCGGCGGTTTTAAATGCCCCGGTAGAAACGTTGCCAAAGTCGACGGTAACGATCTGCCCGGCGTTGATCACACAGGTCTGCGGCACCGTGATACTGTAGTTAAGGTAGACGTTGGCCATTACCACGGCTTGATGGCTACAGCCAGCGCCAGGGCAGGCCCCCAAACGGCCGAGGAAAATATTGTTGGCGTAGGTGCCGTTGATCAACGGCCGGATAATCTTTAACGAGGAATCCCAGGTTGTGGGATCCCACACACCATTCGTAACATCTATCTGGCATGTGGTAATTTTTAGAACTCTCCGGTTAAACGGTGTATACCAAGCTCCACATACATTCCTCATGCGGACGGCCACGGCGAAATAGTCATCAACCGGTTGATATACCCAGTCAGTTGGCGAGGTGCCGAAAGGGGGCAGGGTGCCGTCTATCTTACTGAAAGAAATAGATGTATAGCCGGGAGAGAAAATGCCAAAAAAGCCGGTGTCTATATAGCCAACGGAAAAAGTGGTACTGGGCTCAGTATGGCCCACCGCATTATCGGTTAACCCCAGGGTTTTATTGATCGACAGATTAATGGTCTGGTTGCAGCCGGAACAGGCGGCCTGCGCCGGGCTCAGCAGGCAAGCTGCGCCAAGCAGCACAAACATCCACATCGCTATGAAAGAAACGGTCATCACAGGCCTCCTACCTTGGCATGGTTTATTGCTGGCTTTCGCTGCCCTGCGGCAGCCGGTAAGACACTTCACAACGCTCCACCGCACCGTGGCCGCACGCCACCTGCAGCTTGCCGCTTAGCGGCAGGCCAGACAGCTAGCGCTGGCGGTTTTCGCCGACGCTGCTGGCATCGCTGCCGTTTGGCTGCGTGGCGGTTCGCCGCCGCTTCTCGCTGCTGCAGCCGATTACATTACTGATATTCCAGCGAAAATGTGGCGTCGGCATTGGCCAGACCGGCCTTGACCGGCTGCGCGGTGGCGACGTACTGGCCGTAAAATTGCAGATTCTGCTTACCCGGCCCGGCCTTGAGCGGATAAATGCCGCTGGGCTTGCCCAGCGGGATACGGTTTTTGTCTTTATCAAGAATGGCCAGCCCGACGTTCTGTGCCGAGCCGGCGCCGGTTAGCGCCAGCAGGCTACTGTCGGCGCCGTTGGCGGTGCCGTTAAAGGTCATCTTGACGCCTCTGGCCCCGGCGTCGCAGTCTTCCAGCGTCAGGATAAAGGGTTTGGCCAGCGTCTCCGGGTTGACGGCAAACTGCTTGTCCGCCCAGTCGCCCATCTGTACCGTCTGGTTTTGCGAAGCCAGGCTGACGCTACAGGTGTTGGCAACCAGATTGGCGGTGATCGAAATATTGATCACCCCCAGATCGGCCCGGCAGTGGAGCGTGGCGAGCAGCGCCAGCGCGGCGATTAGCTGTTTTTTCATGTTTGTTTCCTCAGGCGAAGTCAATGCGCAGATAACCCCTAGAGGTCACCGGGCCTTCTGCCGGTTTTGCCCCGGTGATGCTGACCGGATACACCTTGATGGTGACGTTGGCGCCGGCCTCTTGCAGCTTGAACGGCAGCACGCTGGAAAAGTCATTCGGCGTCAGCGGCCGGTCGTTAGCGTCGGTGATGACAAAGCCGACGTCCTTGTTATTGGAAACCAGCGCGTTGCCGGCGGTGTTGTCGGCCTGCACGCGCAGGGTCAGGTTGGCGTAGGCGTCGATGTTATTGCACTTGATGCCCAGGTTGCGCGCTATCGGGTTAACCCCGCTGGCCTTGGCGCCGGCGGTTTTAAATGCCCCGGTAGAAACGTTGCCGAAGTCGACGGTGACGATCTGCCCGGCGTTGATCACACAGGTCTGCGGCACCGTGATGCTGTAGTTGAGGTAAAGGTTGGCGATAACTATCGCCTGATGGCCGCAACTGATGCCAGGGCAGGCGCCCCAGCGGCCGAGGAAGACATTGTTGGCGTAGGTGCCGTTGATCAACGGTCGGATAATCTTTAGCGATGAATCCCAGGTTGTTGGTTGAATTAAGTTGTTAGCAATCATGGGTTTACATGACGGATAGCCAACTGCAGGGCTACTAGATGGCACATAATGAGCTCCACATACATTTCGCGCACGGATAGCAACGGCGAAATAATCATCTACCTGTTGATACACCCAGTCGCTTGGCTTGGTGCCAAAAGGGGGCAGGGTGCCGTCTATTCTGCTGAAAGAAAACGACAGATAGCCGCCGAAAAAGCCATAAAATCCGGTATTTACGCCGGAAATGGTAAAAGAAGTACTGGGCTCAGTATGGCCCACCGCATTATCGGTTAATCCCAGGGTTTTATTGATCGACAGATTAATGGTTTTGTTGCAGCCGGAACAGGCGGCCTGCGCCGGGTTCAGCAGGCAAGCTGCGACAAGCAGCGTAAACAACCACATCGCTTTGAAAAAAACAGACATCACTGGCACCCCGCCTTGGCATAGTTTATTGCCTGGTGTTCGCTGCCCTGTGGCAACTGGTAAGACACTTCACAACGCTCCGCCGCACCGTGGCCCCACGCCACCTGCAACTTGCCGCTTAGCGGCAGGCCAGACAGATACACCTGGCCGTTTTCGCCGACGATGCTGGCACCGCTGCCGTTTTCCTGCGCCACGGTGGCGCCAAACGGCACCGCCTTACCATTGCGCTGCTGCAGCATCATCAAGGCTCTGGCGCCAATGCGTGCCGCAAACTCGGCGCGTACCAGTGCGCCTTTGGTCGGTATAACGTTCACCACCGCATCGTCCAGATCGGCATTGTCTTGCAGGGTGGTCGGGTCAAGCGCCACCCGGTTCAGGCGATAGGTGGTGGCGTAGGGCATCACCGCATAGCCGCGCCAGTCGGTGCTGACGCCGGTGGCATTTTCAACCGCTACCGCTTTGGCGCCGGCGGCGGCCACCAGCACGTTGGTATCGCTGAGCGGCTGGCTAAGGGTGACGCCGTTGGCGTGAGCGGTAATCCCGCCGCTCAGGCCATAGTTCACCTGCCGGTAGCCGCTGCTGTAGCTGTAGCTGAGGTTGCTGTTGCCGTAAGTTCCCTGGTAGTTCAGGTTGGCGCTGCCGTTGCCGCCGCCCCCGCGGTTGCTGTACCCCTGCATGACGCCGTAGGTCAGGTTTTTGCCCGCCAGCAGGCTACCGCTAACGCCGGCCTGCTGGGCCAGTTGCCCGTGGGTGTCGGTGTTGGCCGCATAGGTGGCATAAGCGGTGCTGGAGGAGCGGGTGATATCGCTGGCCGCGCCGCCGCCCGACAGCCACTTGCCAAGCGGCAGCGAAAGGTTGAGCGCCACGCGCTTGTCGGCCTCTGCCAGCCCCGGACTTTTGTTATGGCTGTAGGAAAGGCTATAGCTGATGTCGTTCCAATAGGCGCTGTAGCCGGCTTGCAGCAGATCGTTTTTCTCGTCGGTGTGCCAATAGGTTTGTCGGCTGCCGGTCAGGAACAGTGAGCCATAGTCCCAGACCTGCTGGGTGATATTGACCTGCACCCGCCCCTTTTTGGAGTATTTGAGGTTGTAATACTGATTGGCCGTCGGCTTGACGTCGACCGGGCCATCCTGGGTGTTGAGCGAATAGCCACTCATACGGCGATAACTGGTGTCATCCAGCGTGTAGAAGCCTTCGGTCGAATAGCGGTAACCCAGCAACTGGAAGTTGGTTCCCGCCTCGTTCAGCGACTTGGCATAAAGGAAGCGCAGCGACTGCCCCTGGTGACGGCTGTCGTCCGCCAGGCGGCTGTTGGCCTGGGTAACGTCCGCCGACATTGCGCCCCAACTGCCCAGATTCTTGCCGGCGCCAAAGGCAAAGGCGGCATAGTCGTTCGACAGCTGGCTGCCGCCGTACAGCGTGACGCCAGCCGGCAGCCCCCAGATCAGCGTACCCTGGGCAAACCCCGGTTTGCCTTTATTGCCGTCGCCGCTGCGGTACTGCCCGGCGGTGGCGGCATACTTTACCCGCCCCTCGCGTTGCAAAACCGGCACGGCGGAATAGGGCACGGTAAAGCGGCTGATGCTGCCGTCGCTCTCCTGCACCTCGACCTTCAGGTCGCCGCTGGACGACGTGGGGTAGAGATCGCTAATGGCAAAGGCCCCGGGGGGAACGTAGGTCTGGTAAATGACATAGCCGTTCTGGTTGATGGTCACCTTGGCATGGCTCTTGGCCACGCCGTGCACCGTCGGGGCAAATCCGCGCAGGCTGTCCGGCAGCATATTATCGTCGGAGGCAAGCTGCACGCCGCGAAAATTGACGCTGTCAAACACGTCGTTGGGGCTGATGTGATCGCCCAGCGTCAGCTCGCCCTTGAGCGGAATGATGGCCCGTTGCAGGTAGGTGTTGATGTGCTGCCACTGGTTGGCATGCTGGCCGGCGCCGCTGCTGTATGACCAGCTGGAATTATCGCGCAGCCGCCACGCGCCCCAGTTGAAGCCGCTATTGAGGTTAAGAAAATAGCTATTGTTGGTGCTGGCTCCCCAGCTGTTACCACCGCTGAAATTATAGGTCAGCAGCGCGGCGGTGATGCCGTTATCCCACTGGTCGGGCGGGATGTAACCACGCACGTTATTCACCAGCATCACCTGTGGAATGCTGATCTTCAGCCGTTGCTTTTCAAAATCGAACTCGGACTGCGCACCCTCAATGACCTCTGGCAGCGGCAGGCATTGTTCGGGCTTTAATACGGTCAATTTGCTTTGCATGGTCATATTAACGTTCAGCGCGCTGAGCTGATTATATGACAGGCAGGGCAGCAGGCCGCTGTCATCATGTGCCGGCGCGTCTTTGTCTACGGGGACAAAGTTGATATTACGGGTGGCAACGTAATCGTCGTTAAGATAAAGCTCAACGTGATATTGCCCGGCGGCCTGCCCCTCGTCTTTTTCGAAACGCGACAAATCGGCGATAGCCGTAGGATCGCCTGACAGGAACGACGGGTTAAAGAATATCTCCGCGCTGACAGAGGCTGATGGCAGCATTGCAACCATAAATAGCGCCGGGCTGAAATAAGACCAGGTGCAATGGGGCAGGCAGCACTGTCTTAATCGCTGTGCGCACTTGCTAACAGCAAATGACCGCATAAATACTCCTTTATTTTAGGCAGCAGGTTCCCTGAGAGCCAAACAAGCCTCTGTAACACCTGTCCCTCGAAAATGTTTTTATTATTTCATTACGCCATTGATACTGGGCGTATTGGCGCCATAGTCATTAATTGTTTGGTATTTTATCGAGCCGTTAACGCCGGCCGGAATGGCAATGTCGGTATTGCTTTTGGGGGCCGCCATGGTATTTGGCAAATTGTGATTGCCAATATTAAAATTCACCAAAGTAATATAATAAGGCGTTGGATTATTAATGCTTATCTTGTTGCCCTGCTTATGGAACGTCAGCTTGGCCGGCGCATCTGCTGGCGACATCGCCAACCCCGCAGGGCGCACAAACAGTTTGATGCGCGACAACACGGCCAGTTGCAGCACGTTTTTGCCCTGTACCGCCTCGCGTTCGACCGCCGGGATCGCCTTGACGTTGATCCAGTAGACGCTTTCACGATCCGTCGGCGGCGTCTGGCCCACGTACATGATACGCAAGGTGTTTTCCCCCTGCGGTTTGCTGACGAACAGCGGCGGCGTCATGATGAAATCAGTGGTTTTTTCGCCGTTGGTTGTCTCGACCCAGGACTGAATCAAAAAGCGCAGATTCTTGTCGCTGTTGGTCACGGCCAATGAGGCCTGTTTGGCATCTGCCGGATAGACCACCCGCGTTGCCCCCAGCGCGATGCCACCGGCCTGCGCGGCAAAGCTGCTGATGGCAAGGGTGGAAAAAAACAACGTTAACCCCAGTTGGCGGAGTGATTTTTTGTTGAACACGCTGACCTCGTTGATGATTGATTGCCTTATTGATAGGTAAGAGCGAACCACGCCCAGCTATTGGCCTCACCGCCGGTAACCTGACGCGAGGTTGCGCGATAGCGAGCGGAAAAATGCAGCCTGGTCTCCCGGTCATTAATCATGGCCAGGCGGCTCGGCGGGGCGTTGGGCACCATCAGATCGCCATGGTCGTCAAACAGCGCCAGCCCGATACCGGGGCCACCCTGCGCGCCGTTGCCGGCTTTCAGCACCAGAGGATCCTTGCCGTCGGTCACGCCCCAGAAACTGACGCCCACCGCGTGGTAGATAGCCCGGTTGCAGCCAGTCAGATCGATACTGAATGCAACCGGAGGGGAATAGCTGCCCAGCCCGCTGAACTGGTTACTGCGCACGTCGCCCATTTCGACAATCTGAGCTTCGCTGCCGGTGCTGACTGAACAGGCTGCTGCCGTAATTGCACCGCGAAGTTTCACCTGCCCGCCATCAATGATGACGTGATGGCGATTCCCCGCCAGGGCAACCGCGGAAGACAGCATCAGCGCGGCAGAGATAATCGTTGAATATCGCAATGTAGGCTCCTTAACCGTCATGGCTCCGTGCGCAGTTCATCCCAAAGCGGAATGTTTATTGATATTGCATGGTAAAGGTGGCGTCAGCGTCGGCTTCACCTGGGGTAACCGCTTTGGCGGTGGCCTTGTAGCGTGCGGTAAAGTGCAGAATGTTTTTGCCGTCGGCCAGGGTGAAGGGGGCAGAGTAGCTGGCACCGTTCGGGATCAGCACGTTATCCAGATGATCGCGGATTTCGATGCCTACGCCCGAGGCAACGCCGGCGGCGCCGCCACCGGCGTTGCTGACGCCGAGCACGGTGTTATCGGTTTTGTCGGCCGCGCCGTTAAAGGCAACCGAGGCTTTGGTCGACACTGCGGTATCGCAATCCTCCAGCTTGATGGTAAAAGGCACCTTGCCGGAATAGTCGCCCGCAGCGGCAAACTTGGCGGTGCGATACTGGCCAAGGTTCACGGTCTGATCGGTAGAGTCTGCGCTCACCGCGCAGGCGGCATTGACGATACGACCGACAAAGTGAATATTGCCGCCATAGGTGGTTGCCGTGGCAGCCAGTGCCGAGGCGCCGGTAGTCAGCAGTGCAGTCCCGATCAATATGCGAGATAAATTCTTGTACATGAAATTTCCTTTTAAATTATTTAATGGGAATTGCGCAGCCAAATATCCAAATGCGGGCAGTAGCCGTTTGGCCGGCAAAAGAATAATGATGACGGGAGGTTAAACGGTGATTAAACGGTGTATTCTGATTTAAGTAACGTTATAAAACACCAATCAACCTGATATAAAAAACCTCTAGTGATTTATGCGTTATTTTTATTTATTACCTATAGTTGTTGCGATAAGTATCGCCTATCTTGCGACATCCTAGTGACATTGTGTCACCTTGCCAGGAAACGCGCACCCGCAGGTAATGCGGGGTGTGGGGCTGAATTACGCAAATTGTAGCCATTGTATTTTCTGAATCAAACCGTCTGGTTGCTAATTTTCGTGTTATTTATTCCATTAATAATAACGACGATGATCACGCTGCGGTTTTATTTTAATTTGATGCTAATTGATTATCACTAAGTCGGTGCCTGTTGGTTTTTATATAACGGAGGCGGGAGGAAGAAGTTAAATTAAATTAAATTTATTCTTTGAGCGTTAAGGCAAACCTATATTCCTTGTCGATGGATTCTGCTGTTTCCCCGATTGTCGACCATAACAAGGAATAGATTAATGACGAAGCAAACGACGAAGTTCAAACTGGCGCTGGTGGCGCTGGTGGCGCTGGTGGCGCTGGCTATTTCCGGCTCGCTATTTGGCGAGGTGGCGTTAGCCGCCCCCGGAGCCGGCTCTTATGAGGCCGGCGGTGGCCTGGCCCCGGGTGCGGATTCGGTGGCGGTGGGTGCCGGTGCGGCGACGGACGCGTTGACCGATCGGCAGACCGCTCTTGGCGTTAACGCCACCACGCAGGGGCGGGGATCGACGGCGGTAGGCATGAACGCCGGGGCAACCGGCACCGAATCCGCAGCCTTGGGTAACGAAGCCAAGGCCAGCGGCGACTTTTCCACCGCGGCCGGTTATTACGCGTCGGCCAGCGGCGTGCAGGCGACGGCGATTGGCGAAGAGGCCAGCGCCAGCGCGGACAATGCCAGCGCGTTTGGCAGCAAATCCAAAGCCTCCGGCGTCAATTCCGTGGCGCTCGGCGTCGGTTCGGTGGCAACGGAAGATAACGCGGTATCGATCGGTGCACCGGACGCTACCCGCAAAATGACCAACATGACCGATGGCGTGGCGGCCACCGACGGCGCCACCGTCGGCCAGCTTAATACCGCTGCCAAAACCTTGCAGGATGGCATAGATGCCAACAAAACCGCTATTGGCGTCAACGCCGGCGCCATTGCCGACCAGCGACTGGCGCTGGACAAGGCGCAATTGGCCGCCGACCAGGCGGGCACGGCGGCGGTCAACGCCCAGGCCGGCGCAGACGCTGCCGCGACGGCCGCGGCTAACGCACAGGCGGGCGTCGAAAAAAATGGCGCAGATATCGCTATCCATCAGCAGGCAATTGACAAGGCGCAGCAGCAGGGGCAGCAGAACGCCAGCGATATCGCGGCCAATAAAACGCTGACCGAAGGCGCGCAAAAATCGGCGGATCTGGCGCAAGCCACGGCGAATACGGCGACCACGGCGGCGGCAGGCGCGCAGCTGACGGCGGACAAGGCGCAGGCCGGCGTCGATGATAACGCGCAGAAAATTGCTAAAAACAGCAGCGACATCGGCAGCAATACGCAGCAGATTGCCGATACCACCAATAAATTCAATCAATTTGCCGAGGCTACGACTAATACCACCAGCGAACTTGACGGTAAATTGACGCAGCAGGCCGGTCAATTGAATCGCGTCGATACGCAAACGCAAAGCAACACCCGTTCGATTGGCCAGCTCAGCAGCCGCATGGATCAGTTTGATACCCGTTTGGGGCAGCAAGACGCCAAAATCAATCACCTGAACAAACGCCTGAATGCCGGCGTGGCCTCTGCGTTCGCCATGTCGCAGATCCCGCAGGTGATGACGCCTGGCGCGTCGATGTTTGGCATCGGTGGCGGCACCTTCCACGATTCAAGCGCCGTCGCCATGGGGCTGTCTACCGCCACCCAGGGTGGGATGGTGGTCAAGTTCAGCGGTACCGCCAATACGCAGGGTGACTATGGCCTGGGCGCCGGCGTTGGCTGGCAGTTTTGACGCACAGCGACCGCGCTGATGGCCGTTGATTGGCCGCGGCACCCGCCTCGGCCAACCGTCGGTTAACCGCCAGGGCGTTGATCCGCGATATGGGGTCACGCCTGGCGGCAGTATCGCCCGGTTAACGGTTTACCGGGCCAGGGCGATGTCTGCCGCCGTTGGTCGATTATGCAGATGGCATGATAAGGAGACGAGCGTGGCTCTACATAGCGTCACGGAAGCGGCAAAGCTGGTCGGCGTGACCCGGCGTACCATCTATCGCCATATTGCCAGCAACAAGCTGCAGATTGCGGAAGGTCAGGGCGACAACATCAAAATAGACACTGGCGAACTGTTGCGCGTCTATCAACTGCCGGCACAGGCGCTTACGCCAAACGGTGCGGCCATCCTGCTGGAAAAACTGCTGCTGATGCAGCAGGATATCGCGCTGCTTACCCAGTCCGTCAATGAGATCAAGGCCAGGCTTGGCACGCCGGCACCGGCAGAAAAACAGCGTGGGCTGCTGGGTTGGGTAAGAAAAGCCAAAAGGCATAATCCCTGATCCCCGGCTTTTTGACTGCCTTGCCACAGGTGTTAAGATAGGCGGTCTTTATACGCCACCGGTGTATCAGCATGTCGAACAGATTGGGGATGGCTTTGGGCAGAGGAAGCATAACGGTAGGGTGGCGTCGCATCGCGGTGTGTCTGGCACTGGGCCTGCTGCTGGCGGGGTGTTCCGGCAAAAACAGCTATAATCGCGATTATGACAAGCTGCCCAAAGGCAGCTATAGCGGTAAAACCTACACCGTCAAACGCGGCGACACGCTGTATTACATTGCCTGGATCACGGATAACGAAGTCAGCGATCTGGCGCGCATCAACAAAATCCGCCCGCCCTATAGCCTGGCGGTCGGGCAAAAACTCAGGGTAACCCCGAGCGCGACGGCGTCCTCCACTGGCCGCAAATCGGCTGGCCGTTCCTCCGGCACGGTATTGGCGAAAAGTACCCCGCCGCCGGGTGCCGCGCGCTGCTGGCGCTGGCCGACCAGGGGTAAAATCCTGGTCAAGTTCTCTAATTCCGACGGCGGTAACAAGGGCATCGATATCGCCGGCAGCCGTGGCCAAGCGGTGTACGCGTCGGCCACGGGCAAAGTGGTCTATGTGGGTAACCAGTTGCGCGGTTATGGCAACCTGATCATGATCAAGCACGGCGAGGACTTTATTACCGCCTATGCCCATAACGACAGCACCCTGGTGCGCAATGGCCAGCAGGTAAAGGCCGGGCAGAAAATCGCCACCATGGGCAGCAGCGGTACCGATTCGGTGCGCCTGCACTTCCAGATCCGCTATCGCGCGACGGCGCTTGATCCATTGCGCTATCTGCCGCCGCAGGGCAGTTCGCCATCATGTTAAACAACAGGCCGGTTAATACCGGCCTGTTGCATTTACGCTGATTTAACCAACAGTTCCGGCGTAATGTCGCCGATGCTTTTGGCCCCGGTCAGCGTCATCGCCAC
This sequence comes from Serratia odorifera, assembly GCF_900635445.1. Classification (NCBI taxonomy): domain Bacteria; kingdom Pseudomonadati; phylum Pseudomonadota; class Gammaproteobacteria; order Enterobacterales; family Yersiniaceae; genus Serratia; species Serratia odorifera. Next base: position 2,540,283 of record NZ_LR134117.1, read on the forward strand.
ACGCATCTCCTTGTCGATCAAGCTCAGCAAGTTGGCCACGCCGGCCTCACCGGCAGCGGCCAGCGCATAGACAAACGCCCGCCCCAGCATCACGCTATCGGCGCCTAGCGCTATCATGCGCACCACGTCCAGCCCGTTGCGGATGCCGGAGTCGGTCAAAATGGCGATATCTCCCTTGACCGCATCGGCAATGGCCGGCAGGGCGCGGGCAGTGGACAACACGCCGTCCAATTGGCGGCCGCCATGGTTGGACACCACAATGCCGTCGGCGCCAAAGCGCACCGCGTCTCTGGCATCTTCCGGGTCAAGAATACCTTTGATAATCATTGGCCCCTGCCAGAATTCGCGGATCCACTCCAAATCCTGCCAGGAAATCGACGGATCGAAGTTGGCGCCCAGCCAGCCGATGTAATCTTCCAGATTGGTTGGCGTACCGCGATAGGCCGACACATTGCCAAGATCGTGGGGCTTGCCGTGGATGCCGACATCCCAGGCCCATTGCGGATGGGTCATCGCCTGCCATACGCGGCGCATGGCGGCGTTCGGGCCGCTCATGCCGGAGTGCGCATCGCGGTAGCGTGCACCAGGTACCGGCATATCAACGGTAAATACCAGGGTTTTTACCCCGGCGGCCTGCGCTCGCTCCAGCGCGTTGCGCATAAAGCCACGGTCTTTCAGCACATACAGCTGGAACCACATGGGCCGATCGATGGCCGGCGCCACCTCTTCGATCGGGCACACTGAAACGGTCGACAGGGTGAACGGAATGCCTTTGGCGGCGGCGGCGCGTGCGGCCTGCACTTCACCACGGCGGGCGTACATGCCGGTCAGCCCGACCGGCGCCAGGATCACCGGCATCGCCAATTTTTCGCCGAACAGGGTGGTTTCCAGGCTTAGCTCGGACATGTTTTTCAATATGCGCTGACGCAGCGCGATATCGGCCAAATCGGCGGTGTTACGCCGCAGGGTATGTTCCGCGTAAGCTCCGCCGTCAATGTAATGGAACAGAAAAGGCGGAAGCTTAGCCTGTGCTGCGGCCCGGTAATCGGTTGAAGCGGAGATGATCATGATATCTACCTTACTTTTGTCGTTAACTTAGGTTCCCTTCAGAAAGCCAGCACCGATCCGACGGCCGCGGCAATCACGCCGTAAACCAGCATCGGCAGGACGGTCTTTCTGATGATTTTCCCTTCGGCGTTGCTAATGCCGAGAATCGAACAGACGGCGATGATGTTATTGAGGCACACCATATTGCCCATGGCACCGCCGACCGATTGCAGCGCCAGCGTCAGGTTGACGTTCAAACCGCTGCTGACGGCGATGGAGTGCTGAATGCCGCCGAACGTCAGGTTGGAGACGGTATTGGAACCGGAGAAGAATGAACCGAGCGCGCCGAGAAATGCCGAAAACAGCAGCCATCCGCTACCGGTGGTGTCGGCCAGCGCCTGGCCGATGATAATCACCGGCGCACGGTCGCCGCCTTGCATCATCATGTTGACCATGATCAGCGCGCCGAGCAGGGCGATAAACGGTTTACTGATGCGTGCGGCGGTGTCGCCGAACATATTACGCACCTGGCTGGCGTTCAGCCGAAACAGTGGAATGGAAATCAGCACCACCAGCAGGAACGGGATCAGCGCTGGCACGTACAGCGTTTTATAACTGGCACTGACGCTGGTGCCCAGCACCTGCTGCAGGTTGATGATCAACGCCTTGCTGAGGCTCAGCTCACCCAGCCAGCCCAGGCTGCCTTGCCACAGGGGGGCGGTGCTGTTGAGCAGCGCCTTCAGTCCCAATTGGTGAATGCGGGTCACGATTAAAATGGCGATCAGCAGCAGCGTGGGGGTCATTGCCTTCAGCACCTGGCCAAAGGGAATGGCGGCGCCGGGCGTGTTGGCCGGCTCGTTGCTCAGGCCAATACGGCTACGCGCCAGCAGCACCGACAGCGTCAGGCCAATCGCGCCGCCGAGCAAGGCAGGGAACTCGTAATTTACCTGCGCCAGCAGTAGGTAGGGCACGGTACAGCTAACGATGCTGAGCAGGATAAACACCAGGTTATGGCGGATCTGTTGCCAGGAAACGATAAAGCGCAGAGCGAGGATCGGAATGATAAATCCGGCGACAAAATGAATTAACGCACTCAGCCGGCCAATGTCCAGCAGGTTGCCGTCACTCAGGCCCAGATTGGCGAAGCCAAACCAGGTTGGCGTGCCTACCGCACCGAACGAGACCGGTACGGAGTTCATTACCAGCGTCAGCAGCGCAACGCGCAGCGGGTTAAAGCCCAGGCCAACCAGGATCGGGGCGGCAATGGCGGCCGGCGTGCCAAATCCGCTGGCGCCTTCAATCATAAAGGCGAAGGCCCAGCCGATGATCATCAACTGGGCGACCGGGTTGGGGCTGATGTTTTCCAGCCAGTTGCGTATCACATTTTCAGCACCGCTGATCTGCATCAGTTTATTCAGCAGGATCGCACCGGCAATAATGGTAATTGGCGTGAACACCGCCACCAGTGCGCTGATGATGTTGGCGTGCAGCAGGAGCGGTGCGCTGCCGAACCACAGCAGTTGCACCGCGTATACCACCGCTGCGGTCAGCGGCAGGGCCAGATAAGAGGGCACGCCTTGACGTTTCGTCATCATCCATATCAATAAGACGATGGGAGCGATACTGAAAAACAGGGACATATCATCCTCAGAGGTCATTATTCTTGTAGGGGAGAGGTGTTACAGAGTCGTTAATTTCCACGGCGCGTTATTCTAATCACAACATAATGTGATGTTCTATGACGCATTTTTATAACAATCGTAGAGTAACGGGAAACAGACGTATCGGCGTCAGCGGTCGGCACCAGAGGGAACGGTAAACACGTTAAAAATCAGTGGGGTAAAAAAAGATATTGTGTGATAAAAGCGCGTGATCACATTTATTAGGCGTTTATTCTCAATAGATTATATCCAAATATCGCCTAATCCATGCCGGCGCTGCGGCATGGAATGAGCGCAATACGCTGTCGTCGCTCAAAAATAATGACTGATATTTTTATAACTGCAGATGATGTGCTCGATCAGCAACCGGGTTTTCAGCGGCAAATTACGCGTGTACGGGTACACCGCATACACGCCGAGCACTTTGCCGCAGTGTCCGGCCAATATTTCCAGCAGTTTGCCCTGCTGCAGATCCTCGTACACCATGCAACGCGGCACCATGGCAATGCCGTAGCCGCCGATGACCGCTTTGCGGATCGCCCGCGCATTATTAGCGGAAAGGTTGCCGTTGACCTGCAGTTCGGCAATCTGGTCGCCGGTCGGCTGTTTGACCAGCCAGTTGGCGCTGCCGCTTTCCTGATAGGTATAGGTCAGACAGTTGTGATTGAGCAGCTCGGCGGTGGTGGTGGGTTGTGGATGGTGTTCCAGATAGCTTGGCGAACAGACGATCACCCAACGGGAGTCGAGGATATGCCGGGCAATCAGGCTGGAGTCCGGCATGGTGCCGGTGCGGATCGCCAGATCGATGCCTTCGTTGACCAGATCGACGAAGCGGTTTTCCAGCCGCATTTCCACCTTCAGATCCGGATGCTGGGTGCAGAATTCGGCCACGCTTTCGCTGAGCAATAATTCGCCGGAAATGGTCGGCACCGACATGCGGATAGTGCCGGTCAGCGCCTCGCTCCTTTCGCTGACCGCGTACAGCGCTTCCTGCATCTGGCTGCTGATGGTCCTGGCATGGCGATAAAGCTCCTGGCCGTTTTCTGTCAGCGTCAGGCTGCGGGTGGTGCGGTACAGCAAGCGTGCGCCGAGCGACTTTTCCAGCCGGCCGATGCGTTTGCTGATCACCGAACTGGTGATACCGGCGCTTTCCGCCGCCTTGCTAAATGAGCCGCATTCAACAATTAACGCAAACAGAATCAAATCGTTGGCATATTCGTGGGTAGGTAACATAGCGCCCTGTTTTCCGTGGCCATGACGAAGCGTCAGTGTAGAGCCTGCCGGGCCGGAAGCAAACTGTTAACGCTGCCAGGCAGCCTGCGGCCCACTGCGCGGCGTCGCCCGGTGCCGTGGCGAATGGTGATATTTGATTGATATCACCCTCGTGCCGACTACAATGCCTGCCATTGCTTTTTTTTGTTCAGGGGTTATTCATGGAATTGCTGCGGGTGGTGTATCACCAGTATCGCTGGCCTTTTGTGGCGGTGATGGCATTAACCATGGCCAGTGCCGCGTTAGGTATTGGCATCATTGCTTTTATTAATCTGAATTTGATGGCGGCGGCGGGCAATCCGCTGACCATACTGCCGCAGTTCCTCGGCCTGCTGGCGCTGCTGATGGTGGTGACGCTGGCATCGCAGCTGGCGTTGACCGCCCTGGGCCACTATTTTGTCTATCGCCTGCGTGGTCAACTGATCAAACGTATTCTGGATACCGATATCGAACGCATCGAACAGTTGGGCAGCGCCTCGCTGCTGGCCAGCCTGTCGAGCGACATCCGCAATATCACCCTGGCGTTTGTCCGCCTGCCGGAACTGGTACAGGGCATTATCCTGACGCTCGGCTGCGCGGCCTATCTCGGCTGGCTGTCGCCGCAGATGCTGGTGGTCACCGCCATTTGGGTTGCCGTCACTATTTTCGTCAGTTGGGTGCTGGTGTCGCGGGTGTATCGCCATCTGACTCTGGTGCGTGAAGCCGAAGAGCGGTTATATCAGGATTATCAATCGGCGATTGACGGGCGCAAAGAGCTGGCATTAAACCGCGACCGCGCCAAGGCGCTGTTTCAGCAAGCCTATCAGCCGGATGCCGTGGACTACCGTCACCATATTATCCGGGCGGATACCTTCCACCTCAGCGCGGTAAACTGGTCGAATATCATGATGCTGGGCGCCATCGGTCTGGTGTTCTTTATGGCCAACAGTCTGGGTTGGGCCAATACCACCGTGGCCGCTACCTATTCATTGACCCTGCTGTTTCTGCGCACGCCGCTGTTACAGGCGGTTGGCGCTTTCCCCACCCTGCTCAGCGCGGAAGTGGCGTTTAACAAGGTCAAGTCGCTAAAACTGGCCGCCTATCAGGAAGCGTTTCCCGCCGCGGTAGCCAAGCCATGGCACACTCTGGAGCTGCGCGATGTGGTATTCCACTACGGTTCGAACGAGCAGCGCCAGGGGTTCGCCGTCGGCCCGCTTAACCTGACGTTGCAGCGCGGGGAACTGGTGTTTCTGATTGGTGGCAACGGCAGCGGCAAATCGACGCTGGCGATGCTGTTGACCGGGCTATACCAGCCGGTCAGCGGGCAAATCCTGCTGGATGGCAAGCTACAGCAAGCGCAGGACCGTGACGACTATCGCCGGCTGTTTTCGGCTATTTTCACCGATTTCCATCAATTCCAGCATTTGCAAGGGCCAAACGGCGCAGCGCCAGATGCCGCGCTGGTCGAGCGCTGGCTGGAACGCTTGAACATGAAGAGCAAGCTGGAGTTTGACGGTAATCGCGTGACCAATCCGCAGCTATCGCAAGGGCAGCGCAAGCGGTTGGCGTTGCTGCTGGCGGTTGCCGAACAGCGTGAAATCCTGTTGCTGGACGAATGGGCCGCCGATCAGGATCCGCAGTTCCGCCGTATCTTCTACCGGGAGCTGTTGCCTGAGTTGCGGGCGTTGGGCAAAACGGTGTTTGCCATCAGCCATGACGATCACTATTTCGAACATGCCGACCGACTGCTGGAAATGCGCGCCGGGCAACTGAGCGAATTGACCGGCAGCGAGCGCGAACGCGCCAGCCGGGATTCGGTCACGCAAATCGGCTGAACGCGTTAATGCATCGGCTCGGCGCCTGACCCACCGAGGCATGCCGGCAGCGCAGGGAACGCGCTGCTCCTGTCGACTCCCCAACTGAAAATTCTGATTCTGCCATTGATAAACCTGCCTGTTTGTTAACGGCCCGGTTGATTTTTGCGTCGCCGAAAAATGGCAAACTCTCTGGCGTGTGATAGCAGGTAAGACAATTTTATCCTTTCTTTTTAACTGGTTATCGAATATCCCTACTTATGTACTGCCTAATAAGATTTTTCTTAGTACAATTTCCTTTCTTTCGCCATAGGAAAAAACTCATTATCGATCGTTTAAAACGATCAATAATGAGTTTATAATTACTATTATCTATTAGTTGGCGGGGAACGTATGGACTATAAGGAAGATCCCCAGCTGCGGCGGAAAGCCTGGCTGGCCGTTTTCATCGGATGCGGTGTTTTTTGGATCGTGGTGGGCCTGACGGTCTACTGGTTTTTGACCACTTAGGGAAGCAAGACGATGAAAAAGAACCCAGAAACAAAAAAGCAGTCACGGCGGCCGGATAACGGCAAGGCGAAAATCCCGCCGTCGTGGCAACTCAACGAAGCGCAACGTTCATTTATTGAAGACCTGTGGCAGGATGACGACGCCAAAACCCCGACGCCGGATCCTGCCCGCGCGCCCGATTAACCGATAACCCGACTGCGGCCAGCCAGGATGCCAAACAGCATCTGCAGCAGGGTTAATCCCAATAGAATGCCGAGCGGCACGTTCCAGCTTTGCGTCAGATCGTGCAGCAGGCCGAACAGGGTCGGGCCAACCGCCGCCAGCAAATAGCCGACGGACTGGGCCATGCCGGACAATAACGCCGCCTGCTGATGATGCTGGCTGCGCAAGCCAAAGAACGACAGCGCCAGTACCAGCGAGCTACCGGCTCCCAGCCCAGCGAATACCAGCCATACCAGCGAACTGGCCGGCAACAGTAATAACCCTCCGACGCCGATAAAAATCAGCAAAGAACTGACCAGGGCAATAGCCCGCTGGTCGCGCGCGCGCGGCAGAATGATCACCATCACGAAGTTCGCCACGATGGCCACCACCTGGTAGATGAACAGTTCGAAACCGGCCTGTTGTGCCGAGGTGCCATGGCTGGCGGCAAAGGCGCTGAACCAGCCGATGATGGTGTAAAACGTGACCGACTGCAGTCCCATAAACAGCGCGACCTGCCAACCGAGCGCGCTGCCCCACGGTGAACGAGACGGCGATAGCGCCCTGGATGGCGCCTGTAGGGGCATCGGTTTGGGGCAAGGCGCGATTGCGCAACTGCGGTAGCCATACCAGCAGCGCCAACAGCGCCGGCAACCCCCAACACAACAGAGAAAATCGCCAGCCGTTATCGTGCAGCGCTGCCAGCGGTACCGCCATGCCGGAGGCAATCGCCGCCACCAGCGACATCACCGCGGCATAGGCGCTGATCATGGCTGCTGCGCGCTGCGGGAAATCCCGTTTGACCAGGGTTGGCAGCAGCACGTTGGCAAAGGCTATCGCGGCGCCGATCAGCCCGCTGCCAAGCCACAGCAGACTGGTTGGTGGCTGCGAACGCAGTGCAATGCCAAGCACCAGCATCAGCAAGGCCAGCCCCAGCGTGCGTTCGATGCCGATACGCTGTGCCAGCGCCGGGGTCACGGGCGACAGCAGCGCAAACAGTATCAGTGGCAATGAGTTCAACAGCCCGGCGGCGGTGGCCGACAGCGTCAGTTGCTGCTGGATTTGTTCCAGCAATGGGCCGACGCTGGTCAGTGCCGCACGCAGGTTCGCTGCTACCAGCATAATGCCAACGATCAACAGCAAAGGGCGGTGTAACCGACGGCGCGTGGCAGCGGCAGTGGAAATGGCAGATGAAACGGGTTGGGGCATACAATCCTCGCACCAGGGCATGCAGCCAATCAATTCTGCATGGCGTGATGCGTTGATTGACGTTAACGCTTACGTAGCGGCCAGTGGCCGATATCTGTGCGCCAGTGTAGGCAACAACGCCATGCCTGACAAGCGGCGCAGGCAGATAATGACGCCGGCGGGATACGCGCCCCGTCGGACGCCGGTAGCAGAGGGGGTTATGCCGAACTCGGCAGCGGGCTTGGCGTCATTCGCGCTGGCCGATCGCCCTGGCGGCTGAATCGCCAGCAGTGCTGATGGTATTTTGCCACGCTGTTGCGGTGGGCCACGCTTATCAGCGTTACGTTGGGCAATTCATCCCGCAATAAGCCATACATCAACTGTTCGGTTTCGTCATCCAGCGCGCTGGTGGCTTCGTCAAGGAATAGCGTATCCGGCCGGGTGAGAATGGCGCGGGCAAATGCCAGCCGCTGTTGTTCGCCCGGTGACAGGCGGTGACTCCAGTTGGCGGAGGTATCCAGCCAGCGCTGCAGATGGCTCAGCCGGCATTTTTGCAGCGTTTGCAGCAATGCGGCATCGTCGTATTCATTTTCCACCTGCGGATAGCTTAATGCTGCGCGTAGCGTACCGATGGGAATGTAACTGCGCTGCGGCAGAAACAGCGTGCTGAGGCTGATATCGCGATAAATGGCACCGTTGCCATACGGCCAGATACCGGCAATGGCGCGCAGCAGCGTTGATTTTCCGCAGCCGGAAGGGCCGACGATCAGCACGCGTTCACCGCGTTGCAGCGTCAGGTTGGCGTCGGTCATCAGCGGCTGGCCGCTCGGCAGGTGCAGGCTGAGGTTGGTGAGCGTCAGCGGTTCGGTGCCCTGCGGCTGCAACGCGATGCCGCGCGGCTGGTGATGTGCCTGATCGACTGCGGCGTTGAAGCCGGCCAGACGGTTGACGCAGGCTTTCCAGGTGGCGAGATCGTTAAAGGCGTCGATAAACCACGACAGTGCCCCCTGCACCTGGCCGAAGGCCGAAGCAATCTGCATCATGCCGCCCATCTGTATGGCGCCGGAAAAATAGCGCGGTGCCGCCACCAACAGCGGAAAGATGATCGCGAACTGAGCATAAAAATTACTGGCGATGTTGAGCCGACGGGTGACGCGCATGATCGACCACCAGTTACTGCGAATCGCCTCGAAGCGGCCGCTCAACTGTCGGGTTTCGTGCGCTTCGCCGTGGTAGAGGGCGATGGCATCGTTATTCTCGCGGATGCGGATCAGCCCGAAACGAAAGTTGGCTTCATAGTGCTCCTGATTGACGCCCAGCATTACCAGCGGCTTGCCGACCCAGCCAATCAGCAGCGAGCCGAGCACCGCGTATAACAAGGCAAACCAGAGCATGTAGCCCGGCAGGGTAACGCTATGGCCGAGCAGGGCGAAGGTCAGCGGCCCGCTGACATGCCACAGAATGGTGACGAAGGAACACAGCGTCACCAGGCTGGACAGCAGGCCGAGCGACAGCGACAGCGTGTATTGGGTCAGTACGTTGAGATCTTCGGCAATACGCTGATCCGGGTTGTCAATCAACTGCTGTTGCTCGGTATGATAATAGGCCTGATGCGTCAGCCAGCGGGTCATGTATTTTTCCGTCATCCAGCGCCGCCAGCGCATTTGCAGGCCCTGGGTCAGATAGACCTTGTACACCGCCAGCACAATGAAGATCAGCGCCAGATAGCTAAAGCGCCACAGCTGCTGCTTGAAAACCGGATAGTTCTTGTTCTGCAACGCGTCATAAAACACCTGATTCCACTGGTTAATCTGCACGCTGATGTAAACCAGCCCCAGCGAAAGCGCTACGATGGCCAGCAGCATCGCCCAGGCGCGCCACTTTTCTTCAGATATCCAAAACGGTTTTATCAGTTGCCAGATGGCATGCTTTTGCGTGAGGGGACTGTTCATACTGCTCCTGGTCAAAAAAGCCAGCGATCAGCATGTGCGCTTGGCCGGTAACAAACAAACAGCGCTTGTAAGCAGGTTTAACCAGCCTAACCCTTTGAAATATCATCACTGAATCGGCAAGGGTGAAGCTGGCCGATCATCCGGTTATACTGGCGCCAAATCAGCATGTTTGCTGTTTGCGTGACGGAAAGGAAAAGGCATGAAGGCGTTGTATCCCCTGTTGCTGGCTTATGGGGCGTTGGTCAGCGAGCAGGCGCTGGCACAAATTGATGAGCCGGATATTCAGGCAGACTGCCGGAAAGTGTCCGGTTATGCCGAACTGGGCACTGCCGCCTATCAACGTGGCGATTATGTCAAAGCCGCCGAGATCTTCCGCGATCAGGCCGCATGGAGCGAGTTTTGCGGCAAAAGCGAGCGTGCAACGGCAACCGCCTACAACAATGTGGCATTGGCGTGGATCCATGCCGGGCAGTTACTCAAGGCGCGGGCTTACCTGGCGTTGGCACCGAACGACGGTAAATCTCAGCATAATCTGGCATTGCTGCAGGCGCGATTGGCGCAGCAACCGGCGCCTGACGGCCCGGCTGGCGTGTATTGGCAGTATGCCGGCCGTGGCGTGTGGAGCGAGGTCAGCGTAGCGCCGCAGGGCAAGCGCTGGCATATCAGCTATGCCGGCTACTATATGCCGGGCATGGGATTGTACTATGGGCCGAATATGGGCGAGTTCAGCGATCTGCTGAGCATTACCGACCACCGGGCGGTCTACCATCAGTCGGTCGAAGAGGTGGGTATGGCGTGCGATGTGACCCTGAAATTCAGCGCCGATGCCGTCGATCTGCATACCCAGGGCGACTGCGGGTTTGGCCATAACGTGCAGGCGCAGGGGCGCTTTGTCCGGGTAGAATAAGCCTGCAGCGGGGAGACGCCAGCGTCTCCCCGGCGGCATCAGGCCCAGGTGACTGCGCCGCTCAGCGCTGCCGTCCAGCCGGCAACGTTGTTCAGGTAATTGCTGGCCGGCAACTGGCGCATGTGTCCTTCGCTATCTTGCAACACAAACGTCGGGAAGCCATGGCCGCGAACTTTGGCCAGTAACGCCCGGCTGTCGGCGATGTGCTGGGCGGTTGGCGCACCGCTGTTGAAGCGCATTTCGGCGATGAACGCGGCGGAAGGCAACCCCAGCTCGCGTGCCAGCGACTCCAATACCGGCGTGTCGGCAATGCGTCGACCTTCCTGGTAATGCGCCTGTTGAATGCGGTGCAGCATGTCCAGCCCACGTCCGGCCAGCCGTTGCGCAGCCAGGATGGCGGTGATCGGCGGCGTTGAATCCAGCATCGCCGTGCTGTCACGTAGCAGCCCGTTGAAATAGGCTTCGCCAAAGCTCTGGCCGGTCAACTCGGCAATCCGGCGATCGTGCGGCATCACATACTCGCGCCATTCATCACCGATCGGCCGGCGGTTGTCGCCGGTCATCATGCCACCGGCGTGCAACTCGATATTCAGCTCCGGCAGGCTCTGAGCTGCCTTAAGCAGCGGTGCGGCGCCATAACACCAGCCGCACAGCGGATCGTAAATATAATGCAGGGTGGCAGAGTTCATCATATACCTCGATGCGTTAGCGTTTATTGCGGCCATTTCATTTCGCCTTTCAGCACCTTGGCGCTCAATTCCAGGCTCGATTCATCCTTCAGGTTCGGGTAGTGCTTTTTCATCGCCGCTATCAGTGCGGCTGCATCCTTGGCTTGCGGCAACTCGGTTTCCAGCGTGGTCAGGTAACGCTGGGTAAAGCTGACGGAAGCCAGCGTTTGCGGCGCGCCTGGCAGGAAATGCCCTGGCACCACAACCTGTGGTTTTAGCGCTTCAATGCTGGCCAGCGTTTGCTGCCAATGGGCGCGTGAGGTTGCCGTCTGGTTATCGGCAATCCATGGGTGAATGTTGTCACCGGCCACCGCCACGCCGCCGACCACTGCCTGTAGCGACGGGATCCACGCGTAGGTGCGTTCCGGCGTTGGGCCATTCAGGCCTTTCACTTCCACCTTTTGTCCGTCAATAGTGAAGCTGTTGCCCTGCAACGGCTGCGGTACGACGACGCTTTTCGGCGCATTTTGCTTCAGGATCGGCCCCCAATAGGCCAGTTTTCCGTCTTTTGTCGCGTTGATTTCTTTGATGGTTGCCGGCGTGGCGATGATGTTGGCCTGCGGGAACGCAGCTTTAATCACCTCCAGGCCGAAATAGAAATCCGGATCGGAGTGGCTGATGTAAACGGTGGTCAGTTGCTTGCCGGTAGCCTTGATCTTCTTGACCAGCTGTTCAGCGTCGTTGCGCTGGAACTGGGCGTCGATCAGCGCGACCTGGTGCGGGCCGCTGATGATTTCGGAAGACACCGGGAACACGCTGTCTGCGCCCGGGTTGTAGACTTCCATGGTCAGTGAACCGGCTGCGTTGGCGTAGGTGCTGACGGCGGCGACGCCGGTGAATGCCAGAGCGATAAATGATTTTTTAAACATGTGCAGGTGTCCTATCGATGTTGTTTGCTGATGGAAAGATAGTAGGTTGCATGAATCGATAGAAAAACCGGATAATGAGCAATTATTGATTGCATAAATCGGACGAATTATGGATCGCATTACCGCCGCCGAAGTGTTTGTCTCCATCGTCGAACGGGGCAGCATGATCGCCGCCGCTGAGGCGTTGGGTATGTCGCGCGCCATGGTGACGCGTTATCTGGCGCAGATGGAACAGTGGGCCGGTGCGCGCTTGCTGCATCGCACTACGCGCAAACTCAGCCTGACCGATGCCGGTGAGCGCACGCTGCAACGTTGTCGGCAAATGCTGCAGGTGGCGCAAGACATCGATCTGGCGCAGGAGGAGTCGTCTGATGAGCTGCGCGGGTTGCTGCGCATCACCTGTTCGCAATCGCTGGGGCAGACCGCGCTGGTAGGGGCGGTTAGCCAGTATCTCAAGCGCCATCCGCAGGTCGCGGTCGATCTGCAAAATGAATAACCGGGCGGTCAATCTGGTGGAAGAGCGCATCGATCTGGCGCTGCGTATCACCAACGAGCTGGATCCGAACCTGATAGCCCGGCCGCTGTCCACCTGTGCGTCGGTGGTCTGTGCCGCTCCCGCTTACCTGGTCGCGCACGGTACGCCGCGCCAACCGCAGGATCTGGCGTTACACAACTGCCTGACCTATTCCTATTTCGGCAAGAGCCTGTGGCATTTTGAGCATCAGGGCGTGAAGTCGGCGGTGGCGGTGAGCGGCAACCTGAGCGCCAATGAATCGGTGGTGTTAATGGCCGGCACGCTGCAAGGCGCCGGGATCTCGTTGCAGCCGTACTATTCGGCCGCCCCGCTGCTGGCGAAAGGGGAGCTGGTGGAATTGATGCCGGACTACCAGCCGCAATCTATGGGTATTTACGGCATTTATACGTCGCGTCGGCAAATGCCTGCCACGCTGCGTACCATGCTGGACTTTCTGGTGGAGTGGTTCAGCCACGATGCGCAGTGGTTGGCGACCTTGCGCCGCTAACGTCACCCCAAGGTAATATTTCCTCACATTTTTCATCATTAGCTCATTCAAGCGCTTAGCCGGATAACGCGGTTTTTTTATGCGCCGCGCGTGGCGCTACGCTGGTTTTATGCCGGCGACGCGTGCTATTCCTATGGCGTGGAATAAGAAAATTATACTTAATAATTATAAGGTTATATCGTTTAGCCCTACCTGTTCCCTACACCTATTCATCTGATGACGGGCGACCCTGTGGTTCGCCTGTTTTTTGCGTTTTTTATCGGCGCGCGTGCGCGGGGTCGTGGTTAATTGGGAGCGTTAGTCATGCCTGTTTCTCTGCTCGCACTGGCATTAAGTGCATTCGCCATCGGCACCACCGAGTTCGTTATCATGGGGTTGCTGCCTGAGGTCGCACAGGATCTGCAGGTCTCCATTCCGTCGGCCGGCTGGCTGATCAGTGGCTATGCGCTGGGCGTGGCGATAGGTGCGCCAATCATGGCGCTGTTGACCGCGCGTCTGCCACGTAAAAATACCTTGTTGCTGTTAATGGCGATCTTTATCGTCGGCAACCTGATGTGCGCGCTGGGCTACAGCTACGGTTTTCTGATGCTGGCGCGCATTATTACCGCGTTGTGCCATGGCGCGTTCTTTGGCATCGGCGCGGTAGTGGCGGCCAACCTGGTGGCGCCGAACCGCCGGGCGTCGGCGGTGGCGCTGATGTTCACCGGTCTGACGCTGGCCAACGTACTGGGCGTGCCGTTGGGTACCGCGCTGGGGCAGGCACTGGGCTGGCGTTCAACCTTCTGGGCGGTGGCACTGATTGGCGTTGCCGCGTTGCTGGCGCTGTACCGTAACCTGCCGGTGGTAAAGGACGAGGCGCCGACCGACCTGAAAAAGGAGCTGGTGGCGTTGCGTGGCGCCGGCGTCTGGCTGTCGCTGATGATGACGGTGGCATTTGCCGCGTCGATGTTCACCCTGTTCACCTACATCGCGCCGCTGTTGACCGACGTGACCGGCGTTTCACCGCATGGGGTTAGCTGGACGCTGCTGCTGATGGGGGTTGGCCTGACGCTGGGTAATATTCTCGGCGGTCGTCTGGCCGACTGGCGGCTGGGCGTGACCCTGGCCGGGGTATTTCTGGCGATCGCGCTATTTTCCGCGTTGTTCAGCTGGACCAGCAGTGCGCTGATCCCGGCGGAAATCACCCTGTTCCTGTGGGCGGCGGTGTCATTTGCTGCGGTACCGGCGTTGCAGATCAACGTGGTGACCTACGGCAAGAAAGCGCCGAATCTGATTTCGACCCTGAACATTGCCGCGTTTAACCTTGGCAATGCGCTAGGGGCCTGGGTTGGCGGCGTGACCATCGCGCAGGGGCTGGGGTTGACGGCGGTGCCGCTGGCAGCCGCACTGCTGGCGCTGGTTGGCCTGGTGCTGTGCCTGGTGACCTTTGGCCGCGCCCGCCGCCAGGCTAGCGCGCGATAACCGCAGCCAGACGGGCGGGGAAATACGCCGCCCGCTGTTGCAGATGCGTAACGAAGGCGCTGACCAGCGCCGACGACGGGCGATGCAATGGCCGTATCAGACTGACGGTGAACGGCACGTCGATGCTGAACGGCCGCAGGTGCACCCCACTGTCGGCGTAATCCAGCGCGGTCAGCGGGTTGACGATCGAAATGCCGACGCCGGCCCTGACCATGGCGCACACCGAAGCCGCGCTGTGCGTTTCCATCACCATACGCCGCTCGACCCGCTGTTCGTTGAACAGCGCGTCGAGCAGTTGGCGATAGCTGTCGGTGTTCGACAGACTGATAAAGTTCTCCCCGGCGAAGTCCTGCGGCGTCAGCACGCTGTTCGCCAGCAGCCGGTGCCCTCCGGGCAGCACGCAAACCTCGTTCAATGTCATTAACGTCATGCGCTCGGTGCCGGCCGGGGTCTGGTTATTTTCCGTCAATCCCAGGTCGTGGCGCTGCGCCGACAGCCACTCTTCCAGCAGCGGCGATTCCTGCGGTATTACGCTGAAACTCACTTCCGGGTACTGGTCGATAAACGGTTTGCACACCGCGGGCAGCAGCGACTGGGAAAACACCGGCAGACAGGCGATGGACAGTTGCGCCTGCTGAAACTGACGAATGCCGGCGGCCGCGGTCTTGATGCGCTCCAGACCATAGTATGAATGCTGAACTTCTTCGAACAGCCGCAGCCCCTGCACCGTTGGCGACAAACGCCCGCGCACCCGATCAAACAGCTGCAGCTGTATCAGTTTCTCAAAACGCGCCAGTTCACGACTGGACGGTGGGCTGCGAGGTTTTCAGCAAAATCGCGGCTTCGGTGAGATTGCCGGTGGTCATCACCGCATGGAAGATTTCAATCTGGCGCAGCGTTAATGGCGTGCATGGGAGTCTCCGGCAGCGCGTAAAGTCGGTTATCAGGTATATCATAAATGAATAGACTATGGAGAAACGGATATTTTCCCGCCGATTGTCGCTGCGGCATGATAGTGAAAACGTTTATTTTGAGAATTCTGCCATGCCACGCGCCTTGAATGACACTTCCACTGCGTTGAATGCCACCAATCTGTTTGGCGCTGCCAGCGCGTTTCGGCTGCCCGGTCTGGGCTTATGATGCCGCGATTATCAGTGCGCGCATCAGCCAGTTGCGCCATTTTGACGTGATTCGCTTTGCCCAGAAGGCCTGTTCTAATATTCATATCCTGCGCCTGATGCGCCAGCAGGGCGTCAAGGTTGATTCGGTGTCGCTGGGTGAAGTCGAACGCGCGTTGCAGGCCGGTTATCAGCCGGGCGGCGACGAGATAGTGTTTACCGCCGATGTGCTGGACCACGCCACGCTGGCGCGCGTCAGCGAACTGAAGATCCCGGTCAACGCCGGTTCGATCGATATGCTGGAACAGTTGGGTCAATGCTCGGCCGGGCACCGGTGTGGCTACGCATCAATCCGGGTTTCGGCCATGGCCATAGCCAGAAGACCAATACCGGCGGCGAAAACAGCAAACACGGCATTTGGTATGCCGATTTGCCAAAGGCGGTGGAAAAAATTCAGCGCTACGGCCTGACGCTGTTGGGCGTACACATGCATATCGGTTCCGGCGTGGATTATCAGCACCTGGAGCGGGTGTGTGACGCCATGGTACAGCAGGTGATCGATCTGGGGCAGGATATTGCTGCCATTTCGGCCGGTGGCGGTCTGTCTATCCCGTATCAACACGGCGAAGAGGCCATTGATACTGAACACTATTTTGGCCTGTGGGACCGCGCTCGGCAACGTATTGCCGCGCACCTGGGTCACCCGGTGGCGCTGGAGATCGAACGGGCCGCTTCCTGATGGCGGAGGCTGGCGTACTGGTGGCAGAAGTGCGTGCGGTGAAGGATATGGGTAGCCGTCACTTTGTGCTGGTTGACGCTGGCTTCAACGATTTGATGCGTCCGGCGATGTACGGCAGTTATCACCATATTTCATTACTGCCGGCCGACGGCCGCGATACCGCAGGACAGCCGCTGCGCGATACGGTGATTGCCGGTCCGCTGTGCGAATCCGGCGACGTCTTTACCCAGCAGGCCGGCGGTGGGGTGGAAACCCGTGCGCTGCCGGCGGTGCAGGTGGGGGATTATCTGGTGTTCCATGACACCGGCGCTTACGGCTCCTCGATGTCTTCCAACTACAACAGCCGCCCGCTGCTGCCGGAAGTGCTGTTTGAAAACGGCGAGGCGCGGCTTATCCGCCGCCGTCAGACCATCGACGAGCTGATCGCGCTGGAACGGGTGTAACGCAACGTCATAGCGCATTGCGACGAATAAACCCCGGGTTGCAGCCGCAGCCGCCGGGGTTTTTTTATCGCCAACGGCAGCGCGCCGGCAAGAGGGGGATTATTTGGCGTACGGACCGGCTATCACCGATTCACGCAGCTTCAGTTCACCGGTGAAATGGCTGCAATGCCAACAGGGGATCGCCGTTAATCAGGCGTAGCGCCTGGCCGATGGCGGCTTCTATCATCGCATCGATCGGCAGATAGACGGTAGACAGCGCCGGTTGCAGATAGGCTGCGCTTGGTTCGTCGTCAAAACCGAACAGTGATACATCGTGCGGCAGACGTTTACCGGCCTGGCTGAGCGCCTTCATGGCGCCGATGGCCATATCGTCATTGCTGGCGAACAGCGCGCTAAAGGCGGCAGCGCCTGCCAGCAGGTCGCGACAGCCGCGATACCCCAGCCACGCTGCTGTCGCCGTAGGCCACGCGGGCGTCGTCAAAGGCTATCTGATGCTGTTGCAGCGCCTGGCGATAGCCCGCCAGCCGTGACTGGGCGGTTGGCGTGGCGATCGGGCCGGTAATACAGGCTATTTCACGATGCCCCTGGCCAATCAGATAATCCACTGCCTTGAACGCCGCCTGCTGCTGTTCGAAGAACACGCAGCGTTCCCGCGCCTGCGGCAAATCCCGGTTAATCACCATCATCGGCACCGGCAGGCTGTCGAGCAGCGCCATCAAGGCGGTTTCATCCATAAAGCGGGTGTAGAGGATAATGGCGTCACAGCGGCGATCCGCCAGCAGTTGTACCGCCTGCAGCTCGTCCTCCGGCGTGTCGTGGCCGTCGTAACGATCAGATGCTTGCCGCTGGCCTCAATCAGTTTGGCGGCCTGGCGCAGCAGGCGGCCAAAGTAGGGGCCATCGAAATTGGACACCACCAGGCCATGCTATTGGAGCTTTTGTTCGCCAGCGACTGGCAAGAAAGTTGGGTCGGTAGCCCAGCTCGTCCATCGCCTTGAACACCGCGTCGCGGGTGCTCTTTTTCACCTGGCCGGTGCCATTTAAAACGCGGGATACCGTTGCTTTCGACACCCCTGCGCGAATGGAAACATCCAACATGGTGATCATCTGTGGCTAACCTCGTAATGCAAACGTCCGCTGTGGAAAGTAGTGGCAGTCTAGCATAGGGGCTGGCCAAGGACAGCGGTCGATCGCTAGGCGAACACCTCCTGACGCAGCAATACGATCTCCTGCGCCAGATCGTGACACAGCATGGCGGTCATCAGATGATCCTGTGCATGAACCATGATCAGGTTTACCGGGATCTTGCCCACGCCTTCATCCAGACCAATCAATTGGTTTGTACCTTGTGCGCTTCGCGCGCGGCGGCCTGCGAGGCGGTCAACGCCTCCTGCGCCTGTGCCCACTGACGCTGCCGAGCCGCCTGAATGGCCGACCATCGCGTGGGATCGCGCTTCGCCAGCGTTGATCAACAGTTCCATTACCGTTTGTTCCAGATCGATCGTCATGACAGTTCCTATTGGTATGCCAAAATTGGCTTTTTTCATCATATTGGAATCCCAATATCCCCTTGTGAGAGTGTGATCACAGAAAAATAATCCGCTTGGCTTATTTTTGGTATGCCAAATCGCCAAATCGCGAAACAGCGGTACGCGAATCGGTCATCTGAGCCAGCACAACACAACAAGGGGTGGTGTCATGTCATTTCGGGACCGGCTAATAGACTCTCTGGGAGCCTTCGCCAACAAGTTCAACAGTTACAGATACATCATGGCCATCAAGGCGTCGTTCATCACGCTGATGCCGGTGATTATCGTCGGCGCGTTTTCGGTGCTGATCTCCAATATGGTGATGGATCCCAAGAACGGCCTGGCCAGCTTCGCCATGTTCTCGTTCCTGGCGGATTTCAAGCCGATCATGAGCAGCATCAACTACGCCACGCTGAGCTTTCTCAACATTGGCGCGGTATTTCTGATCGGTATCGAGCTGGGCAAGATTAACGGATCGCGATCGCTGTTCCCCCGGCCTGCTGGCGGTGATCTGTTTTATCGCGGTCACGCCGACCACCGTTGAACTGATGGTCAACAACCAGATGCAGGTGGTGAAAGACGTACTGGCGAAGCAGTTTTCGGATACCCGCAGCCTGTTCTCCGGCATGTTTATCGCCATTTTGTCGGTAGAGGTCTATTCCAGACTGGAAACCCTCGACCGGCTGAAAAT
Source organism: Serratia odorifera (assembly GCF_900635445.1). Classification (NCBI taxonomy): domain Bacteria; kingdom Pseudomonadati; phylum Pseudomonadota; class Gammaproteobacteria; order Enterobacterales; family Yersiniaceae; genus Serratia; species Serratia odorifera. The sequence continues at coordinate 2,559,413 of NZ_LR134117.1, forward strand.
CAAAATGCCGGAAAGCGTGCCGCCGAACGTCTCTGCGTCGTTTTCGGCGCTGATCCCGGCGATCATCACCGTAGTGGCGATCGCCACCTTTGGCTTTGTCTTCCACCGCGTCACCGGCATTTACCTGTATGACGCGGTGTATCAGGTGGTGCAGCAGCCGCTGGAAACGGTGGTGCAAAGCCTGCCTGGCATTCTGATCCTGATGTTCGTGGCGCAGCTGTTCTGGGTGATTGGCATTCATGGCAACCAGATGGTGGAAACCGATCCGCGAGCCGCTGTTGCTGGGGGCGATCATGGTCAACATGACCGCCTTCGAGCAGGGCAAGGAGATCCCCAACATCATCACCATGCCGTTCTGGGATGTGTATATGAGCATCGGCGGATCCGGCATCACGCTGGGGTTGCTGTTTGCGGTGATGATCGCCACCAAGCGCAAGGAGATGCGGGAAATCAGCAAGCTGTCGCTTGGGCCGAGCTTCTTCAACATCAATGAACCGGTGATCTTCGGGATGCCGATCATGCTCAACCCGATCCTGGCGATCCCGTTCATCATCACGCCGCTGGTCACCGGCACCATCGGCTATTTCGCCACCAGCATCGGTTTCGCCGGCAAGGCGGTGGTGATGGTGCCGTGGACCACGCCGCCGATCATCAATGCCTGGCTGTCGACCGCCGGATCGATGGGGGCGGTGGTCACCCAGTTGATCTGCATCGTGGTCGCCACGCTGATTTACCTGCCGTTTGTCAAAGTGGCGGCGCGCCGCGCCGAGCAGGCTGAACAACCCGTTTATACAGAATGCATGAGGTGCGCAATGAGTCAGGTTTCACTCGAAATACCCAGCGATTTTATCCTCGGCGCGGCGGCTTCCGCCTGGCAGACCGAGGGCTGGAGCGGCAAAAAACCGGGGCAGGATTCTTACCTGGATTTGTGGTATCGGCACGATCGCCACGTTTGGCATAACGGCTACGGCCCGTCGGTCGCCACCGACTTTATCAATCGCTACCGTGAAGACGTGGCGTTGATGAAGCAAAGCGGCGTCAGCCATTACCGTACGTCGATCAACTGGTCGCGTTTCCTTACCGATTATGAGCAAGGGGTGGTGGATGAGGAGTACGCTGCCTATATCGACGCCTTGCTGGACGAAATGAAACGCCAGGGCGTCGAGCCGATGCTGTGTCTGGAGCACTACGAGCTGCCGGGTTACCTGCTGGAAAAATACCAAGGCTGGAACTCCAGGCGGGTGGTGGAACTGTTCGTACTGTATGCGCGTCGGGTATTTGAGCGCTTCGGCGACAAGGTGACGCGCTGGTTCACCTTCAACGAGCCGGTGGTGGTGCAGACGCGGGTATACCTTGACGCCATCCGCTGGCCGTACGAGCAGAACACCGGCAAATGGATGCAGTGGAACCACCATAAAAATCTGGCGACCGCTTCGGTGGTGCAGTTGTTCCGCCAGATGGGCTGTGCCGGCAGCATCGGGGTGATCCTCAACCCGGAAGTGACCTATCCGCGCTCCAGTGCGCCGCACGACCAGCGTGCCGCCGAACTTTACGACCTGTTCTATAACCGGGTGTTTCTCGATCCGGCGATCAAGGGAGAATACCCGGCGGAACTGCTGACGCTGCTGAACCAGCATGGGGTGCATTTTGCCTGGACGCCGGAGGACATGGCGCTGATCCGCGACAACACCGTCGACGAAGTGGGTATCAACCTGTATTACCCGCACCGCGTCAAGGCGCCGAGCCGCCAATGGCACAGCGCAACGCCGTTCCACCCGGCGATGTACTACGAGCATTTTGAACTGCCGGGGCGGCGGATGAACAAATCGCGCGGTTGGGAAATCCTGCCGAAAATCGTTTACGACATGGGCCTGCGCATGCGCGACGAGTACGGCAACATTGCCTGGTTTGTCGCGGAGAACGGTATGGGCATTGAGAACGAAGCGCAGTTTAAAAATGCCGACGGCGAAATCCAGGACGACTACCGCATCGAATTCATTGGCGAACATCTCTATTGGACGCTGAAAGCGGTCGAGGCCGGGGTGAACTGCCGGGGCTATATGCTGTGGGCGTTTACCGACAACGTGTCGCCGATGAACGCCTTCAAGAACCGCTACGGCCTGATTGAGATCGATCTGGACAACCAGCGTAACCGGCGGCCAAAAAAGTCGGCGCACTGGTTCCGCGCACTGAGCGACAGCCGGCGACTGACCCTGACGCTTGACGATGAAAACAAATAAGGAATTGCTGATGAAACGAATCGTTCTGGCCTGCTCGGCGGGCATGTCCACCTCGCTGGTGGTGACCAAAATGGAAAAAGAGGCGGCGGCGCGCGGGCTGGAATTACAGATCTACGCCATCCCCGAACAGAATCTGCGAGATGAGCTGCAAAGTTACGGCAACGATATCCTTGCGGTGCTGCTGGGGCCGCAGGTGCGCTTCAAGCTGACGGAAAACAAAAAGCTGACTGACCACTACCAGATCCCGATCGCGGTGATCGATTCTGTGGCATACGGCACGTTAAACGGCGCAAAAGTACTCGATCAGGCGCTGGGTTTGGTAGACTAGCCCGGTTGTCGTCCCAACGGCTGGCGGGTGAGCCCATCATCCGCCAGTGCATGCCGTCGGGAGCGGACTTTTCGGGCTAGATACCTCTTGTATGCAAGGTATGGCATGGGCCAGGCGTCTTTCAGGGTGAAACGGTGGACAAAGTCGTGATTCCGCAGGAAAAAAAGCAGTATCAGGAGATTGGACGGGACCTTCGGCAAAAAATTCAGCAGGGCCATTTCGCTATCGGCACGCGTCTCCCGCCCGAGCGCAACATCGCCGAAACCTACGGTGTCAGCCGAACTATTGTGCGCGAAGCGCTGCTGATGCTTGAACTGGAGGTACGGTGGATATTCGCCAGAGCTCGGGCGTCTACGTGATCCGCATGCCGAACGACGCGGCGGAAGATGACGATTCGCTGTTGCACAGCGAGGTCGGGCCGTTTGAAATGCTCCAGGCGCGCCAACTGCTGGAAAGCAATATCGCGGCGTTTGCCGCCAAAATGGCCACCAAGGCCGACATCGAAAATTTGCGGCGTACGCTGGAACAGGAACAACGCGCCATCATTGCCAATGACGAAAGCGGCGACAATGACAAGATGTTCCATCTGCTGATCGCCGGTGCAACCCAGAATCAGATGCTGCTGGATACGGTAAAAAGCCTCTGGCAGCGGCGGGATGCCAGCCCGCTGTGGCAGCAGTTGCACAGCCGCATTGCTACCAAGGGCTATCGGCTGAAGTGGCTGGCGGATCACCAGAACATTCTGGCGGCGCTGCGCCGTCGCGACGTGATGGGATCGTATCAGGCGATGTGGCAGCACATGGAAAACATCAAAGGCACGCTGATGGAGCTGTCTGACGTCGATGCCCCGGAATTCGACGGCTATCTGTTTGAGTCGGTGCCGATCTTCCAGGGCAAGCTGGTGTAGGGCGAACTACCCCTGGTCGAGCGCATTGTTGATGCTGGCGACCGAATGGCGCCGCACCAGCGTCGGGCTGAACATATTGGTGATTTCCGGTAGCGGCTGGCCGTTGGCCAGCGCCAGCGCCAGTTCTGCCGCCTGGGTTGCCATTGCCACCACCGGGTAGCGCACGGTGGTCAGGCGCGGTCGCAGATAGCGCGAAATCAGTACATCATCAAAGCCAATCAACGATATCTGCCCCGGCACGTCGATGCTGTTATCGCTCAGCACCGACAGCGCCCCGGCGGCCACCGGATCGTTATAGCAGGTCACCGCGCTGAAGCTCTTGCCGCGCCCCAGCAGTTCGGTCATCGGCCTGCTCGCCGCCAATTTCGTCCGGTTCGCCGTAGGCAATCAGCTTTTCATCCACCGCAATACCGTGTTCCTGCAACGCGTCCAGATAGCCCTGCAGGCGATCGGTGGCGTCGGAAATCTGGTGGGTGGAACAGATGATGGCAATGCGCTGGTGCCCCTGCTGGATCAGATGGCGGGTCGCCAGCCAGGCGCCGTAACGATCGTCCAACGCCACGCAGCGGGTTTCATAACCGGGCAGCGTGCGGTTGATCAGCACCATTCCGGGGATTTGCTGCATCCAGACGCTCAGCTCCATATCGGTCAGTTTTTTGGCGTGTACCACCAGTGCTGCACAGCGGTGGCGCCACCAGCTGCTCTATCGCCTGACGCTCTTTTTCGGCGTCGTGGTAACCGTTGCCAATCAGCAGAAAGTTATGGGTGGTGTAGGCCACTTGCTCAACGGCTTTCACCATGGCGCCGAAGAACGGATCGGAGACGTCGGAGACGATCAGTCCGACGGTTTCGGTGGATTGTTGCGCCAGCGCGCGGGCGTTGGCGTTGGGGTGATACTGTAATTGCTCCATCGCCGCCAGCACTGCGCTGCGCGAACCATCGCTGGCCTTCGGCGAGTTATTGATCACGCGAGATACCGTGGCAACGGAAACGCCCGCCAGCCTGGCAACATCCTTTATGGTAGCCATATATGCTTCAACTTATCCTGGGGTAATCGCTTACATTCCCCAGTTTTGCGGAAAAACCGTTCGGCTGCAAGTCGCCGACTGCGTAACTGTGGCGGCGTTGGCAGATATTGGCACGTTATCCTCATTTGGCGGTGGCGCAGCGCTGCGCTTAGGCCGTGATGCGAAGGTAATAGAGCGATTTGTACTTTGGCTGTCCCCGCCGGCAATGGTATTTTTGGCCCATTCCATTTTTTGTTTGAGAACGTCATGTCTATTAAACGTTATCCGCAACTCGCACACTGGGGGGCGTATACCGCCGTGGTTGAAGACGGCCGGCTGATCCGCTGCGAACCGTTTGCCGGCGATCCCGATCCGTCGCCGATGCTCGATTCCATTGTGCCGATGACCTATTCGGACAAACGCATTCGCAAACCGGCGGTGCGCCGCTCCTGGTTGCAAAAACGCGAGGGCAGCGACCGCACCCTGCGCGGCCGCGAGGATTTCGTCGAGGTAGACTGGGAGCTGGCGCTGGATCTGGTGGCGGAAGAAAATCGTCGTGTGCGCGACCGCTACGGCCCCTCTGGCCTGTTCACCGGGTCTTACGGCTGGTCTTCCGCCGGGCGCCTGCATCACGCGCGTTCGCTGGTGCGCCGCTTCTACTTTTCCGGCGGCGGCGGTGTCGATCAGTTGGGTAACTACAGCTGGGGCGCGGCGCAGTTCTTCCTGCCGTACGTCATCGGCACCTTTACGCCACTGACCGGGCGGGTGACCAGCTGGCCGAGCGTGGTGGAACATTGCGATATCTTCCTGGCGTTTGGCGGACTAGCGCTGAAAAACGCTCAGGTGTCCTCCGGTGGGGCGGCGGAGCATGCGTTGAAACCGTGGCTGGAAAAACTGGTGCGCAAGGGCACGCCGGTGATCAACATCAGCCCAATGCGCGACGATTGCCCGGCCTTCGTCAATGCCGAATGGATCCCGATCCGCCCCAATACCGACGTCGCGCTGATGCTGGCGCTGGGCTATGAGATCCAGCGACCATGGCGCGCAGGATGAAGCCTTCCTTGCCAGTCATTGCGTGGGTTACCCCCAATTGGCGGACTATTTGCGCGGCGTAACCGATGGCGTAGCGAAAACCCCGCAGTGGGCCAGCGCCATCACCGGCATTCCGGCGGAGCGCATTGCCGGTTTGGCACAGCAACTGATTGGCGTGCGCAGTTTCATCACCTGTTCCTATTCGGTGCAACGCGCACACCGTGGCGAACAGCCGTACTGGATGATGATTGCCCTGTCGGCGATGCTGGGGCAGGTCGGGCTGCCGGGCGGTGGTTTTTCGTTCGGCCACGGTTCAATGAACGGCGTTGGCAACCCGCGGGTTGATACCCCCGGGCCGACCATGCCGGTAGGCAGTAACCCGGCCAATCTGGCGATCCCGGTGGCGCGCATTTGCGACATGCTGCTGCAACCCGGCGAAGCGTACCAGTTCCAGGGCGAAACGCGGCACTATCCGGATATTCATCTGGTGCATTGGGCCGGCGGCAATCCGTTCCATCACCATCAGCAGCTGAACCGACTGATGGAGGGCTGGCAAAAGCCGGACACGGTGATCGTGCAGGACATCTGGTGGACACCGGCGGCGAAAATGGCCGATATCGTGCTACCGGTCACCAGTTCGCTGGAGCGTAACGACATTGGTGGTTCGTCGCGCGATCGTTACGTATTGGCGATGCATCAGGCGATCGCGCCACAGCACCAGGCGCGCAACGATTTTGACATTTTCGCCGATCTGGCCGAACGGCTGGGGTATCGCCAGTCGTTCACCGAAAACCGCAGCGAACGCCAGTGGATTGAGCATATTTACCGGCAGTGTGGTTTGGCGCAGGCGGGCACCGGTGTGGCATGGCCGGCGTTCGAAACGTTCTGGCAGCAAGGTTATGTCGAATTGCCGGCACCGGAACGGGACTTCGTCTTCTTTGACCAGTTCCGCGACGATCCGCACGGCCACCCGCTGCAAACGCCAAGCGGGAAGATCGAACTGTTCAGCGAAAAAATCGCCGGCTATGGCTACCAGGATTTTGCCCCGCATCCGCAGTGGCAGCCGCCGGTTGAATGGCTGGGGGCGCCGCAGGCGCAGCAGTGGCCACTGCATTTGATCTCGATCCAGCCGGCCGATCGGCTGCACAGCCAGATGGATCCGGCGCCGCAGGTACAGGCCAATAAAACCGCCGGCCGTGAGACGCTGTATATGCACCCGACCGATGCCGAGACGCGCGACATTGACGACGGCGCGCAGGTGCTGGTCAGCAATGCGCGCGGCGGCTGCCTGGCCGGCGTCAGCATCACCGATGGCGTGACGCCCGGCGTGGTGCTGATGGCCACCGGCGCCTGGTTCGATCCGGGCTTTGGCGCGCAGCGGCATGCCGTCGAACAGGCCGGCAATCCCAACGTGCTGACGCTGGATATCGGCACCTCGCCGTTGACCCAGGGGCCGAATGCCATGAGTTGCCTGGTGGAGGTCAGTGCGGTATTGCCGAACGGCGCAGCTTGACGGCAAAAAACGGCCTTACGCCGATTTTTGCTGCTCAACGGGCGCGTTTTCCGCGCGGCCGAATACGCATTTTTTGCTACGTTTTTCCGCGAGATCGTTGACGTTTCATTGAGTTATTACTGACGAACGCGGAAATTTACAGCTGGTTGCATTTAGAGCAAAACTCTTTCGATTCAACGGTAGTTTCTTACAGCGGGCATCTCTAAAGTAGGCAGTCCCAGAGGTATTGATTGGTGAGAAATCGACATACTCTGTATGTTGAAGCCATTTTCAATTGCACCAACCTACGCGGATGCGTAGGTTTTTTTTTGCCTGCCATATAGTATCCTTTCCCTACAAGCAGTTAGCGCCCGGTTTTTTGGGGCGGTTATCCGCCACCGCGCTGATTGCATCGCCGGCAAGCTCATGGGAGAGCGGTATGATCATGTCTGTATTGCGCACGGTGTTTCGCCTGCTTTATCGCGTGCGCGTCGAGGGCGATGCCCGCCATTTTGATCAGCAGAAACTGCTGATCACCCCCAACCACGTCTCTTTTATCGATGGCGTGCTGCTGGCGCTGTTTTTACCGATCAAACCGGTATTCGCGGTGTATTCCAGCGTCTCGGAACGCTGGTTTATGCGTTGGCTGAAGCCGTACATCGACTTCGTTTTTCTTGATCCCACCAAGCCGATGGCGATCAAGCATCTGGTGCGCGAAGTGCAAAAAGGGCGACCGATCGTGGTGTTCCCGGAAGGGCGTATAACCGTGACCGGCTCGCTGATGAAGATTTACGAAGGCGCCGGGTTTATTGCCGCCAAGTCCGGCGCCACGGTGGTGCCGGTGCGCATCGACGGCCCGGAATTCAGCCCGTTTGGCCGCATGAAAGGGGTATTTCGGATCCGCGCCTTTCCGCAGGTGACCATCAGCATTCTGCCGCCGACCACTCTGCCGATGCCGGAGGCGCCGCGTGCCCGCGAGCGGCGCATGCTGGCCGGTGACCGCCTGCATCAAATCATGATGAAGGCGCGCATGGATAGCCGCAAACCGCAGACCCTGTTTGAGGCGCTGCTGTCGGCAACCGAGCGTTACGGTATGGCCAAACCCTGTATTGAAGACATCAATTTCAAGGAAGACAGCTATCGCACGTTGCTTAAAAAATCGTTGGGTGTCAGTCGGATCCTGCAACGTTTCACCGCCCAGGGCGAACATGTCGGCATGCTGCTGCCTAACGCCACCATTACCGCCGCCGCCATTTTCGGTGCGTCGCTAGGGGATCGTATCCCGGCGCTGCTCAACTATACCGCCGGCGCCAATGGCTTGAGGAGTGCGATGACGGCGGCCACCATCCGCACTATCGTCACTTCGCGCCAGTTTCTGGAGAAGGGCAAGCTGACCCATTTGCCGGAGCAGGTGCCGGACGCCAACTGGGTATATCTGGAAGACCTGAAAGATACCGTCACCCTGGCCGACAAACTGTGGATCCTGCGTCATTTACTGCAGCCGAGACGTGCCATGCTGCCGCAACGGCCGGACGATGCGGCGCTGATTCTGTTTACCTCCGGTTCGGAAGGCAACCCGAAAGGGGTAGTGCATTCTCATGCCAGCCTGCTGGCCAACGTCGAGCAGATCCGTACCATCGCCGACTTTACGCCGCGCGATCGCTTTATGTCATCGTTGCCGCTGTTCCATTCATTCGGCCTGACGGTCGGGCTGATTACTCCGCTGATGACCGGCAGCCGCATCTTCCTCTATCCCAGTCCGCTGCATTACCGCGTGGTGCCGGAACTGGTGTATGACCGTAACTGCACCGTACTGTTCGGCACCGCCACCTTCCTCAACAATTACGCCAGATTCGCCCATCCGTATGATTTCGCCCGCCTGCGTTACGTGGTGGCCGGGGCGGAAAAGCTGGCGGACAGCACCAAACAGATCTACCAGGACAAATACGGCATTCGCATCCTGGAAGGCTATGGCGTGACCGAGTGTGCGCCGGTGGTTTCGATTAACGTACCGCTGGCGACCAAGGTCGGCACCGTGGGCCGCATCATGCCGCAAATGCAGGCGCGGCTGATGCCGGTGCCGGGCATCGATCGGGGAGGACGTCTGCAACTGCGTGGGCCGAACATCATGAAAGGGTATCTGCGGGTTGAACGGCCCGGCGAACTGGAGCCGCCCGTCGCCGAGGATCAACAGGGCAACCTGCAACCGGGCTGGTACGACACCGGTGACATCGTGACGCTGGACGAACAGGGATATTGCACCATTCGCGGTCGGGTGAAGCGTTTTGCCAAACTGGCAGGGGAGATGATCTCACTGGAGAGCGTGGAACAGCTGGCGCTGCGCATCGCCCCGGAGGGGCATCACGCCGCCACGGTGAAAAGCGACAGCAGCAAAGGCGAAGCGCTGGTGCTGTATACCACCGATGACAGCATTACCCGCGACGCCTTGCTGCGCGTGGCGCGTGAACAGGGCAGCCCGGAGCTGGTGGTCCCGCGTGACATTCGCCTGATAAAAACCTTGCCGGTGCTGGGCAGCGGCAAACCTGACTATGTCACCCTGCGTAAAATGGCTGAACAGCCGGAGAGTGTCTGATGAATCAGCCGTTGACTGATAATGCCCCCCTGCTGTCGCGCGGCATGATCGCCGTGATTTGCGCGCAGTTCCTCTCGGCCTTCGGCGACAATGCCTTGCTGTTCGCCACGCTGGCGTTGATCAAACAGCAGCTTTACCCGGACTGGAGCCAGCCGATACTGCAAATGGCCTTCGTCGCCACCTACATCATTCTGGCGCCGTTCGTTGGCCAGATTGCCGACAGTTTTGCCAAAGGGCGCGTCATGATGTTCGCCAACGGCCTAAAGCTGGCCGGGGCGCTGGTGATCTGCTTTGGTCTGAATCCGTTTCTGGGCTACAGCCTGGTGGGCGTGGGAGCTGCGGCGTATTCACCGGCGAAGTACGGCATTCTGGGCGAAATCACCAGCGGTGAGAAGCTGGTCAAGGCCAATGGCCTGATGGAAGCGTCGACCATTGCCGCGATCCTCATCGGTTCGGTGGCCGGCGGCGTGCTGGCGGATTGGCACATTATTGCCGCGCTGGCGGTGTGTGCGCTGGTCTACGCGGCGGCGGTGGTTGCCAACCTGTATATTCCACGGCTGGCGGCGGCACGGCCGGGAGCCTCCTGGCGACCACGCGCCATGACGCGCAGTTTCTTTGCCGCCAGTGTCACGCTGTGGCGCGACGGACAAACGCGCTTTTCGCTGATTGGCACCAGCCTGTTCTGGGGGGCGGGCGTGACGTTACGTTTTCTGTTGGTGTTATGGGTGCCGGTGGCGCTCGGCATCGCCGACAACGCGACGCCGACGCTGCTCAACGCCATGGTGGCGGTAGGGATTGTGATCGGCGCCGGTGTCGCCGCACGGTTTGTGACGCTGGAAACGGTGCGGCGCTGCATGCCGGCCGGTATTCTGATTGGCGTGGTGGTGGCGCTGTTTGCGCTGCAAACCGCGATGATTAACGCCTATGCCTTGCTGATGCTGATTGGCGTACTGGGCGGGTTCTTCGTGGTTCCGCTGAACGCCCTGCTGCAGGAGCGCGGCAAGCGCTCGGTAGGGGCCGGCAACGCGATTGCGGTGCAGAATCTGGGCGAAAATACCGCCATGCTGTTGATGCTGGGCCTGTATTCGCTGGTGGTGAAGCTTGGCGTACCGGTGGTTGGCGTGGGCGTCGGGTTTGGCGTGGTATTTGCGCTGGCGATTGCCGCACTGTGGCTGTCACAGCGCCGCGCCGGTCGGGCAGGGTAATAGCGGGCCGGGATTGCCGGCCCGTGGTGGTTATGGCGCAGGAATGGTGAAGCGGGTATGAATTTCCTCCAACCCGTGTAACACCTCTTGGTCCAGCGTCAGGTTGAAGCTGTCGATATTGGTCTGCAACTGTGCCAGGGTGGTTGCGCCCAGCAGCGTGCTGGCGACAAACGGCTGTTGGCGCACAAATGCCAGCGCCATTTGCGCCGGATCCAGATTATGTCGCTGCGCCAGCGCCACGTATTCGGCAATCGCCCGTTGGGTGTGCGGCGCCGAATAGCGGGTGAAGCGGCTAAACAGGGTATTGCGCGCCCCGGCCGGCTTGGCGCCGTTCAGGTATTTGCCGGTCAGTGTGCCAAAGGCCAGGCTGGAATAGGCCAGTAATTCTACCCCTTCAAACTGGCTGATTTCCGCCAGCCCCACTTCAAAACTGCGGTTCAGCAGGCTGTACGGATTCTGAATGGTGACAATGCGCGGTAGCTGGTGCTTTTCCGCCAGGCTCAGGTAACGCATCACGCCGTACGGGGTTTCATTGGATACGCCGATATAGCGGATCTTGCCGGCGCGTACCTGTTCGGACAGCGCTTCCAGCGTTTCCAGCAGGGTGACGCTGGCCATCTCGTCAGTATATTGATAGTTCAGCTTGCCGAAACAGTTGGTGCTGCGCTGCGGCCAGTGAAGCTGGTACAGATCGAGATAATCGGTGTTCAGACGTTGCAGACTGGCGTCCAGCGCGGCGCGAATGTTTTTGCGATCGAGCGCCTGCTGCGGTCGGATGCCGCTGTCATTGCCGCGCACCGGTCCGGAGACTTTGCTGGCCAGTACGATTTTTTCGCGGTTGCCGCGCGCCTTGATCCAACTGCCGATGTAACGTTCGGTCAGCCCCTGGGTTTCCGGGCGAGGTGGGACAGGATACATTTCGGCGGTATCGATCAGATTGATGCCTGCGGCTAACGCATAATCCAGTTGCGCGTGGGCATCGGCTTCGCTGTTCTGTTCGCCAAAGGTCATGGTGCCCAGTCCCAGCACGCTCACTTCTAAAGAACTGTGGGGAATACGATGATATTGCATTAACGATCTTCCTTACTTGATAGCGCTGCGGGCAGCGATGCCCGGTGAAACAGGAGTCTGCCGTCAGGTTCGTCGCCTAGAGAGCGTCAGGACGCTCTGCTCGACTATAACCAAGCTGCGCGGAAGGGGAAAGCGGATTAAATGCGGCGGAGGGAACAGAATGGCTACCGCGCGCTGACGTCAGCGATAGCCGTTGAGACGATTAACGCTCGATAACCTGCGATACCTGATCGCCATTGATTTGGCGGCTGTTGCCGGCTTCATCGTGGTAGCTGATCAGACCGGTATCTTCATCGATCTCGGGTTTCCCCTGGGTCAGGATCATCTTGCCGTCTTTGGTTGCCATCACGTAATCACTGGAGCAGCCTGCCAATCCGGCGGCCATCACCACGGCGCAAACTGCCATTACCCACTTTTTCATCCTGCGGATCCTCAATTAAGCATAAAAGAACGTTGTTATAAGATTAGCAAATGATGCGTAAAGGTTATCTCAGATAACTCTTTATCTTGGCAAGTTAAAGGATTCGTTGACCGGAGGCGCACAGGGATGCGCCTCCGTTAAGGTTAGGCGGTTGGCTTGTCTTTCTTGCCGCGCATCAGGTTGAGCGCTTCTACCGACATCGAGAAGAACATGGCGAAGTAGATGTAACCCTTTGGCACATGAACCTGGAAGCTTTCCAGCATCAGGGTGAAGCCGACCAGGATCAGGAACGCCAGCGCCAGCATCTTCACCGACGGATGACGATTGACGAATTCGCCAATCGGCCGCGCGGCGAACATCATTACGCCGACTGCAATCACCACCGCCGCCATCATGATAAACAGATGATCGGACAGGCCAACGGCGGTAATCACCGAATCCAGGCTAAAGATGATATCCAGCAGCATGATCTGCACGATGGCACCAAAAAAGCCATGCACCTTGCTGCTGTGATGCTCTTCGGAGCCTTCGATGGTTTCGTGGATCTCCTTGCTGGCCTTCCATATCAGGAACAGACCGCCAAACAGCAGGATCAGATCCCTGGCTGAAATGCTGTGTTCCATGACGGTAAACAGCGGGTGGGTCAGGCGAATCACCCAGGCGATGGAGGCCAGCAGCCCCAGCCGCATCAGCATTGCCCCTGCCAAGCCGATCCGACGTGCCTTGTTCTGCTGCGCTTTAGGCAGCTTTGCCACCACCAGAGAAAGGAAGATGATGTTATCGATACCCAGAATGATCTCCAGGATGGTCAGCGTACCTAACGCCAACCACGCATTGGGATCTACAATCCACTCAAACATTGCCCAGCACACCTTAAAAATTTCAAAGAGGGAATTATACGCACTTATCGAGATTACGACATTAGTTAAACGCGAACTAAACAAAGGCGCTTTAAATTAAGAAATGTCTTGCCAGTAGCGCGCCGGTAAAGCTTTTTTTCAAATAAAAACCGCGCGGCAGCGTCATGATCGGCTGCCCCTGTTCGCCGATGGCTTCGGTCAGCGCTTTACTGTTGGCGGCCTTGGGCCGCAGTTGCAGCACCTCGCCGTGGCGAGCGGTAATGCGCTCAACGTGGCCAAGCACGATCAGATCCATTAATTCTTCCCAGTCGCGGCGCAGCATCTCTTCTTCCTGCGCGTTCGGACTCCACAGCAGCGGCGAGCCGATGCGCCGATGCGCTAACGGAATCTGCCGTTCACCTTCTACCGGGATCCATAATACCCGCGCCAGTTTGTGCCGCACGTGGCTGCTGTGCCAGGTCACGCCGCTGTTGCCGGTGAGTGGGGCGACGCACACGAAGGTGGTTTCCAGCGGCTTGCCGGCGGCGTCTATCGGGATGGTTTTCAATTCAATGCCCAGCTCGGGGAAATCCTGTTCCGGCTTGCTGCCGGCCATGGCGCCCAGATACAGCTCCAACAGCATGCCAACCCAACCCTTGTCCCGCTTCAAGTCCCTGGGGATGGCGATGTTTGCCTGGGGAGGCGAGTTCGCCAAAGCTACAGCCGGCAAGCTGTTGCGCGCGCGCCAGCAGCTGTTGTTCATCTTTCGGCGGCGGGAGCAGCGGGGATAAAAGCGCCATAAATCAAGCCTGTGTTTGGTGGTTAAAAAATGCACTGCATTTACCCTCGGTAGTCAGCCTGGGCTGCCGCCTGGGGAAAAGGTTAATAGTAGCATGATTTTACATGGGTTTTTCTGATGCCGGCGGCCAGAAAGCGATTTCTGTTTTCGCTTGTGCACCTGTAGCCACCGACAATGAACAGGATCTTACACCTATTTATCCACAGATTTATGGGATAACCCACATTTTTACCGATCACTGGTTCGATTTACAGCCTTGACTCAGCGGTTTTTTTTGCGAATTTGTCCGATTTGTGCGTAACGCAGGCGAATAATCTGTGGATAAAAACGTCTTTGGTGGATCTTTCACCAGCGCAAGATCCCAAGCGTGCATAGATCACATTTTTACCCTGTACATAACTGACGATAACGATTTACCTAATTGTTTTAAAACAATAAATAAATAATTCACCCAGGGGCGTATTTGGCGTTGAAAGAAGTTTTACCGGCTTATCCCTTGAGTTCTTCACACACCTATCCACAGAAAAAGTGAATAAATCGCCGCGAAAATCCCGCTCGTTGTTTATAACTTTGCCATTATCTGTGAGTTATCCCAACGTTATCCGAGACGCAGCGCTGCAAAGCAGTGGTTTACCGCCTGTAGCTTGTGTGAAACAATCAGAGCATCTTTACGAATTTTGCTTATCGAGGTAGTCCGGTGATCGATGATGATGGCTACCGCCCGAATGTTGGTATCGTAATCTGTAATCGTCAGGGGCAGGTCCTGTGGGCCCGCCGCTACGGTCAGCACTCCTGGCAGTTTCCCCAAGGTGGGATTAACCCTGGCGAAACCGCGGAACAGGCCATGTATCGTGAGCTGTTCGAAGAAGTGGGGTTGAATAAAAAGGATGTGCGTATCCTGGCTTCAACCCGTAACTGGTTGCGCTATAAATTGCCAAAACGTTTGGTGCGTTGGGACACAAAGCCGGTTTGTATCGGCCAAAAGCAGAAATGGTTTCTGTTGCAGCTAATGTGCAATGACGCGGATATCAATATGCAGCGCAGCAGCACGCCGGAATTTGACGGCTGGCGTTGGGTGAGCTTCTGGTATCCCGTACGTCAGGTGGTATCGTTCAAACGTGACGTGTACCGCCGGGTGATGAAAGAATTCGCCGCAACCGTGATGCCGATGCAGGAGCAGACAGCGCCACGGCAGGCTCCCGCTTACCGCCGAAAAAGAGGTTAAGTTAAGCAGACTATGCTCACGCGCTTGCGAGAAATTGTTGAGAAGGTAGCCGCGGCAGCCAGTTTGACAGATGCGCTGGATCTTTTGGTCAATGAAACCTGTCAGGCGATGGACACCGAAGTGTGTTCCATCTATCTGGCAGATAACGATCGTCGTTGCTATTACCTGATGGCGACGCGCGGGTTGAAAAAGCCGCGCGGGCGTACCATTGCCCTGGCGTTTGACGAAGGCGTGGTTGGCCTGGTCGGTCGGCGGGCAGAACCGATCAACCTGGCGGATGCGCAAAGCCACCCCAGTTTCAAATATGTGCCGCAGGTGAAGGAAGATCGTTTCCGTTCGTTCCTCGGCGTGCCGATTATCCACCGCCGCCAGCTGTTGGGCGTGTTGGTGGTGCAGCAGCGCGAGCTGCGCCAGTTCGATGAAAGCGAAGAGTCTTTCATGGTTACGCTGGCCACGCAGATGGCCGGCATTCTCTCCCAATCGCAACTCAACGCCATCTTCGGTCAATATCGCCAGACGCGTATCCGCGCCCTGGCGGCGTCGCCGGGCGTGGCGGTGGCCGAAGGCTGGCAGGACAGCAGCCAGCCGTCGCTCGACCAGGTCTTCAGAGCCTCGACGCTGGATACCGTCAGCGAACGCGATCGGCTGACCCAGGCGCTGGAAGAAGCCGGCGCGGAGTTCCGCCGATTCAGCAAACGCTTTGCCGCCAGCTCGCAAAAAGAGAGCGCGGCGATCTTCGATCTCTATTCCCACCTGTTGAACGACGCGCGCCTGAAACGCGAACTGTTTGCCGAAATCGACGCCGGTTCGGTGGCGGGAGTGGGCGGTCAAGCAGGTGATTGAGGCGTTTGCCGCCCAGTTTGCCAGCCTGCAGGATACCTACATGCGCGAACGCGCCAGCGATCTGCGCGCGCTCGGCCAGCGGCTGCTGTTCCACCTTGATGACACCACCGGAGGGCGCCACCCAGTGGCCGGCTCGCTTTGTGCTGGTGGCGGACGAACTGACGGCGACGCTGTTGGCGGAAGTGCCGCCGGATCGTCTGGCCGGCGTGGTGGTGCGCGACGGTGCCGCCAACTCGCACGCCGCGATCCTGGTACGCGCAATGGGCGTGCCGACGGTGATGGGGGCCGATATTCAGCCGTCGTTGCTGAACCAGCGGCTGCTGATTGTTGACGGCTATCGCGGTGAACTGCTGGTCGATCCGGAGCCGGTGCTGGTGCAGGAATATCAGCGGCTGATTAACGAAGAGCTGGAACTCAGCAAGCTGGCGGAAGACGACGTTGAACAACCGGCCCAGATGAAAGGCGGTGAGCGGATTCAGGTGATGCTCAATGCCGGTTTAAGCCCGGAACATGAGCAACTGCTGGGAGGCCGGGTCGACGGTGTCGGCCTGTATCGCACCGAAATCCCGTTCATGCTGCAAAGCGGCTTTCCGTCGGAAGAAGAACAGGTGGCGCAGTATCAGGGCATGTTGCAGCTTTATCCCAGCAAACCGGTCACGCTGCGCACGCTGGATATCGGTGCCGACAAACAGCTGCCGTACATGCCGATCAGCGAAGAAAACCCGTGTCTGGGCTGGCGCGGTATCCGCGTTACCCTCGATCAGCCGGAAATATTCCTGATCCAGGTGCGCGCGATGCTGCGCGCCAATGCCGGTACCGGCAACCTGGGCATTCTGTTGCCGATGATCACCAGCCTGGATGAGATCGACGAGGCGAAACGGTTGATCGAACGTGCCGGCAACGAGGTAGAAGAAGTGTTGGGATATGCCATTCCCAAGCCGAAGATCGGCGTGATGCTTGAAGTGCCGTCCATGATCTTCCTGATCCCCTTCCTGGCTCGGCGGGTTGATTTTATTTCGGTTGGTACCAACGATCTCACGCAGTATCTGTTGGCGGTCGATCGCAACAATACCCGCGTGGCGTCGCTGTATGACAGCCTGCATCCGTCGATGCTGCGGGTGCTGAAGATGATCGTCGAGCAGGGGGAGGCCGCCGGTTTGCAGGTGGGGCTGTGCGGCGAACTGGCCGGCGATCCGATGGGCGCGCTGCTGTTGGTTGGCATGGGGTATCGCCATCTCAGCATGAACGGACGCAGCGTGGCGCGGATCAAATACCTGCTGCGGCATATCGAACTGGCAGAGGCGCAAGCCCTGTCACAGCGGGTGCTCAATGCCCAGATGACCACCGAAGTGCGCCATCTGGTGGCGGCATTTATGGAGCGGCGCAGCATGGGCGGGCTGATTCGTGGCGGGCGCTGAGCCGCGCGCTGACTGATTTTTTTTACAGAACTTTTCCCTGCGGGCCAGGCCGGACAGCGCTAAGCCTATGTTATGATGCGTTTCCTCCATTGCGCTGCCGCCAGAAAGCTGGCCGGCACCGCGTTTGGCACCTGCCGCCCCCACTGGGGAAGAATAATCGACATAATTGACATGTTGTGGTGATAGATGAGCAATAGCTATCTGGCGTTTCCTAAATTTGATCCGGTGATTTTTTCAATCGGCCCGGTATCGTTGCACTGGTACGGTTTGATGTACCTGGTCGGCTTTGTCTTTGCCATGTGGCTGGCGATCCGCCGTGCCAATAAACCGGGCAGCGGCTGGACCAAAGACGAAGTGGAAAACCTGCTGTATGCCGGTTTCCTCGGGGTGTTTGTCGGTGGCCGCGTTGGCTATGTGCTGTTCTACAATCTGCCGTTGTTCCTTGATAATCCGTTGTACCTGTTCAAAGTCTGGGATGGCGGCATGTCATTCCACGGCGGCCTGCTGGGCGTGATTCTGGTGATGTTCTGGTTTGCACGTCGCACCAAGCGCACGTTCTTCCAGGTATCGGATTTTATCGCGCCGCTGATCCCGTTTGGTCTGGGGGGCCGGGCGTCTCGGCAATTTCATCAACGGCGAACTGTGGGGCCGCGTCACCTCCGACGTGCCTTGGGCGATGCTGTTCCCCGGCTCGCGCAATGAAGACATCGCCATTGCCGCCGCCGATCCGCAATGGCTGCCGTTGCTGAACCAGTACGGTGTGCTGCCGCGTCACCCTTCGCAGCTGTATGAACTGCTGCTTGAAGGCGTAGTGCTGTTTATCATTCTGAATCTGTTTATTCGCAAATCACGCCCAATGGGTGCGGTTTCCGGCCTGTTCCTGATTGGCTATGGGGCGTTTCGCATCATCGTCGAAGCCTTCCGCCAGCCGGACGCGCAGCTCGGCCTGTTCGACGGCGTGATCAGTATGGGGCAGATCCTGTCGATTCCGATGGTATTGGCCGGTATCATTATGATGATTTGGGCGTATCGTCGTCGTCCACAGCAACAAACTTCGTGAGGAAAAATGAAACAGTATCTGGATTTGATGAAGAAAGTGCTCGCCGAGGGGCACCCCTAAAGCCGATCGTACCGGCACTGGCACGTTGTCCATTTTCGGCCACCAGATGCGTTTCAATTTGCAGGACGGCTTCCCGTTGGTGACCACCAAAAAATGTCACCTGCGCTCAATCATTCATGAACTGCTGTGGTTCCTGAACGGTGATACCAATACTGCCTATTTGCGTGACAATAAGGTCACCATCTGGGACGAATGGGCGGATGAAAACGGCGATCTTGGCCCGGTGTATGGCAAGCAGTGGCGCGCATGGGGCGCGGCGGATGGGCGTCAAATCGACCAGTTGAGTAACGTACTGCAACAGTTGAAACAGGACCCGGATTCCCGTCGCATCATCGTTTCCGCCTGGAACGTCGGCGAACTGGAGCAGATGGCGCTGGCGCCGTGCCATGCGTTCTTCCAGTTCTACGTGGCCGACGGCAAGTTGTCTTGCCAACTGTACCAGCGGTCGTGCGACGTGTTCCTCGGTCTGCCGTTTAATATCGCCAGCTACGCGCTGCTGGTGCATATGATGGCGCAGCAGTGTGACCTGCAGGTCGGTGACTTCGTCTGGACCGGCGGCGACACCCATCTCTATAGCAACCATATGGAACAGACGGCGTTGCAGTTGACCCGTGAGCCACGGCCATTGCCGAAGCTGGTAATCAAGCGCAAACCGGCGTCGCTGTTTGATTACCGTTTCGATGACTTCGAAATCGAAGGTTACGATCCGCATCCTGCCATCAAGGCACCGGTCGCCATCTGACCGTCAATCAAGCAACTCTCCAGGCGCAACTTGTTTGCGCCTTTTTTTCGCCCGTCGCGGCGTCGCAATAGATTATTTTGCGCAGCGCCTCGTATTTTGATGGGCAGTTTCAGCCTGTGCATCAATAAATTGCGTAACGTTTTCCAGCCTTCACACCGTCCGCTGTTCACTTTTTTTCTGCGCGTTACACTCGCCGCCATGAAAAACAGATGCATTCGTCACGCCCACCGCCAGCGCGGCATGACGCTGATAGAGCTGCTGGTGGCGATCGCCCTGGCCGCATTGCTGAGCGGTTGGGGTGTCGGCCACTGGCAGCAGCACCGGCAGGCGTTACGGTTGGAACATTCCGCGCTGCAACTGCTGGCGTTTCTCACTCGCCTGCAGGCTGACGCCAACTGGCGCAATCGTGCCGCGCTGCTGTGGTTCAAGCCGGGGGAGCATTGGTGCGTCGGCAGTGGTAGCGAACCGCTGACCTGTGACACGGCCGAAGGTTGGGTATTTCTGGCACCGTCTGCAGACGTGCTGTTGAGCGATTATACCCGCAAGGAGATCGGGTTTTACGGCCTGCGCAACAGCGCCCAGGCCGGGCATATCCAATTGAGCAACGCTGTTGGCAGCCTGCGGGTGGTGCTATCGGCGCAAGGACGGCTGCGGTTATGCAGCGTCGAGGCGGCGCTTGGCGGGATCGGCCGATGCTAGCGTCCTCGCAAGGTTTTAGCTTGCCCGAAGCGCTGCTGGCGATGGTTTTCGGCAGTCTGGTTGCGTTGGCGGCTGCCAAAACGTATCCGCTTTTGCGTCAGCAGAGCGTGACTCTTGGCCACTATTATCGCCTGGAACTGGCGCTGCGCCAGCTGGCATTCGGCATTGAAAAAGATCTTCGTCGCACCGGGTTCTGTGCCGGTGATTGTCACGGCCAACCGCTACTCATTGGCCAGCACCGGGGGGAAGCAAACGCCAGCTGTGTGATCGTCCGTTACGATCTGAACCGCAATGGCCGTTGGGAAAGGGGCGGCAGCGAAGCCGAACAATTTGCCTATCGGCTGCGCCAGGGGGCGTTGGAGCGCCAACGCGGCGTGAGTCACTGCCATGGCGGCGGTTGGGAACGGTTGCTCGATCATCAGCAAATTCATATCGACAGCTTCAGGATCGACATGCTGCCCGGCCGGCATCGCCGCCAGGCGGTACACCTGTCGCTGACAGGGCATGCAACGGCGCGGCCGCATATCCAGCGTACGCTGACCGTTACCGTCAGCCTGGTGTTACGATGAACTCGCAGCGGCAGCGGGGCGGCAGTGCGTTGGCTGCGGTGATGCTGCTGCTGGCGATGGGGCTGATGCTGTTAACTGCCCAGCAGCGGCAACTGGACAACGCTCTGTTGCTGGCGGCCGATCAGCAGCGTTATCTGGTGGCGTATAATCAGGCGTCGTCGGCGCTGAATTGGGGCCTGGTGCAGCCATGGCCGGTCGCTCGGCTGAACGTGCAACGCTGGCATTGTCTGCGTCATATGGCTGAGTTGCAGGTCTGCGGCAGAATGTCGGCTCGGGCCGGGATCGTGCTGCTGCGCGGCCGGGGAACGCTGGCTGGCGATCGGCCGCTTTGGCTCTACCAGTTGGCGACGCCAGACGACCAGGGCAAACTGGCCGCGGTAGTCGGCGGGCGCCTGGATTTCTGCCCGGAAAGAAACGAGGCCGACTGTGCGGACTGAGTCGATAGCGGCCGATGCGGCGCCTCAACGCGGCTTCAGCCTGCCTGAGGTGTTAATTGCCGCGCTGTTGTTCTCGGTGTCGTTACTCGGCCTGTTGCAGTACCATCAGGTATTGTTACAGGGATTTCAGCGCCAATGGCAATCTCGCCAGGCCTGGGCATTGGCGCATCAACAGTTGGAGCGTGATGCCGCCGGCCTTGAGGGGGTGGAGACGCTTGCCCCCGGCTGGCGACGTGAACTACAGCACAGTGGCGAAGATGGCGCTTGCCATCGGCTGACGGTCACGATACAAACCCCGCAACGACAGCGGATCCAGCTTGGCCGCTGGTATTGCGACGGCGATTTGCCTGGCGGCAGCGGTGGTCACCGATCGGGGCAGCCAGCGACGGTACCGTTGCGCCACGCGGGCGTGAAACAGTGACGCGGCGCCAGCGTGGCGTCAGAGCCGCGCTATTTTTTACAGTATGACGGGTTTAAAGGAGTCTCATGTTCACGGTTTACCATTCCAATCAGCTGGATTTGCTGAAGACGCTGACCAGTGCGTTGATCGACAGAGAACCGTTGGCCGATCCTTTTCAAGCGGAAGTCATACTGGTTCAGAGCCCCGGCATGGCGCAGTGGTTGCAGATGCAACTGGCCGAACAGTTCGGTATTGCCGCCAATATCGCCTTCCCGTTGCCGGCATCGTTTATCTGGGAAATGTTCACCCGCGTATTGCCCGGTATCCCGCAGGAGAGCGCCTTCAGTAAAGACGCCATGACCTGGAAACTGATGTGGCTGCTGCCGGATATGCTGACCGAGCCGGAGTTTGTGTCGTTACAGCATTATCTGTCCGACGGACGACGACAAGCGCAAAATCCATCAGTTGGCCGGGCGAGTGGCCGATCTGTTTGACCAATATCTGGTGTATCGGCCGCAGTGGCTGGAAAGCTGGCAACGCGGCGAGCGTATCGACGCCCTGTCAGAGGCGCAGCAATGGCAGGCGCCGTTATGGGCACGCCTGGTGGAGTACACCCGGCAGCTTGGGCAGCCGGAGTGGCACCGAGCCAATCTGTACCGGCGTTTCATCAGCACCCTGGAACAGGCACAAACCTGCCCGCCGGGCTTGCCACCACGGGTGTTTATCTGCGGCATTTCGGCGCTGCCGCCGATCTACCTTGAGGCGTTGCAGGCGTTGGGCAAACATATCGATATTCATCTTATGTTCACCAACCCGTGCCGTTACTACTGGGGCGATATTCAGGATTATGCGTTCCTGGCGCGGCTGCAAAGCCGTAAACGCCGCCATCACCAGCAGGCGCGCGAACAGGGGCTATTCCGCCAGCCGGAGCAGGCCGCACAGCTGTTTGACGCCGACGGTGAACAGCGCTTGAGCAACCCGCTGCTGGCCTCCTGGGGCAAGCTGGGGCGCGACCATTTGTACCTGCTGGCGCAGATGGCGTCGTTGCAGGAGGTTGACGCCTTTGTGGATATTGCGCCGGACAACCTGCTGCATGCCATTCAGCACGACATGCTGGAGCTGGAGGATCACGCGATTATCGGCACCACGGCGCAAACGCTGGAGCGCAGCGACAACAAGCGTACGCTCGATCCCGCCGATCGCTCCATCAGCCTGCACGCCTGCCATAGTCCACAACGCGAGGTGGAGGTGCTGCACGACAGACTGCTGGCGATGCTGGCGGAGGATCCGCAGATGACGCCGCGTGACATCATCGTGATGGTGGCCGACATCGACAGCTATACGCCGTACATTCAGGCAGTATTCGGTAATGCGCCGCCGGAGCGCTATTTGCCGTTCGCCATTTCCGACCGGAAAGCACGACAGGCTCACCCTGCCTTGCAGGCGTTTATTTCACTGCTGGATCTGCCGCAGAGTCGTTTTTCTGCTGAACAGGTGCTGGCGTTGCTGGAGGTTCCGGCGCTGGCGGCGCGCTTCGCCATCGATGAAGAGGGGCTGCGTCTGTTGCGTCGCTGGGTCAGCGAATCCGGTGTACGCTGGGGGCTGGACGATGACAACGTGCGTCAACTGGCGCTGCCGGCCACCGGCCAGCACACCTGGCAGTTCGGCATCACGCGCATGCTGCTCGGTTATGCGATGGACAGCAATATCGGCGACTGGCAAGGCGTCTTGCCGTATGACGAGTCGAGCGGGTTGGCGGCGGAGCTGGCCGGACAACTGGCGGAGCTGTTGGCGCAGCTTGCCGACTGGCGGCAACGGTTGGGCGAAGCACGTACGCTGGCGGAGTGGCTGCCGCTATGCCGCCGATTGCTGGACAGTTTTTTTGCCGCCGATGCCGACACGGAAGTGATACTGGCGCTGATCGAACAGCAGTGGCAGCAGGTGATCGAGTTCGGCCAGGGGGCGCGTTACCCCGACGCGGTACCCCTGACGCTGTTGCGAGACGAGCTGGCAGCACGGCTCGACCAGGAGCGTATCAGCCAGCGTTTTCTGGCTGGGCAAATCAATTTCTGCACCTTGATGCCGATGCGCTCCATTCCGTTCAAGGTAGTATGCCTGCTGGGCATGAACGACGGCGTTTACCCGCGCACCCTGCCACCGCTGGGCTTTGACCTGATGGCTCAACAGGTCAAGCGTGGCGATCGCAGCCGGCGCGACGATGACCGCTACCTGTTCCTTGAGGCCATCCTGTCGGCGCAGCAGCAGCTGTATATCAGCTTTATCGGCCGGTCGATTCAGGATAATAGCGAGCGTTATCCCTCGGTGCTGGTGACCGAGTTGCTGGAGTATCTGCAACAAAGCTATTGTTTACCGGGCGATGAGCACCTGGACGCCGACGGCAGCGCGCAGCGGGTCGGTGAGCATTTGCTGCGCTGGCATGCCCGCATGCCGTTCGCCGTAGAGAACTTTCTGCCGGAGGCCGAAGCGCAGAGCTACGCTGCCGAATGGCTACCGGCTGCCGACCGGCGCGGTGAAGCGCACCCGGTGTTCAATCAGCCGCTGCCGCTAGAACCGCAGACGCAGCTATCACTTGACGATCTGCTGCGTTTCTATCGCCATCCGATCCGCGCCTTCTTCCAATTGCGCCTGGGGGTCAACTTCATTCTGGAAGAAACCGAACTGGCGGATGAGGAACCGTTCACGCTGGACAACCTCAGCCGCTATCAATTCAACAATCAGCTGCTGAACACGCTGATTGAAGACCAGGATGCGACGCGGCTGTATCAGCGGATACGCGCTTCCGGCGGTTTGCCGTACGGCCCGTTTGGCGAGATCTACTGGCAAAAACAGCAAGAGGAAATGAGCGAACTGGCAGCGCAGGTACGCGAAGAAAGGCGGGAAAGCAGTAGCCTGGAGCTGGATCTCGACATCGCCGGCGTGCGCCTTGGCGGCTGGCTGCATCAGGTGCAGCACGACGGTCTGCTGCGTTGGCGGCCAGCGACGCTGTCTGCGGTCGACGGTATCTTGCTGTGGCTGGAACACCTGGCCTATTGCTGTGCCGGCGGCGAGGGTGAAAGCCGGATGTTCGGACGCAAGAACGCCGTCTGGCGTTTTGCCGCATTGCCGCCAGAGGCTGCGCGAGCCCAGCTTGCCGAGCTGATCGCCGGTTATCAGCGCGGGCTGTGTGAACCGCTGATGCTGCTGAACAAAAGCGGCTGGGCGTGGTTAAGCCAGTGCTATCAGCAGGACTCACAGCAGATTGATTGGGGCGAGGAGGCGCAGGCCAAGGCGCGGGCCAAACTGCTGCTGGCATGGCAGGGCGATCAGCGCATTCCCGGCGAGGGGGAGGATCCGTATATTCAGCGGGTATTCCGTCAGTTGGACAACGCCACGCTGGCACAAATTGTGGCGGAAACAGAGCGTTACCTGCTGCCGGTGGCTCGCCATAATATAGGGTGATCGTCACCGGGTGGTACTGGTTGTCGGGAGATGGTAAAAATAAACTGGTTTATATTCAACCTTCAGGGTTGTTTCCGGTCTTACATAAGATATCGGCATATAGCTTTGCTGTTTTTTGATGAGCGGCGGGGTCGTCAGGGATGTGGCGAAACCGCGCCTGAATAGGGGTTTATTTTGGATATGCGCAGACGATTGGCCCGCCTCAGCGGGTTGATGTTGGTAGTACTATTTTGGGCACCGTTAAGCTGGGCCGCACAGGGATGGCAACCGCTGGCGGAGAAAATCCACAAGAGCGATCACGATCCGCGCCATTACCAGGCGATCAAACTGGATAACGGCATGACGGTGCTGCTGGTTTCCGATCCGCAGGCGCCGAAGTCGTTGGCTGCGTTGGCGTTGCCGGTAGGGTCGCTGGAAGATCCCGACAGCCAGCTTGGTCTGGCACATTATCTGGAACATATGGTTCTGATGGGCTCCAAGCGTTACCCGGAACCGGAAAACCTGTCCGAATTTCTCAAGAAGCATGGCGGCAGCCACAACGCCAGTACCGCGTCGTACCGTACCGCTTTTTACCTGGAAGTGGAAAACGATGCGCTCGAACCGGCGGTTGACCGCATGGCGGATGCCATTGCCGAGCCGTTGCTCGATCCCGGCAATGCCGACAAAGAGCGCAATGCGGTGAATGCCGAATTAACCATGGCGCGTTCACGCGACGGTATGCGCATGGCACAGGTCGGCGCGGAAACGCTAAATCCGGCGCACCCGAGCGCACGCTTTTCCGGCGGCAATCTGGATACGCTCAAGGATAAACCCGGCAGCAAACTGCACGATGAACTGACGGCGTTCTACCAGCGCTACTATTCCGCCAATCTGATGATGGGCGTGCTGTACAGCAATCAGCCGTTGCCACAGTTGGCCACGCTGGCGGCAAAAACCTTTGGCCGCGTACCTAACCATAATGCCAGCGTTGCGCCGATTACCGTTCCGGCGGTCACCAAACAGCAGCAGGGTATCATTATTCATTACGTGCCTGCCCAACCGCGCAAACAGCTGAAGGTCGAGTTCCGCATTGATAACAACAGTGCGGCGTTCCGCAGCAAGACCGATACCTACATCAGTTATCTGATCGGCAACCGCAGCCAAAACACGCTGTCAGACTGGTTGCAGAAACAGGGGCTGGCAGACGCCATTAATGCCGGCGCCGATCCGATGGTCGATCGCAATGGCGGCGTGTTTTCCATCAGCGTGTCACTCACCGACAAAGGGTTGGCCCAGCGTGACGAGGTGGTGGCGGCTATCTTCAATTATTTGAAAATGCTGCGCAGTGAAGGCGTCAAAAAAAGCTACTTCGACGAAATCTCGCACGTGCTGAATCTGGATTTCCGCTACCCGTCGATTACTCGCGATATGGACTATATCGAATGGCTGGTGGATACCATGTTGCGCGTGCCGGTTGAGCATACGCTGGATGCGCCTTATCTGGCAGATCGATACGATCCGCAAGCCATAGCGCAGCGACTGGAGGAAATGACGCCGCAAAACGCGCGCATCTGGTTTATCAGCCCGAATGAACCTCACGATAAAATGGCGTATTTCGTTAACGCGCCTTATCAGGTCAATAAAATCGACGCCGCGCGGTTTGAGCAATGGCAGCAGTTGGGGCAGGGGATCAGCCTGTCATTGCCCGCGCTGAATCCGTATATCCCGGATGATTTCACGCTCAACCAACCCTCGCATGCGTTCACCAAGCCCGAACTGGTGGTCAATCAGCCGGGCTGCGTGTGCTGTATATGCCGAGCCGTTATTTTGCCGATGAGCCGAAAGCCGATGTCACCGTGGCGTTCCGCAACGCCAAAACCATGGATTCCGCTCGCAATCAGGTGTTGTTCTCGCTGACTGACTACCTGGCGGGCATTGCCCTCGACCAACTGAGCTATCAGGCGTCGGTGGGTGGCTTGAGCTTCTCTACCTCGCCGGACAATGGCCTGTTGTTTAATGCCAACGGCTTTACCCAGCGGTTGCCACAGCTGCTGACTACCCTGATTGAAGGTTATTCGAGCTTTACACCGACCGAAGACCAGTTGCAACAGGCCAAGTCCTGGTATCTGGAACAGCTGGACGCCGCGGAAAAGGGCAAGGCGTTTGAGCTGGCGATGCAACGGTGCAGATGCTTTCTCGCGTGCCGTACAGCGAGCGCAGCGAACGCCGCAACCTGTTGCAGACCCTGACGCTGCAAGACGTGCTGACCTACCGCAACGCGTTGCTGGCTGAAGCGACACCTGAACTGCTGGTGGTCGCAACATGAGCAAGCAGCAGGTGGATACGCTGGCTTCCTCGCTGAAACAGCGTTTGGGCTGTAGCGGCGAGACCTGGTGGCACGGCGAAGACGTGCAAATTGCCAAGCGGCAGTTGGCCAGCCTGCAACGTCCGGGCAGCAGCACCGATTCGGCGCTGGCGGCGGTGTATGTACCGACCGGCTATCAAGAGGTCACCGGCATGGCTTACAGCTCATTGCTCGGACAGATTATCCAGCCATGGTTCTATAGCCAGTTGCGTACCCAGGAACAGTTGGGGTATGCGGTATTCGCCTTCCCAATGTCGGTGGGGGCGGCAGTGGGGGCTGGGCTTCCTGCTGCCAAAGCAACAGCAAACAGCCGGCTTACCTGTATCAGCGTTATCAGGACTTCTATCCGAAGGCCGAGCAGCGCCTGCGCGACATGAGTGAGGCCGACTTCGCCCAGTATCAGCAGGCGCTGATTAACGAACTGAAGCAGCGTCCGCAGACCTTGAGCGAAGAGGCCAGCCGCTTTAGCAATGATTTTGAATCGCGGTAACTTTGCCTTTGACACCCGCGAGAAATTGATCGCCCAGGTACAGCAGCTGACGCCGGCCAAACTGGCGGACTTTTTCCACCAGGCGGTGATTGAGCCGAACGGCCTGGCGGTGTTGTCGCAGGTCAGCGGCAGCAGTCAGGATAAAGCCGATTATGCGGCGCCGCAGGGCTGGCAGTCGATGCCGAATGCGTCGGCGCTCCAGCAAACGCTGCCGCGTAAGGTCGCGACGCCATGACAACCAGCACCCCCGCAGAGGCTCGATCCGCTGACGTTGCCGCTGTTTGGCGAACGACTGATTGAAGCGTCGGCAGGGACCGGGAAAACCTTCACCATCGGCGCGTTATATCTGCGCCTGTTGCTGGGGTTGGGCAAGCAGGCGGCTTTCCCGCGGCCGCTGACGGTAGAGGAAATCCTGGTGGTGACCTTTACCGAAGCGGCGACCGAAGAGCTGCGCAGCCGGATACGCAGCAATATCCACGGTCTGCGCATTGCCTGCGTACGCGGCCGGGAACAGTGCACCGATCCGCTGTTTTCCGCTCTGATGGCGGAAATCGACGATCTGGCCGACGCCGCGGCGCAGTTGCTGGCGGCGGAGCGGCAGATGGACGAGGCGGCGATCTTTACCATTCACGGTTTCTGCCAGCGGATGCTGGCACACAATGCCTTCGAGTCCGGGATTCTGTTTGAACAAACGCTGATTCAGGATGAGCTGCCGCTGCGCCGTCAGGCCTGCGCCGACTTTTGGCGGCGGCAATGCTATCCGTTGCCGCTGGCGGTAGCCCGCGCGGTCAGTCAGGAATGGAGTGGACCGGAGGCGTTACTGGCCGATCTGGCCGGCTATCTGCACGGCGAAGCGCCCACCCTGCGACAACCGCCTAAAGACGATGAAACGGTGTTGATGCGTCACGAGCAAATCGTGGCGCGTATTGAGCAGATAAAAGCGCAATGGCAAGCGGCCGCGCCGGATTTGGAAGCGCTGATTAGCGCTTCCGGCGTTGATAAACGCAGCTACAGCAGTAAGCATTTACCTAACTGGCTGGGCAAGGTTGGCGAATGGAGCGCATTGGCCACCCAGGATTATCAACTGCCGAAAGAGCTGGAAAAGTTCCGCCAATCGACGCTACTGGAAAAAACCAAAAAAGGCGAGCCACCGCGACACCCGCTGTTTGTGGCCATCGATAGCCTGTTTGACCAACCGCTGACGCTGCGTGATCTGATCATGGCGCGCGCGCTGAGCGAAATCCGCACCTCAATCCAACAGGAAAAGCGTCAACGCGCTGAACTGGGTTTTGACGACCTGCTTGGTCGCCTGGATGCGGCGTTACAAAGCGCCGGTGGGGAACAGCTGGCGCAGGCGATTCGTCAGCGCTTTCCGGTGGCGATGATCGATGAGTTTCAGGATACCGATCCGCAGCAGTATCGCATTTTCCAAAAGCTGTACGTCGGACGCGAACAGTGTGGTCTGTTGCTGATCGGCGATCCCAAACAGGCCATTTATGCCTTCCGCGGGGCGGATATTTTCACCTATATGCGTGCTCGCTCAGAGGTAAGCGCCCACTATACGCTAGAGACTAACTGGCGTTCGTCTCCGGCCATGGTAGACAGCGTCAATAAGCTGTTTTCGCAGGTTGGACAGCCGTTCCTGTTTGGCCAGATCCCGTTTGTTGCCGTGGCCGCTGCCGCTAAAAATCAGGGGTTGGGGTTCGAACTCCAGGCGACCGTACAGCCGGCGCTGCATTTTTGGTTACAGCAGGGCGAAGGTGTGGGAGTAAGTGATTACCAACAGATGATGGCGCGCTGGTGTGCGGCGCAGATCCGTGACTGGCTGAGCGCCGGCCAGCGCGGTGAAGCCTGGTTGCTTAACGGTGCACAGCGCCGTGCGGTGCAGGCGTCGGATATCACCATTCTGGTACGCAGCCGCGCCGAAGCCGCGCTGGTGCGCGATGCCCTGAGCCAATTGGCCATCCCGTCGGTGTATCTTTCCAACCGCGACAGCGTCTTTGACACGCCGGAGGCCAAGGATTTGCTGTGGCTTTTGCAGGCGGTATTGGCGCCTGAACAGGAACGTACGCTGCGTAGCGCGATGGCGACCGGACTATTGGGGCTGGACGCGCCGACGCTGGACGCGCTGAACCATGACGAACGTGCCTGGGATCTATTGGTCAATGAATTTGACGGCTATCGCAGCCACTGGCAGCGGCGCGGCGTACTGCCGATGCTGCGTGAAGTCATGACGCGCCGTCATCTGGCGGAGAACCTGCTGGCCAGTCCCGGCGGCGAGCGTCGTCTGACCGATGTGATGCATCTGGGTGAACTGTTGCAGGAAACCTCCGCGCAGCTCGACAGCGAACATGCGCTGGTGCGCTGGCTGGCGCAGCAGATTGCCCAGCCTAACCGCCAGTCGGACAATCAACAGTTGCGTCTGGAAAGCGATCGCCACCTGGTGCAGGTGATCACTATCCATAAGTCCAAGGGGCTGGAATATCCGCTGGTCTGGCTGCCGTTTGTCGGCAATTTCCGCCAGCAGCAACAGGTGCTGTATCACGATCGCAATAATTTCAAGGCATTGCTCGATCTTAATGCCAATGAAGAAAGCCTCGCCTGGGCCGAAGAAGAGCGGTTGGCGGAAGATCTGCGCCTGCTGTACGTCGCACTGACCCGTTCGGTCTATCACTGCAGCATTGGCATTGCTCCGTTGATTCAGGGGACGCGCAAGAAGCAGGGCGACACCGATTTGCACCGCAGTGCACTGGGCTATCTGGTGCAGGCCGGGCAAGCCGGCGATGCCAGCTATCTGCAGCAACGTTTGCAACAGTTGACCGGCGACGGCGTCGCGCTGTCGCCGGTGGACGAGCCTGATCCGCAACCGTGGCAAGCGCAAGCCGAGGCAGCGGCCGAACTGACCGCCCGCCGCTTTACTCGCCAGGTACAGGATTACTGGCGAGTCACCAGTTATACCGGTCTGCAACAGCATGGGGCGGCGGGAATCACCCAGGATCTGCTGCCGCGGCTGGATGTGGATGCCGCCGGCGAGCAAGCCGCAGACGGTGAGCCGGCGCTTACTCCGCATACTTTTCCTCGCGGCGCGGCACCCGGAACCTTCTTGCACAGCCTGTTCGAAACGCTGGATTTCAGCCAACCGCTGGACGCCGACTGGCTGCTGGAGCAGTTGCGTTTGCACGGCTATGACGACCATTGGCTGCCGGTGTTGCAGGACTGGATGCAGGTCTTGCTGCACACCCGGCTCAACGACAGCGGGGTATCGCTGGCGATGCTGGCGCCGCAGGCCAAACAGGCTGAGTTGCAGTTCTACCTGCCGATAGGTGACCTGCTGCGCGCCGATGCGCTGGATGCGCTGACCCAAACGTTACGATCCGCTGTCTGCCCGCTGTCCTGCACTGGACTTTCAGCAGGTGCAGGGCATGCTGAAGGGCTTTATCGATTTGGTATTCTGCTGGCAGGGGAAGTATTACCTGCTGGACTATAAGTCCAACTGGTTGGGAGAGGACAGCAGCGCCTATACCCAGCCGGCAATGGCGCAGGCGATGGCCGAACATCGCTACGACCTGCAATATCAGCTCTACACGCTGGCATTGCACCGTTACCTGCGGCACCGTCTGGCGGATTACGATTATCAGCGCCATTTTGGTGGCGTGATTTATCTGTTTTTGCGCGGCGTCGCTGCCGAACACCCTGGCAACGGCATCTTTTCCTGCCGTCCGGACGGTGAACTGGTCATGGGAATGGATCGGCTGTTCAGCGGCGTATCCCGTGCAACGGAGGCCGAGCAATGATCGATTTATTGCAGCAAGCGGCAACGCTTGGCGTACTGCGCCCGCTGGACGTGCAGTTCGCACGGGTGGTAGCGCCGCCGGATCGACCGGATATGCTGCTGGCCGCCGCTTGCCTCAGCGCGGAAGCCGGTGCGGGGCACGTCTGTCTGCTGTTGCAACAGCTGATGCCGGAGAACCTGTTCGACGGGCGGCAACCAGCATTGGCACAGGCGGTGTGGCAGGCAGCAGGACAGCCCGATCTGGATGACTGGCGGCAACGGTTGTTGAGCTCGCCGGCGGTCAGTGACGGCAGTCTGCCAACGCCGCTGGTGCTGCAAAAACAGCGGTTGTATTTACAGCGCATGTGGCAAAGTGAAGGCCAGGTAGCGGCATTTATCAGCAGCGATAGCATACCGCAGGTTATCGAAACTCAGCGTCTGCGCGCGATCCTCGACCAGCTGTTCGGTACAGCAACGGACACGCCGGACTGGCAGAAAATTGCCGCGGCGGTGGCCGCGACCCGGCGCATCGCGGTGATATCCGGCGGGCCGGGCACCGGTAAAACCACCACCGTGGCCAAACTGCTGGCCGCATTGGTGCAGTTGGCCGAAGGCGCGCGTTTGCGCATTCAACTGGCAGCACCAACCGGCAAGGCGGCAGCGCGACTGACCGAGTCACTGGGCAGCGCCAGCCGACAATTGCCGCTCAGCCCTGAACAGCGGGCGTTATTCCCCACCGAAGCAGCAACGCTGCACCGCCTGCTGGGCGCACAGCCGAACAGCCAACGCATGCGCTATCATCGTGGCAATCCGCTGCATCTCGACGTGTTGGTGGTGGATGAGGCGTCGATGGTCGATCTGCCGATGATGGCGCGTCTGATCGCCGCCTTGCCGCCGCACGCCAGGGTGATTTTTCTTGGCGATCGCGATCAACTGGCCTCGGTGGAAGCAGGCGCGGTGCTGGGAGATATCTGCCGTTTTGCCGAGCAAGGCTATAGCGACGCTC
The DNA here is from genome assembly GCF_900635445.1 of Serratia odorifera. Classification (NCBI taxonomy): domain Bacteria; kingdom Pseudomonadati; phylum Pseudomonadota; class Gammaproteobacteria; order Enterobacterales; family Yersiniaceae; genus Serratia; species Serratia odorifera. The sequence goes on from NZ_LR134117.1 coordinate 2,591,871, forward strand.
GCGCTGCACAATTGGCACAATTGACGGGCTGTACATTGAGCGGTCAGAGCGCGCAGGGTGACGCAGCGGTACGCGATAGCCTGTGTTTGCTGCGCAAGAGTTACCGTTTTGACGCCGATTCCGGCATTGGTCAACTGGCGATGGCGGTGAATGCCGGCGACAACAAACGAGCCTGGGCCGCGCTCAACGGCAGTTTTAGCGACGTTGCCGGTTATCCGCTGGTGGAAACCGAGGATTATCAGGCGTTGCTGGATGCCTGTGTGGCCGGTTATCGCGACTATCTCCAGCGGGTCGCCGCCGGAGCGCCGGCGGTCGAGATCCTGGCGGCATTTGGCCGCTTCCAGGTGCTGTGCGCGCTGCGGGAAGGACCCTTTGGCGTTGCCGGACTGAACGAGCGGATTGAAAGCGGGTTGCAACGTGCGGGGCTGATTCGTCGCAACCTGGCTTCCGCCGGGCGCTGGTATCGTGGTCGACCGGTGATGATTGGCCGTAACGACAGTGCGTTGGGGCTGTTTAACGGTGATATCGGCATTGCGCTGCCGGGGGAGAACGGCGAACTGCGTGTGCATTTCCAATTGCCGGACGGCAATATCAAATCGGTACAACCCAGTCGTTTGCCGGCTCATGAAACCGCCTTTGCCATGACGGTGCACAAGTCTCAGGGTTCAGAGTTTGACCATACGGTGCTGGTACTGCCCAACCACTTTCTGCCGGTGTTGACGCGCGAACTGGTGTATACCGCCATTACCCGCGCGCGTCAGCAGCTGTCGCTGTATGCAAGTGAAAAGGTGCTCAACAGCGCCATCCGCACGCCAACCCAGCGGCGCAGCGGGCTGGCGGAGCGGTTGGTGATGGTAGCTCAGCCCAGTGAGACACCGCTGGGCTAAGGTCGGTGGTGGGCTATAGGTCGGCCAGTAGGATCTTCGAACGGCGCTGGTAGTTATACAGCGCCTGTTTCTGCATTGGCAGCACCTCGACGTCCGCCGGAGTGAAACCCCGCTCCTGGAACCAGTGAATGCTGCGCGTGGTCAGTACGAACAGTTTTTTCAGCCCCATCTGGCGCGCCTGCGTTTCCACTCTTTGCAGCAGCATTTCGCCGCGCGATGAACTGCGGTAGTCCGGATGCACAGCCACGCAGGCCATTTCACCGATTTTCTCATCCGGGAATGGGTATAGCGCGGCACAGGCGATGGTCAGGTTATCGCGTTCGATGATGGTGAACTTGTCGATTTCCATTTCCAGTTGCTCACGCGAGCGGCGCACCAGAATGCCTTGCTGTTCCAGCGGGCGAATCAGCTCGAGAATACCGCCAATATCGTTGATGGTGGCGCGCCGCACCTGTTCGGCGCTTTCCATCACGATCTGTGTACCGATACCATCACGTGAGAACAGCTCTTGCACTAACGCGCCGTCTTCCTGATAGCTGATCAGGTGGCTGCGCCGTACGCCGCTGCGGCAGGCTTTCACCGCGCCGCGCAGGAAACGTACGGTGCCCGAATGGTAATCACCGCTCTGTTCCAGCTCCTCAATACGCTTTTGTGCGTCATTGGGGAACAGTTCGGAAATGATATTGCCTTCCTCGTCGTTAACCCCTTGGGACGAGCAGAAGCCAATCATTTTTTCCGCCTTGAGCTTGATCGCCAACTGGGTGGCAACCTCTTCCGACGTTAGATTAAAGCTTTCACCGGTAACGGAAACGGCAACCGGGCCGATCAGCACGATGGCGTTGCTGTCGAGCTGGCGATGGATCGCCTCTTCGTCAATGCGGCGAATGCGGCCGCTGTGGCAATAATCCACGCCGTCATCGATGCCAAGCGGTTGGGCAATGATAAAGTTACCGCTGACCACGTTGATATGTGCGCCTTGCAGCGGCGTGTTGTTCAGACTCATCGACAGCCGGGCAGTGATGTCCAGTTGCAACAAACCGGCGGCCTGTTTGACCAGCTCCAGCGTCGGCGCATCGGTGACGCGAGTATGCTTATGATAAATTGGCTCCAGGTTATGCAACGCCAGGTTGCCGTCAATCTGCGGCCGCGCGCCGTAGACCACCACCAGCCGGATGCCCAGACTATGCAATAGGCCGATATCGTTGACGATGTTGGAGAAATTCTCATGCTCAATGGCTTCTCCCCCCAGCATGACCACAAAAGTCTTGCCGCGGTGAGCATTGATATAAGGGACTGAGTGACGGAATCCTTGAACCAGCTCTGTACTACGTTCCTTCACGGTCAAACCTCTTTTTGCATATTTATACGGTATTTTTGTATTTTTATTCTTTTTTTGCGCTGATGGCAAGTGGGAATTTATTGGTTTTTTGGCGCTAACACCGCTAAATCGTTAATAAATTGACAAAACATAAAAGGATTTTCTGGTGACAGCGCTGGATGGATTCGTTAAAGTTTTTGCCATTCTCACTTTATGGTGCTTTTTTAAGCTGATTTTTTTGCTGGAGCCGCATGTCAAACGCTAATCACAATCTGGGTCGCCGTCGTCTGTTGCAGGGGGTTGCCGCAACCTGGTTGCTGAGCGTGAGCCGCGTCGGTTTTGCCGCCTCGTCGCACGTGATTGCGGTGCGCGTCTGGCCTTCCTCTACCTATACCCGCGTGACGCTCGAATCCAACGAGGAACTGAAGTACAAGCAGTTTGCCTTGACCAACCCCGATCGTATCGTGGTGGATATCGAAGGCGTGCATCTCAATAGTATCCTCAAGGGCATCGCCGGCCAGGTACAGACTGCCGATCCTTATCTGAAACAGGCACGCGTCGGCCAGTTTGACAAGAATACCGTGCGCCTGGTGCTGGAATTAAAGCGAAGCGTCAGCCCGCACATGTTTACCCTGTCGCCGGTGGCGGAATACCGTAACCGACTGGTGCTGGACTTGTATCCGTCCAAATCGTCGTCCGGCGAAGAGTATGATCCGCTATTGGCATTGCTGGAAGATTACAATAAAGGGGATTTGGAACGGACGTTGCCGGCACCAACTCAGGCGCCGCAGGCCGGCAAGGCCGGGCGCGATCGGCCAATTGTCATTATGCTCGATCCGGGCCACGGCGGTGAGGATCCCGGCGCTATCGGCAAATACAAAACGCGCGAGAAAGACATCGTGCTGCAAATTGCCCGCCGTTTAAGCACCATGATCAAGCGTGAACCCAACATGAAAGTGTTTATGACGCGTAATGAAGACGTGTTTATCCCGCTGAAGGTGAGGGTGGCCAAAGCACGCAAGCAACGCGCCGATCTGTTCGTTTCCATTCATGCCGATGCGTTTACCAGCCGGGCCGCCCGCGGCTCCTCGGTGTTTGCGTTGTCGACCAAAGGGGCGACCAGCGCCGCGGCGAAGTTTCTGGCGCAGACGCAGAACGAATCAGATCAAATTGGCGGCGTCAGCAAAAGCGGCGACCGCTATCTCGACCACACCATGTTCGATTTGCTGCAAACCGCGACCATTAACGACAGCCTGAAGTTTGGCAAAGAAGTGCTGAACCGCATGGGGAAAATCAACCGGCTGCACAAGAACCGAGTCGATCAGGCCGGTTTTGCGGTATTAAAGGCGCCTGACATCCCGTCGATTCTGGTCGAGACGGCTTTTATCAGCAACGTTGAAGAAGAACGCAAGTTGCGAACCAGCCGTTTTCAACAGCAGGTGGCCGAGTCGATTCTGGCGGGTATCAAGGCTTACTTTGCCAACGGTGGTGCGCTGGCCAGGCGTTGAGTGCGCGCGCCGGGCTGCGTGGTCCGGCGTGATTAACGCCTGGGGAGGGGAATTCCAGACATAAAAAAACACCCGTTAAGGTGCTTGATTATGGTCATCAAATTGGTTGCGGGGGCCGGATTTGAACCGACGACCTTCGGGTTATGAGCCCGACGAGCTACCAGGCTGCTCCACCCCGCGTCCGTCTTGATGCATTACTGTCTGGCATGGATATCACGGTATGATATCAGTTGGTTGCGGGGGCCGGATTTGAACCGACGACCTTCGGGTTATGAGCCCGACGAGCTACCAGGCTGCTCCACCCCGCGTCCGTCTACTGCCTTATCGAAGCCAACCCTGTTATCTGATACCGCTGGTACGGTATCGGTTGGTTGCGGGGGCCGGATTTGAACCGACGACCTTCGGGTTATGAGCCCGACGAGCTACCAGGCTGCTCCACCCCGCGTCCGATGGAAGCGCACTATACTCTCCATGATTTATGATGCAACCCCTTTTTGCAGATAATTGAATGAAAGCCATTTTATTGCTGATTTTACCCGCAATCTGCCGATTTTTTAGCAACCTGCCGGTGGCGACTTTTTTGTTGGCAGGCGATTCCTTTATCCATGGCCGTTTGTTATCGTTTTGCCGTCATATCCCTCATCTTTCGAGATATGTTGGGACAAATTATATCTGTCTAAGAGAGTGCGCGATGAAAGGACGTTGGGGCAAATACCTGCTGGGCGGGTTAGTGGTGACGGTAGTAGCGGTGCTGGCAGGCTGTTCGTCAAAGCCGACCGATCGCGGTCAGCAATATAAGGATGGGCGGCTGGAGCAATCGCTGGAGTTGGTTAATCAGCCCAATGCCCGCGGCGTACCGGTCAATGCCAAAGATTATTCAGATCAATTGATGGAAATTCAGTACGCGTCGCCGTCATTATTCAATCGCAACAACAGTACCTATCAGGCGGTGCAGAGCTGGATGGCCTCCGGTGCCGATACGCGCCAGCTGAGCCAGTTCGGTTTGAATGCCTACCAGATGGAAGGGGTAGACAACTACGGCAACGTTCAGTTTACCGGCTACTATACCCCGGTATTGCAGGCGCGCTACACCCAACAGGGCGAGTTCCGCTACCCGCTTTATCGTATGCCGCCAAAAGGCCGCGGCCGCCTGCCGGATCGCGCCGGTATCTACAGTGGCGCGCTTGATGACCGCTATATCATTGCCTATACCAACTCCCTGATGGACAACTTTATGATGGAAGTGCAGGGCAGCGGTTATGTCGACTTCGGTAACGGCCAGCCCCTGGTGTTCTTTGGCTATGGCGGCAAGAACGGCCACGCTTACCGCAGCATCGGCAAGGTGCTGATCGACCGTGGCGAAGTGGCCAAGCCGGACATGTCGATGCAGGCGATCCGCCAATGGGCTGACAGCCATAGCGAAGCGGAAGTGCGCGAACTGCTGGAACAGAACCCGTCGTTCGTGTTCTTCCGCCCTGAGTCCTTCGCGCCGGTGAAGGGCGCCAGCGCGGTGCCGCTGATCGCCAAAGCCTCGGTGGCCTCCGACCGTTCGTTAATTCCTGCCGGCACCACGCTGCTGGCGGAAGTGCCTTTACTGGACAACAAGGGTAAATTCACGGGAAAATACGAGATGCGCCTGATGGTGGCGTTGGACGTTGGCGGTGCCATCAAAGGTCAGCACTTTGACATGTACCAGGGGATCGGCCCGGAAGCCGGCCATTCGGCGGGCTACTACAACCACTATGGTCGCGTTTGGGTGTTGAAGGGCGGCAATAACAGCGCGCCGTTGTTCAGCGCCTACCAGCCAAAAGCCAATCAGAGCGGCTCGCTGCTGGTAACCCGTTAAAGCGCGACGCAGCGCGTTCCAGACCCGCAAGGGCCGGATTTTCCGGCCCTTGTCATTTGCATAATCAACAGCCTTCGCCGTTAGCCCGGCGAGCGGCCCAAGGTAAATAAAGCGTTATGAGCACCACACCTTATTCAGAAGCCTATCTACAACGTTTTGGCGGTACGGCGCGTTTGTATGGCCAGCAGGCGCTGGCGTTGTTTGCCCAGGCGCACGTCTGCGTGATTGGCATCGGCGGTGTGGGATCGTGGGCGGCGGAAGCGCTGGCGCGCACCGGGATTGGCGCCATTACCCTGATCGATATGGATGATGTGTGCGTGACCAATACCAACCGCCAGATCCATGCGCTGAAACAGCACGTCGGCCAATCAAAAACCGAGGTGATGGCGGAACGTATTCTGGCGATCAACCCAGAATGCCGGGTGACCTGCATCGATGACTTTATTACGCCGGACAATGTGGCTGAACTGCTGACGAACAATTTCAGCTATGTTATTGACGCTATCGACAGCGTGCGACCCAAAGCGGCGTTGCTGGCCTATTGCCGGCGCTACAAGATCCCGGTGGTGACCACCGGCGGCGCGGGTGGGCAGATCGATCCGACGCAGATCGCGGTGGCCGATCTGGCGAAGACCATTCAGGATCCGCTGGCGGCCAAGCTGCGTGAACGCCTGAAGAACGACTTCAAGGTGGTGAAAAACAGCAAGGGTAAGCTGGGGATCGACTGCGTATTTTCCAGTGAACCGCTGGTTTATCCGCAGCCGGATGGCACGGTGTGCGCCTCGCGCAGTACCGCTGAGGGACCCAAGCGCATGGATTGCAGCGCCGGTTTCGGTGCGGCGACCATGGTCACCGCTACCTTTGGCTTTGTGGCGGTATCTCACGCCCTGAAGAAAATGCTGGCCAAGGCTGCGCGTCAGGCATAACGCGCGGCAATCTCTTTGACAGCGGTGGCCAGTGCAGCCAGGCCGCTGGCGCGGGTTGCGCTGAGCTGGGCGCGCAGCCCAAGTTGTTCGAACAATGCCAGCGGATCGCTCGCCAGGATCTGCGCGGGCGTTTTGCCTTCCACTGCGGTGAGTAACACTGCCAGCAGGCCGCGCACAATACGGCCTTCGCTGTCGCCATAAAAGTGCAGCGTGCCGTCTGCCAGTAACTGATGGCCAAGCCACACCCGGTTCTCACAGCCGCTCAGTTCCTGTTCTGCACCGCGTAAGTCCTGCGGCAGCGGCGGTAACTGTTTTGCCAGCAACACCAACTGTCGATAGCGGTCTTCCCACTGCTTGAACGCGGTGAAGGTGTCGATCAGCGTTTGCGCACTGATGTCACGGCCAAAGGGATGAGGGGCAAGCATGCTGTCTCCGTATGTCATAAGCGATTAATCCGCCAGCAGATCGATGGCGTTGGTCAGCGCGTTGACCAGCGCGTCGACGTCCTGTGGTGTATTGTACGGTGCAAATGAAGCGCGCAGGGTGCCACTGACGCCGAGCGCCGCCATTAATGGCTGTGCGCAATGCTGACCGGCGCGCAGCGCGATCCCCTGTTCCGCCAGCAGGGTGACGATGTCGCTGTGATGCAGATTGGCGATGTCAAACGCCAGCAGGCTGGCATCCGAACAGCGGAAACTGCGAAACCCCGGCAGCTGCGCCAGCCGCCGTTCGGCGCTGGCCGCCAGTTCTCGGCTGTAGAGTTCGGCCAGATCTCTGCTTTGGCTTTCCAGCCAGCTTAGCGCGGCGGACAGCCCCAGCACGCCGGCGATATTCGGCGTGCCGGCTTCAAAGCGATGAGGGGGCTTTTGCGGTGTAAAACCGTCGAACGACACGTCGGTCAGCATTTTACCGCCGCCTTGCCATGGCGCCATTTCCGCCAACAGTTCACTTTTACCATACAGCACGCCGATGCCGGTCGGGCCATACAGTTTATGGCCGGAAAAGGCATAAAAGTCGATATCCAGCGCCTGAACGTCGGCCGGGCAATGCACGATACCCTGAGCGCCGTCGATCATCACTTTTGCCCCGGCCGCGTGTGCCAGGCGAATGGCCAGTGACAAATCCGGGCAGCCGCCGGTGACGTTGGACATTTGCCCCAGCGCCAGCAGACGGGTGTTTTCGTTCAGCAATAGGGGAAGCTTGCTCAGATCGGGCAAATAGTCGGCGCCCAACGGCAGCTTCACCACCTGTGCACCGCTCTGCTGTGCCACCATCAGCCAGGGGATCAGATTGGCGTGGTGTTCGGCTTCGCTGACGATGATGTTGTCACCGGGCTGCAAACGTGGGCGGGCGTAGCTTTGCGCAACCAGATTGATCGCTTCGGTCGTGCCGCGCGTCCAAACGATGTCATCCGCGCTCGGCGCGTTGAGAAGCCCTGCCACTTGCTGGCGCGCCTGCTCGAAGCGGGCGGTCAGATCCTGCGCTGCTCGATGCTGGCTGCGGTGCACGGTGGCGGCGTCATTGCCGTAAAATTGCTGGGTCGCGGCAATAACCGGCAGCGGCTTCAACGCGGTAGCGGCGCTGTCCAGATAAATGCCGGCCTGCGCAAGGGCAGGAAACTGGCTGCGGAAAAGTGAAGGGTTAAACGACGTCATACAAGCTATCACTGGCTGGGACAAGCAACGATCCTGTCCTATTTTTCCGAAAGTAACAAGTTATGCCGTTCAATTGCCGCGCTTGTCTGGCATTCTTCAGTGAGTTTGTTATGCTGTTTAGTGGCATATGAAACCTTTCCTTTACTAATTTAAAAGGTTTTTTTCAGCATTTTTATCTACAAGGAGTCCACAATGAAGAAAACAGCCGCAGTAATCTCTGCCCTGATGCTTACATTCACGCTGGCAGCCTGTTCCAGTAATTATGTGATGCATACCAATGATGGACGAACCATTGTTGCTGATGGAAAACCACAGGTTGATGATGACACCGGGATGATCAGTTACAAAGATGCCAACGGCGTGGAACAGCAGATTAACCGCGCAGAAGTGAAGGAACTGGCAGAAAGCGATCGGTAAACGCCAGATAAAAAAAAGCACCGCAACGTTTGCGGTGCTGCATAAAATCACTATGGACAGACAGGGTAAATGTACAGGAAGTGAAAAAACAGTAGCTTAGCTACCACGTCCGGATTGCCGGACAATTTGCAAACACAACATCACAACCACAAGCCAAAAGTTCATCGGCGTCCTCGACACCCAATTCCTTTTCGTTCCGGCCCGGGAAGTGCCGCCACTATAGGTATTTGCTGGCGCATGCTCAACGGACAAATTATAATGCCTCGGATTAAAAAAACTAATGGCATTGGTTCACGGAAACGAGCCTGAAACCTGCCGTTCAACGCAGCCCGATTTCCTGGCTGAGTCACTCGGAAGTTGTTACACAAAAGTAGCTAATTCATGTCTAAACGTTTACCTCCTCTTAATGCGCTGCGGGTGTTTGATGCGGCAGCACGGCACCTGAGTTTTACCAAAGCGGCAGAAGAGCTGTTCGTGACCCAGGCCGCGGTAAGCCACCAGATCAAGTCGCTGGAGGACTTCCTTGGCCTGAAACTGTTTCGGCGCCGCAACCGTTCGCTGTTGCTGACCGAAGAAGGGCAAAGTTACTATCTGGATATCAAGGAGATTTTCTCGTCGATCAATGAGGCGACGCGCAAGCTGCAGGCACGCAGCGCCAAAGGGGCGCTGACCGTCAGTTTGCCGCCCAGTTTTGCCATTCAGTGGCTGGTACCGCGCCTGTCCGGCTTTAACTCAGCTTATCCGGGCATCGACGTACGCATTCAGGCGGTGGACCGTGAAGAGGACAAGCTGGCCGACGATGTGGATGTGGCTATTTTCTATGGGCGCGGCAACTGGCCAGGCCTGCGCGCCGAGCGTTTATATGCCGAATATTTACTGCCGGTGTGTTCACCCAGCCTGTTGACCGGCGATCATGCATTAAAATCACCGGACGATCTGGCTTATCATACGCTCCTGCATGATACTTCACGCCGCGACTGGCTGGCCTATACCCGCCAGTTGGGCTTACAGCACATTAATGTGCAGCAAGGCCCGATCTTCAGCCACAGCGCCATGGTGGTACAGGCGGCGGTGCACGGGCAAGGCGTTGCGTTGGTCAATAACGTGATGGCGCAAAGCGAGATTGAAGCCGGCCGTCTGGTCTGTCCGTTTAATGATGTGCTGGTCAGCAAAAATGCTTTTTATCTGGTATGTCATGACAGCCAGGCAGAACTGGGTAAAATAGCCGCCTTTCGCCAATGGATACTGGCGCGAGCAGCCAGCGAACAGGAAAAGTTCCGCTTTCGCTATGAACAATAAATTGGCCGCGGCCTGACGGCGGCTGGTTTCTTTAATAAAGGTAAATAACGATGACAAGTCGTTCAATGCTGATTTTCGCCGCCATCAGCGGCTTTGTGTTTGTCGCCCTGGGGGCGTTTGGCGCACACGTACTGACGGGTACCCTCGGCGCCAATGAAATGGCGTGGATCCGTACCGGTCTTGATTACCAGGGGTTCCATACGTTGGCGATCCTGGCGCTGGCGGTGGCGATGCAACGTCGCGTCAGCCTGTGGTTTTACTGGAGCGGAGCGCTGTTGGCGCTCGGCACCGTGTTGTTCAGCGGCAGCCTGTATTGTCTGGCGCTGTCGCACCTGAAGGTCTGGGTGTATATCACGCCGGTTGGCGGCGTGTGCTTCCTGATCGGTTGGGCATTGATGTTGATTGGCGCGTTGCGTCTGGGGAAAAAGGCCGAGCGCCATGAATAAGATTGCGTTGTACTGCCGTCCCGGCTTTGAAAAAGAGTGTGCGGCGGAAATTACCGACAAAGCCGCGCAACTGGAGATTTTTGGTTTTGCACGGGTGAAGGAAAACAGCGGCTATGTGCTGTTTGAGTGCTATCAACCGGACGACGCTGACCGTCTGGCAAAAGAAATTCCATTCCGCGAGCTGATTTTTGCCCGTCAGCTGGTGGTGGTTGGCGAACTGCTGCGCGATCTGCCGCCTGAAGATCGGGTTTCACCGATTGTCGGTATGCTGATGGGCGTGGTCGATCGCGGTGGCGAGCTGCGGGTTGAGGTGGCGGATACCAACGAAAGTAAAGAGTTGATGAAGTTCTGCCGTAAATTGACGGTGCCGCTGCGCGCCGCGATGCGCGAACAAAAGGTGCTGATGGCGCGTGAGAACCCAACGCGGCCGGTGGTGCACGTATTCTTTATTGCGCCGGGCTGTTGCTACGTCGGCTATTCCTACAGCAATAACAACTCGCCGTTTTATATGGGCATTCCACGGCTGAAGTTCCCGTCCGATGCGCCGAGCCGTTCTACGCTGAAGCTGGAAGAGGCCTTTCACGTCTTCATTCCCGCCGATGAGTGGGACGAACGGTTGGCCAGCGGTATGCATGCGGTCGATCTGGGCGCCTGCCCTGGCGGTTGGACCTATCAGTTGGTGAAGCGCAGCATGATGGTGCATGCGGTGGATAATGGCCCGATGGCGCCAAGCCTGATGGATACCGGTCAGGTGACCCACCACCGTGCCGATGGCTTCCGCTTCGAGCCTACCAGCAGCAAGGTATACTGGCTGGTGTGCGACATGGTGGAGAAACCGGCCAAGGTGACCAGTTTAATGATCCAGTGGCTGGTCAAAGGCTGGTGCCGCGAAGCAATCTTCAACCTGAAACTGCCAATGAAAAAGCGTTACGAAGAGGTTTCGCAGAATTTGCAGAGCATCCGTGAAGCGCTTGCGGCAGCGGATATCAGCGCTGAAGTGCATGCCAAGCAGTTGTATCACGATCGTGAGGAAGTGACGGTGCATGTGCGTCGTATGTGGTCGGCGATCCCTGGTCGTCGCGACGAACGTTAATCCCCGGGTTGGCGGGGGGCGCGCTGTCGGCTGCCCGCCAATCAGCCCACCATGACGCGCTAATCCCTCCGCCGCCTTCAGGGGGGATGCCGGTCAGCGTTCGGGCAGTCGCAGCTGTTGCAGGTTGCCGTTAAGCTGTAGATCGGTGCGCAGGGTGGCGATTTGCTTGCACACGTAAGCCATCTCGCGATGTTGTTCCAGTTTGCTGCGCCATTTTTCCGGGATGGCCGCCAGCTGTTGGTAGACGCCATCCAGACTCCCCGCCTGTTGCAGCAATTGCACCGCCGTTTTAGGTCCGATGCCGGCGACGCCCGGTATTTTGCTGCTGCCAATCCCCGCCAATCCCCAGTAATCCGCCAACTGCTGCGGCAACACGCCGAACTCCTGCTGCACAAACGGCATATCCAGCCAGCGTTTTTGGAAGTAATCGCGGATCTGCACCTTGGGCGACAGCAGTTGGCAATAGCCTTTGTCGGTAGAGACGATGGTGACCTGATGGCCGCCGGCCGCAACTTTTACCGCCAGCGTAGCGGCCAGATCGTCAGCCTCATTACCCGCTGAATGCCAGCAGGCTACGCCGAGGGCTTCGAACGCCTGACGCAGCTGTGGCATTTCCTGTTGCAGGTTTTCCGGCATTGGCGAGCGCCCGGCCTTATAGTCCGGTAATAACTGATGCCGCCAGCTGTCACTGCGATCGTCCTCATCAAACACCGCCACCGCGTGGCTCGGGCTGCTGTGCTGAATCAACTGGCGCAAGGCGTGGCGACAGGCATCGACGCATGGCGATCCCTGTACCGCATGGATGCGGCGGATCAGGTTTAGCGCGTCGACAATAAGCAAGGATATGGGCATGACATTTACACTAATTAAAGTGGGCGGCTCGCGCCGCCCAGGGGAGGGGGATCAGGCAATGATTTCGTAGCAGGGCACGTAGGCGCTGCCCGGCAGCTTCATGCGATGCTGGGCGACAAACCCTTGTAGCAGGCTGTCCATCTGTTTCATCATCTGCCGATCGCCGTGCAGTTTGTAAGGACCAAACTGCTCGATGGCGTGAATGCCATTTTCTTTTACGTTGCCGGCGACGATGCCGGAGAACGCACGGCGCAGGGCGGCAGCCAGTTCTTCTGGCGGCTGCTCCGGCGACAGGTTGAGATTGGCCATGTTTTCATGGGTCGGCTCAAACGGCAATTGCAGATCGGGGGCGATGCGCATTGACCAGTTAAAGCTGTAGGCATCACCGGTATTACGGCGGTTTTCCTTCACCAGCGGCATTGCCAGTTTCATCTGGCGCGCCACTTCGGCCGGATCGTCAATGATAATGGTGTAGTGGCGGCGTGCTTCATCGCCCAGGGTATTCATGATGAACTCGTCCAGTACGCGGAAGTAATCGGCGCTTTCTTTCGGCCCGGTGAGGATCAGCGGCAGTACCTGGTCGCTGTTTTCCGGATTCATCAGTATACCCAGCAGATACAGCAACTCTTCTGCCGTACCGACGCCACCTGGGAAAATGATGATGCCGTGCGCGATACGCACAAAGGCTTCCAGACGTTTTTCGATATCCGGCATGATGACCAGTTCGTTCACCAGCGGGTTAGGCGGTTCGGCGGCAATGATCGACGGTTCGGTCATACCGATGAAACGACTGTTGCGGTAGCGTTGCTGGGCGTGTCCGACCGCTGCACCTTTCATTGGCGCTTCCATGGCGCCCGGCCCGCAGCCGGTGCAGATATTCAGTTCACGCAGACCCAGCTCGCTACCGACCTTGCGCGCATACAGGTATTCGGTCGGGTTGATCGAGTGGCCGCCCCAGCACACCACCATGTTTGGATCTTCGTCGAGGTGCAGCGTGCGCGCGTTGCGCAGAATGGAAAACACCAGGTTGGTGATATGTGCGGAGTTCTCCAGGTTCAGATGCTGGAAGCGGCCGGCGTTGACCAACTGACCATGAACAAACAGGATATCGCGCAGTACGGCGAACAGGTTGGCTTGCAGCGAGCGAATGATGCGCCCGTCGACAAAGGCCTCCTCCGGCGGGTTGACCAGCTCCAGTTTTACCCCGCGTTCGCGGCGCAGTACGTTGATATCAAAGGTTTCATAACGCGACAGCAGCTGTTTGCTGTTGTCGGTCTGGCTGCCGGAGTTCAGCACCGCCAGCGAACAGTTGCGGAACAAACGATACAGGTCGCTGCTGGCAGTGCGCTTCAGCATGTCGACTTCCAACTGCGACAACAAATCCATCGAGCCAAGTGGGCTGATATGTGTAATCAAGGTAACTCCTTTGCACCCAATATGGGGCGGTAGTAATCCATACGGCAGCAGAACAGCATCGATTATTGTAAATGGGCTTTTCGCACACGGCGGTAAGGCTGTCACTTTGCACGCCAAGGGGCGCTTTGCTGCGCTGGTCCTTATTTAACCTTACCGCTGTCCCCTGATTTTTACCAACGTAACGCTACCGTTAGCTCAGTTGTTGAGCAGCGCTTCGCATTATTGGCGTGCCAGACGGCCATGTGACGGTGAAAATTGCCCATTGCTGCGCCACGGATTGATGTCCAGCCCGCCACGGCGGGTATAACGTGCATAGACCGACAGCTGCTGCGGTTGGCAAAAACGCATGATGTCATTGAAGATACGTTCAACGCATTGTTCATGGAACTCGTTATGATGGCGGAACGACACTAAATAGCGCAGCAATGCTTCGCGATCGATCTGCGGGCCACGATAGCAGATCTGCACCGAACCCCAATCCGGCTGATTGGTGATCAGGCAATTCGACTTCAGCAGATGGCTGACCAGCGTTTCTTCTACCGTCTGCGTGCCGGCGGCATTTTGCAGATAATCGGCGTTGAACTGATAGTTGTCGATGGTGATGTTCTGCCGATCGATGCATTCGCCGCGCAAACCAGCGATAGGCTGACCTTCCAGCCGATCCAGCGGGTAGAGTGCCACCTCGATGCCGCCTTGCGCGCAGGCGGCCAGATCGCGTTGCAGGGTGTTGCGCACCGTTTCCCAGTCGGCAAAGCGCGTCTGGTTGAAGCTATTAAGGTACAGCTTAAAGCTTTTGGACTCGATCAGGTTCACGCTGGCGGCATCGAGGCTGATTTCTCCCACGGCAACCTGCGGCAGACCGTTGTTGTTCAGCCAGGAGAGTTCGTACAGTGTCCAGATGTCTGCACCATGGAACGGCAGGTTGTCCGGATACAGGCCCAGAGGTTCACGGTTCATGCTGCGTGGCACCGGTTGCAGCAGCGCCGCGTCATAGTGGTCGTGATAGGCCGTCGGCTTGCCGAGCGTCAGGCCCGATAATGCCTGATGATCTTGATGAGAGGACATCTGCTGTCACCTTAAAGTTAGCGAGGTACAATGGCAGCCAGTTTAGCGTATGCGAGAGGAAATATGGATCATCAAGTAACGCACGCCCTGCGTGAATTTACCCAGCGCTATGTGGCGCTTTGGCAGCAGGAGCGCGGTCATGCGCCGGCAAGCTGCGAACTGTATGGCGTTGCTTCGCCATGCATCGTTGAAAACCGTGAGGACGCGGTGTTGTGGCTGCCGCAGCCGTTCACGCCTGCCGACGCGACGCTGGAAAAGGTCGAAACGGCAATGGCGTTGCGTTTGCAACCGGACATCCACGCTTTTTATACCCGGCAATTCGCTGGCGATATGAGCGCGCAGTTCGGCGAGCACCAGCTTTGTCTTTTGCAGGTATGGAGCGACGAGGACTTTATTCGCCTGCAGGAAAACCTGATCGGCCATTTGGTGACGCAAAAGCGCCTGAAACTGTCGCCGACGCTGTTTTTAGCCACTACCGACTCCGAGATGGCCGTGGTGTCGCTGTGCAACGTCAGCGGCAACGTGGTGCTTGAACAGTTTGGCAGCGATAAGCGTACCTTGTTGGCGGCCAGTCTGGGCAATTTTTTGGATGCATTGCGGCCAACATTGCGCGACTGAGGTTAAATCGTGCCGTGCCGTGTGAGAGATCTCTCACAAGAGTTGTGCGAGATCGCTTTTAATTTCATATCGCGTTAACGCAAAATTTGATTTATTGCCAGGTGTATCAAATAGTTAACTTTCTCTTAAGATAACTCTTGGCGCAATTTTTGACGTAATGCTTTTACAAGCCCTTGTGATCCGCATGGAATTAGGCGATCTTATGCCTACCGGATGGATGATGGTTGGAGCAGGATGCGTCAGGATGATGCAGGCTTCAGGATGAAGAAGTGGATGCACTCAGTGAAGAGTGACAGGGATGGCGTCAGGATGATGCTCAGGATGTTTCAGGCATGAAACCAGGGACACCTCCAGGATGGAGATTGAGAACCGGCACAGGATGGTCGGCGGGTCAGGAAGACCACGGAACCTCGTCAGGCTGACGTTTAAAGGAATACGGCAAGGATTGTCTGGTCAGGATGGCCGAAGGAAAAGTTTTCAAGGATTGAGCAGGGAGCACACTGCGTAGCGGGATAGCTATAAAACGAACCGGGGGCACTGTTAACGCAGTGCCCCCAATTTTTTTGCCCGTCATAGCTCAGCGGGCGCCATGCCGTTGGCCGGCATGGCCTGCGGATCAGCCAATTGCCCCCAGGGTATCGCCATTGCCGTGCTTTTTCGGCAGCAGGCACAGTGTGGCGTAGATATCCAACAGATAGATGACTGCCAGCAGTGTGATGGCCGCGGTGAAGGAGACCTGCGTCACCAACGCGCCAATCACCAAAGGCCCAAGCCCGCCGACGCCACGCCCCAGGTTGAACAATATGTTCTGTGCGGTGGCGCGCACCTGTACTGGATAGATGTCTGAAATCAATGCGCCATAGCCGCCGATCATGCCGTTAACAAACAATCCCATCACCGCACCGGCGAACAGCATCAACAGCGGATCGCTGAGCTGTGCGTAACAGACCACCATCACCACCGCGCCAATTTGGTAAACCACAAAGATCTTCCAGCGCGCGAAGCGATCGGCCAGCACGCCGAACAGCCAGATACCGAAGGTCATACCGATGACCGTAACGGCGGTCCAGATACCGGATTTGGTTAACGAGAAGCCAAAGTTTTTGGCCAGATAGGTCGGCATCCATATCATCAAGCCGTAATAACCGAAGTTTTGCACCGAACAAAGAATAAAAATACCGATGCTGGCGCGACCGGTGGCGCGATCCCTGAACAGCAGCCTGAGTCGCTGGGTAAAGGAGAGCGGCGTGTCGTCGCTTTTGTTACGGGCAAACTCTTCTGGTTCGCCCATGGTTCGACGGATCAGGAAGGACGCCAGCGCCGGCAGCAAACCGACGAGGAACATGCCGCGCCAGCCGATATGCGTTAGCAGCAGCGGCGTGAGAAAGGCGGCAGCCAGCACGCCGAGTTGCCAGCCCATACCGACGTAGGCCGATGCACGATTGCGTTTTTCTGCCGGCCAGGCTTCGGCGATCAGCGCCATGCCGATGCCGAACTCGCCGCCCAGACCGATGCCTGCCAGCGTCCGATAAGCCAGCAGATCCCAGTAACCGACCGCGACCGCGCACAAGCCGGTGAACAATGAAAACATCAGGATGGTGATGGTCAAAACGCGGATCCGGCCGAAGCGGTCGCTCAGATGACCGAAGATCACTCCGCCCAGCACCGCACCAATCAGTGTCCAGGTCACCAGTGAACCAGCTTCTGATGAGCTCAGCCCCAGTTCGCTGGAGATCACCGGCAGCATAAAGCCCAGGATAAGCAGATCGAAGCCGTCCATGGCGTAGCCCGTCACCGAGGCCAGCATCGCCTTGCCCGGGGTGGCGTGAGGTTTGGTTGAGATGTTAAGCGACATGAGTTTCATCTTGTGGGTGTATTTGGGCATCTATTGTGCCGTGCGCCGCTGAACGCCACCAGATGAAATTTCCCCTGGCGACGCTCGACATTGGCATTTGGGCTATAACAGGTTAAATGCTATGCTCTGCCGCCTTTCAGCCAGCGCGCTGATTACCATGGTTTAACCGGATCGGGAATGCAGATGAGTATACAAAATCAGGTTCGCCACGATTTGCAGGCGATAGAACAATCCATGCGGGATTTGGCGTTGTGGCAGGTGTCGCCGCCTGCGCCTGAAGCGTTCAGCAGCACCGAGCCATTTTGCGTCGACAGCATGTTGGCGGAAGAGTGGCTGCAATGGGTGCTGTTGCCGCGGATGTATGCGTTGCTGGACGCCGGTGCGCCGTTGCCGACCCGCTTTGCCATTACGCCGTATTTCGAGGAAGCGCTGAAAGACAAGCAGCCAAACTGTCTGCCGCTGCTGGTGCTGTTGCAGCGTCTGGACAATACGCTGAATAAAGAGCCCGGCTAATGCTTGAAATTCTTTATCAGGATCAATACCTGGTAGCGGTAAACAAGCCGGCAGGTTGGCTGGTGCACCGCAGCTGGCTCGACAGCCGTGAAACGGTCTTCGTGATGCAAACCGTGCGCGATCAAATTGGCCAGCACGTGTTCACCGTGCATCGTCTCGACCGCCCGACCTCCGGCGTGTTGCTGATGGCGCTATCCAGCGAGGTGGCCCACCTGCTGTCACAGCAGTTTGAGCAGCATCAGGTGCAGAAAACCTATCATGCGGTGGTGCGTGGTTTTGTTACGCAAGGCGCGCGGCTGGATTATCCACTGACCCAGGAAAGGGACAAGATTGCCGATAAGTTTGCCGAGCAGGACAAGGAGCCGCAGCCGGCGGTCACGCATTATCGGCCGCTGGCACAGGTCGAAATGCCGGTGGCGATTGGCCGTTATGACAGCGCACGCTACAGTCTGATGGAGCTGCAGCCGGAAACCGGGCGTAAACATCAGTTGCGGCGCCATATGACGCACCTGCGCCATCCGATTATCGGCGACAGCAAGCACGGTGACCTGCGGCAAAATCGCGGTATGGCACAGCATTTTGGCAGTTCGCGGCTGATGCTGCACGCCAGCCATTTGCAATTCACACACCCGGTGACCGGCCAGCCGTTATGCATTTCCGCGCGCTGGGATGACACCTGGCAGCGGGTAATGTCACAGTTTGGCTGGCTATCTGTGCTACCCGAGCTTGCCGGGGTTGAGTTTCCAACCGCGAGCGGTCAGGATAGCCGGTAATTTTTTACAGTTCAGGAAGGGAGTTGGAGCGATGGCTCAGGTCGGTATTTTCGTTGGAACGGTGTATGGCAATGCTTTGCTGGTAGCGGAAGAAGCGGAAACTATCCTTGGCGAGCAGGGCCACGAGGTCAAGCTGTTCGAAGAAGGCACGCTCGAAGCCTGGCAGTATTATCGCCAGCATTATGCGCTGGTGATTACCTCAACGACCGGACAAGGCGATTTGCCGGACAGCATCGCACCGCTGTTTGCTGCCATTCGCGATGAGGTTGGTTTTCAACCGGAACTGAAATATGGCCTGATCGCTCTCGGTGACAGCAGCTACGATAACTTCTGTGGCGCCGGTCGGGCGTTTGATGCACTGTTGCAAGAGCAGGGCGCGACCCGGATAGGCGAGATGCTGGAAATTGACGCCATAGAACAGCCGGAACCGGAAGTGGTGTCCTGCCCTTGGGTAGAGCACTGGGGCACGTTGCTGAAATAATAAAAAAGGCGCGTTAATCCATGATTCGCGCCTTAATTTATTCTGAACTTGAATTACCCGCGGCATTGTCCATTAACGCTGTGGCGACTCGAATTCCCACCCAGTGTTCCTGAATTATTATCACCACAATTTATATTATAAAATCGAGTCGCTTCAATCACGCCAGCTCCTATTCCAACACCCGCTGCTCCACCAGGTAAACCTTGAACGGCAACCACCTGCAATTGCTCCCGGTGTTGTATCACTCGTGACCGCTGAATAACCGCGGCCTTCATAGCCAGAATCGGTATCTCCACCGCGGACAAGGCCAATTTGATCAGGCTTGAGCTGCTGCATGCTCTTTATTTTCTTTTTGTTCTATCACATAAATAATGTATAGCTATCATCGAGGTGGCGACATAAATAAGAGTTGCTTTCAATGTATATTCAGTAGTGAGTTGATTGAGTAAAATATATAACCTAGAGGAATGGGAAATAATAGGCTGATTAATTCAAATATATAAAAACAACGGATATTTTTATCGTTAACTGGCGTATGTTTTTTCGCTAAGAAATATCCCACGGTATATCGATTGCCAGTGGAGTACTGGTCATAAAACAGAGCGTGGTTTATGGCATGGAAATAACGTTGTGACGCGATATATGATTAACCGGCTTTGATGTAAAGGAAAGGGTAAATTTGTCAGCGTCGACGGTGCATCATTTAACCGTCATTGCCAATACTCGGTTATAGCTGGTGAAACTAGCCCTCGAATAACCAGAGGGCTATAATTTTTACTTACCGCGGGTCAACTTCTCCAGATCGGATTCGATCTCGGCGATTTTGTTCGAGACCACGCCTTCCAGATGACGCAGATCTTCCAGGATCTTGCGTTTCAGATCGACTTCGACCTGATCGCGTTGGCACAGCTGGTCCAGTTCGTCGATCACATAGCGCAGGTTCGGGTTGATCTCGTGGATTTCCTTGTAACCCTGTCCTGCGTTGTCCGCCACCACGGTTTTGCGCTGACGTGGATATTTGAATTTCACGCTCTTGGCGAAGAACTCGCCTTTATCCTTGCGGAAATAAATCTTGAGAATATCGTTATTGGCTTCCTGTCGCAGGCTATAACGATCGACATCTTCCGGTTGATTTATACCCAAGCTTTTCAAGTTATCGTACATACAGCGCCCCTCTAATGGTGTTTATTTCACGGTTTATTATGGTGAAAAGACGGTACTGCGACTGTGACTGGCATCAAGGCAAAAAAATAGCGGGTGAATCACCCGCCGTTCAAGTTTAGTCGATAGTGCGTAATAACTCATTAATACCGACTTTACCGCGCGTTTTGGCGTCCACTTTCTTCACAATGACCGCACAGTACAGGCTGTAGGAACCGTCTTTCGATGGCAGGTTGCCGGAAACCACCACCGAGCCGGCCGGTACGCGACCGTAATGCACTTCGCCGGTTTCGCGATCGTAAATCTTGGTGCTCTGGCCGAGGTAAACCCCCATGGAGATCACCGAGCCTTCTTCGACGATCACGCCTTCGACCACTTCCGAGCGTGCGCCGATGAAGCAGTTGTCTTCAATGATGGTCGGGTTGGCCTGTAACGGTTCCAGTACGCCGCCGATGCCGACGCCGCCGGACAGGTGAACGTTTTTACCGATCTGTGCGCAAGAGCCGACGGTAGCCCAGGTATCGACCATCGAGCCTTCGTCAACGTAAGCACCGATGTTGACATAGGACGGCATCAATACGGTATTGCGTGCGATAAACGCGCCCTGGCGTACGCTGGCCGGTGGCACAACGCGGAAGCCCTCTTGCTGGAAACGCGCTTCGTCGTAGTCGGCAAACTTCATTGGCACCTTGTCGTAATAGCGGGTTTCGGCACCGTCCATCACGATGTTGTCATTAATGCGGAAAGAGAGCAGCACCGCTTTCTTCAGCCATTGATGCGTGACCCACTGGCCGTCGATCTTTTCGGCCACGCGCAGCGCGCCGCTGTCCAATAGGCCGATGACCTGGTTTACCGCTTCGCGCGTGACGCTGTCTACGTTTGCCGGCGTGATGTCTGCACGGCGTTCGAAGGCGCTTTCAATAACGTTCTGTAATTGCTGCATTCTGTTCTCGTCCTGATAATGTTTAGCTAAAGGTTACTTGTTTACCCAAAAGATTTCGAGTGGCGGTTAGGCGGCAGCCGCACGAGTCCCCAGTACTTACGTCAGTTAGTGACTGGGGTGAGTAAGGGCAGCCAACAACGCTGCCGTTTGCAAGATGATGGGTATATCACATTTTATCGTTTGGATTGAGGGGCCTCTGTCAACCGTTGTTCCAACTTTCTGCGCGTCTCGGCATTCAAGGCTCGCCGATCGCCGTCCGCCAGGATAAACAAGTCTTCAACCCGTTCGCCGATGGTGGAAATGCGCGCGCCGTGCAGTGAAAGCCCCAGATCGGCGAACACTTCGCCGACCCGGGCCAGCAGACCGGGCTGATCCAGCGCGGTCAATTCGAGGTAGCTACGCCGATCGGTGTGGGTTGGCAGGAAACTGGTTTCGGTCGGCACGCTGAAATGCCGCAGTTTTGACGAGGGGCGGCGCACCCGCGGCGGCTGGTAATCCCGTAGGGTAATGGCCTGCAGCAGCGCCTGCTGAATTGCCGCGTGGCGATCCTGCGCCAGTGGGCTGCCGTCCGGCTCCAGTACGATAAAGGTATCCATCGCCATACCGTCGCGATTGGTGAAGATCTGGGCGTCGTGCACGCTGAGATTGCGGCGATCCATTTCGCCGGCGACGGCGGCAAACAGGTAAGGGCGGTCCGGGCTCCAGATAAAGATCTCGGTGCCGCCGCGCGTCGCCTGCCGGCTGACCAGTACCAGCGGCTGGGTGGAGTCATGCACCAGCAGGTGGCGGGCATGCCAGGCCAGCTGGTTTGGCGAATGACGCAGGAAATAATCGGCGCGGCAACGGCTCCAGATGCGGTGCAGCGCCTCCTCGTCGATATTGTCCATGCGCAGCAGAGCCAGCGCCTGCAAACGGTGGTGGCGCACGCGCTCACGCAGATCCGGGCTGTTTTGCATGCCGCGACGCAGCTGTTTTTCCGGTGGCGAAATACAGTTCGCGCAACAGACTCTGCTTCCAGCTGTTCCACAGTGTTTCATTGGTGGCGCAGATATCGGCTACCGTCAGGCACACCAGATAGCGCAGCCGCGTTTCGCTTTGCACTTCGGCGCTGAATTGCTGAATGACGGTCGGGTCCTGAATATCGCGGCGCTGTGCGGTGACAGACATCAGCAGGTGGCAGCGCACCAGCCAGGAAATCAGTTGGGTTTCGCGCGAGTTCAGGCCGTGCAGTTCGGCGAACTCGATCACGTCCTGCGCGCCGAGTATCGAATGATCGCCGCCGCGCCCTTTGGCGATGTCGTGGAACAACGCGGCGATCAGCAACAGTTCCGGATGCGGCAGGCGCGGATACAGTTCGACGCACAGCGGGTGGCGCGGGCGGGTCTCTTCATCGGCAAAGCTTTCCAGCTTTTGCAGCACGCGGATGGTGTGCTCATCTACGGTATAGGCATGGAACAGATCGAACTGCATCTGGCCGACGATTTTGCCCCACTGCGGCATGTAGGCCCACAGCACGCTGTGGCGATGCATTGGCACCAGCGCACGCGATACCGCGCCCGGATGGCGCAGGATCGCCATAAACAGTTCGCGCGCTTGTGCAATGGTACACAGCGGCTGTTTAAGATGGCGGCGCGCATGGCGCAGCTGGCGCACGGTCGTGGAATAGATGCCCTTGATCTCGCGGTTACGCACCATCAGGTAAAACATCCGCATAATGGCTTCCGGCTGGCGGATAAACAGCGTTTCATCACGCAGATCGATCAAGGCGCCGCGCAGTTGGAAATCATCGTTCAGCGGTCGCGGTTTTTCCGTGGCGTCCAGGGCCAGAATCGCCTCGTCAAACAGCTGCAGCAGCATGTGATTGAGTTCGCCGACGCGACGCGTCATGCGGTAGAAATCTTTCATCATGCGTTCAACCGGCTCGTTGCCTTCGCCTTGGTAACGCAGCAGTTGCGCCACGCTGAGCTGGCGGTCGAACAACAGCCGATTGTCGTAGCGCGTCAACATCAGGTGCAGCGCGAAGCGAATGCGCCACAGGAAGCTCTGGCATTCGTTCAGTTCGTTGCGTTCCGCCTGAGTCAAAAAGCCGAAGCCGACCATTTCGTCAAGCGAGGTGGCGCCGAAGTGACGGCGGGCGACCCACAGCAGGGTGTGGATATCCCGCAGGCCACCGGGGCTGCTTTTGATGTCGGGTTCCAGATTGTAGCTGGTGCCGTGATAGCGCTGGTGGCGCTCCTGCTGTTCGGCAATTTTTGCATGGAAGAATTGCGGCGACGGCCAGAAACCGTCGCTGAAAATGTGCTTCTGCATTTGCAGGAACAGCGCGACGTCACCGCAGATCATGCGCGATTCGATCAGATTGGTGGCCACGGTCAAGTCCGCCAGGCCTTCCAGCAGGCATTCTTCCAGCGTACGCACGCTGTGGCCGACTTCCAGTTTCAGATCCCACAGCAGGGTGATGAATTCGCCGACGCGTGCCGCCTGGCCGTCGTTGAGGCGTTGCTGGCTCAGCACCAGCACATCAATGTCCGACAAGGGATGCAGTTCACCGCGGCCGTAGCCGCCGACCGCGACCAGCGCGGTTTCGGTCAGCGTGTCGAAGCCGTAGAAGGTCCATAGCCGGCGCAACAGGCGATCGATGAACTCGCTGCGCGCCGCCACCAGGCTTTCGGCGCTCGAACCGGCGTCAAACGCCGCCGCCAGCCATAGCTGAAACTGTTCCAGCCGCTGTTTTAATGCGGCGCAGTTGATTTCCTCATCGCCGTAGACGTTGGGGTAGTCAGGTTGCATTGGTGCGGCCTGCGGAGAGGTTACCGGGGCGGTCTGTTCACGGAAGTTATCTGACATTTGATGGCCCATAAAAAAGGCCGGCGTAAGCCGGCCTGTCATGCATTCGCAGTGCGTTGACGCCGCACTTACATCTCATGCGTAATGATGTTGGGGATGGTGTCATCCTTGCGCAACGTCATTATTTCGCAGCCGTTATCAGTGACCACAATAGTATGCTCATACTGCGCCGACAAGCTGCGATCCTTGGTTTTTACCGTCCAGCCATCTTTCATGGTGCGGATACGGTAATCACCGGCGTTGACCATCGGTTCAATGGTGAACGCCATACCGGCCTGCAGCACCACGCCACCGTCGTCGGCGTCGTAATGCAACACCTGCGGTTCTTCGTGGAATACTTCGCCGATACCGTGCCCGCAATATTCACGCACCACGGAGAATTTTTCCGCTTCGACGAATTGCTGGATGGCTTTGCCCAGCGTGCGCAGGCGAATGCCCGGCTTGACCATTTTCAACGCCAGATACAGGCTTTCCTGCGTGACGCGGCATAGACGCTCACCCAGAATGGTCGGTTTGCCCACCAGGAACATTTTAGAGGTATCGCCATGCCAGCCGTCTTTGATGACGGTAACGTCGATGTTGACGATATCGCCGTCTTTCAGCGACTTGTCATCGCTTGGGATGCCGTGGCACACCACTTCGTTGACAGAAATGCACACCGATTTTGGGAAGCCGTGATAGCCCAGGCAGGCAGAGATGGCCTGCTGTTTTTCGGTGATGTACTGGTGGCAGATGCGATCCAGCTCGCCGGTGGTGACACCGGGTTTGACGTGGGGTTCGATGATTTCCAGCACTTCGGCAGCCAGACGGCCGGCCACGCGCATTTTTTGGATGTCATCAGGGGTTTTGATAGAAATTGCCATGAAATTCGTCCGCAGGAGTGTCGATAATGCCGACAACAATAAGAATAGGAAGCAGTCTCTTATGGTATCAGCCCGCCGATAGGCTGCCAAATTTCATTTGCGCGCGGCCTGGCCGCAACGCGACGATAATGCAACAAAAGTTGGAGTGTGTGGCCGGTTTATGGTATAAAGCGCGCCGGCGATCGGTGAGTTCGTTCTTGTGACGACGACAGATATGGCCGAAAATACTTTAACTGCACTCACATTGTGTAAATAACACACACGTATCGGCACATCCGCCGGGGTGCCTCGGGTGACATCGTCATGCTGGGGTCGGCGTTATGGGATACGTGGAGGCATAACCCCAACTAATCTATAGAGGTTTAATCATGGCAACTGTTTCCATGCGCGACATGCTCCAGGCTGGTGTACACTTCGGTCACCAAACCCGTTACTGGAACCCGAAAATGAAGCCTTTCATCTTCGGCGCTCGTAACAAGGTTCACATCATCAACCTGGAAAAAACCGTACCAATGTTCAACGAAGCTCTGGCTGAGTTGACCAAGATCTCTTCCCGTAAAGGCAAGATCCTGTTCGTTGGTACCAAACGCGCTGCAAGCGAAGCGGTAAAAGAAGCTGCAAACAACTGCGACCAGTTCTTCGTGAACCATCGCTGGTTGGGCGGCATGCTGACTAACTGGAAAACCGTTCGTCAGTCCATCAAACGTTTGAAAGATCTGGAAACTCAGTCTCAAGACGGCACCTTCGACAAGCTGACCAAGAAAGAAGCGCTGATGCGCACTCGTGAACTGGACAAGCTGGAAAACTCTCTGGGTGGTATCAAGGACATGGGTGGTCTGCCAGACGCTCTGTTCGTTATCGATGCCGATCACGAACACATCGCGATCAAAGAAGCCAACAACCTGGGTATCCCGGTATTCTCTATCGTTGATACCAACTCCGATCCAGACGGCGTTGACTTCATCATCCCAGGCAACGACGACGCAATCCGTGCAGTTAACCTGTACCTGACCGCCGTTGCTGCTGCCGTCCGTGAAGGTCGTTCTCAAGATCTGGCCGTTCAGGCGGAAGAAAGCTTCGTAGAAGCTGAATAATAAGGCAAGCTCGAACTCGAGCCCTTATTAACCAGGTATTGACATATGTTGGTTAGGGGGGCCCCTTAAAGGCCCCCTTTGCTTATCTAAATGAGAACCCTGCCCAAAAGATTTCGGGTTGCGGCAGAGCGGAGACTGCACGAATCTCCAGGCGCCTGGCGAGCCAGGTGGTCAAGGTGAGAAAAGGCAGCCAACGCCGCGGTGACGCGAAAGACGAAGGGTAAATCTCCGAGCGAGATAACCGAGGAATAAAGAAATGGCTGATATTACCGCTGCTCTGGTAAAAGAACTGCGTGAGCGTACCGGCGCAGGCATGATGGATTGTAAGAAAGCGCTGGTTGAATCCAACGGCGACATCGAGCTGGCAATCGAAAACATGCGTAAGTCTGGCGCGATCAAAGCGGCGAAAAAAGCAGGCAACGTGGCTGCTGACGGCGTGATCAAAACCAAGATCGAAGGCAACTTCGGCGTGATCCTGGAAGTTAACTGCCAGACCGACTTCGTTGCCAAAGATGCCGGTTTCCAGGCATTTGCTGACAAAGTGCTGGATGCAGCCGTTGCTGGCAAAGTAACCGACGTTGAAGTCCTGAAGGCACAGTTCGAAGAAGAACGCGTTGCTCTGGTGGCAAAAATCGGTGAAAACATCAATATTCGTCGCGTTTCCATTCTGGAAGGCGACGTGCTGGGCAGCTACCTGCACGGCGCGCGTATCGGTGTTCTGGTTGCCGCTAAAGGCGCTAACGAAGAACTGGTTAAACAAATTGCCATGCACGTTGCTGCCAGCAAGCCAGAATTCGTCAAGCCTGAAGACGTGTCTGCCGACGTGGTAGAAAAAGAGTACCAGGTTCAGCTGGACATCGCGATGCAGTCTGGCAAGCCGAAAGAAATCGCTGAGAAAATGGTTGAAGGCCGCATGAAGAAATTCACCGGCGAAGTTTCTCTGACCGGTCAGCCTTTCGTTATCGAACCAAGCAAAACCGTTGGCCAGGTGCTGAAAGAGCACAACGCTGACGTGATTAACTTCATCCGCTTCGAAGTGGGCGAAGGCATCGAGAAAGTTGAAGCCGACTTTGCTGCCGAAGTTGCAGCAATGAGCAAACAGTCTTAATGCCTGTTAATGGGACCGCCTCCGGGCGGTTCCATTTTATACCCCTCATAAAAAATGCTGTCGGGTATGTGTTACTCCAGCCAGATTTACACCGATGGCGGCCCTGCCGGGTTATACTCTGCGCAGGCGCATTTCATCGGCTGAAACCTCCAATACCATTACTGCTGCTTAGGACAGAATAACCATGGCAACCAATGCAAAACCCGTATATCAGCGTATCCTGCTCAAACTGAGTGGCGAAGCCCTGCAAGGCGCAGAAGGATTTGGTATCGACGCTAGCGTTTTGGATCGCATGGCTCAGGAAGTAAAAGAGCTGGTCGAACTGGGAATTCAAGTGGGCGTAGTTATTGGCGGTGGCAACCTGTTCCGCGGCGCGGGCCTGGCGCAAGCCGGCATGAACCGCGTAGTGGGCGACCACATGGGAATGCTGGCTACCGTGATGAACGGCCTGGCTATGCGTGATGCACTGCACCGTGCCTATGTGAACGCCCGCCTGATGTCCGCCATTCCGCTGAACGGCGTGTGCGACAACTACAGCTGGGCAGAGGCAATCAGCCTGCTGCGTAATAACCGTGTGGTTATCTTCTCTGCCGGTACCGGCAACCCGTTTTTCACCACTGACTCTGCTGCCTGCCTGCGTGGGATCGAAATTGAAGCCGACGTGGTGTTGAAAGCGACTAAAGTAGATGGTGTATACTCCGCAGATCCGGTTAAAAACCCGGATGCGACGCTGTACGAACAGTTAACCTATCAAGACGTGCTGGAACGCGAACTGAAAGTGATGGATCTGGCCGCCTTTACGCTGGCGCGCGATCACGGTCTGCCGATTCGCGTGTTCAACATGAACAAGCCGGGCGCGCTGCGCCGCGTCGTGATGGGCGAAAACGAAGGTACGCTGATCGGCAAATAATTGCCGTTCAACCTGATTTAGCGGGGAGTGACGGTGCGCCGCGCCGTCTGTTCCCCTTGAGTAAAATTCACGGGCTATAATTACCTACCCAAAGGATTTCACCGCGCATCTTGTCGGCAGTACGGGACTTCGGCGCTTGGAGCGTTAAGCGCCAGGATCAACGTTGCAGCCAGCGGTGATGTGCGATGGAATACCCAGGGGGAAAATGGCCTGCCAAGTAACCAGCTTTCAAGGGTTCGCAACGTGATTAACGACATCAGAAAAGATGCTGACACACGCATGGAAAAAAGCGTTGAAGCATTCAAAAACCAAATCAGCAAAATCCGCACCGGCCGCGCTTCGCCAAGCATTCTCGACGGTATCATGGTGGAGTATTACGGCGCTGCCACGCCGCTGCGCCAATTGGCCAGCATCACCGTGGAAGATTCCCGTACGCTGAAAATCAACGTGTTTGACCGCTCGCTGAGCCCGGCGGTCGAAAAGGCCATCATGTCTTCCGACCTTGGCCTGAACCCGTCGTCTGCCGGTTCCGACATTCGTGTGCCACTGCCGGCACTGACCGAAGAACGCCGTAAGGATCTGATCAAGGTGGTACGCGGTGAAGCAGAGCAGGGCCGTGTGTCGGTGCGTAACGTTCGCCGTGACGCCAACGATAAGATCAAAGCGCTGTTGAAAGACAAGGAAATCAGCGAAGACGAAGAACGTCGCGCGCAAGACGATGTTCAGAAAATGACCGATGCTTATATCAAGCTGGTCGATGCCGCTCTGGCAGACAAAGAAAAAGAGCTGATGGAGTTCTAATCGGCTTGCACGAGAAACAGGCGTCGCCCAGGGCGGCGCTTTGTTTTTTGTGGCGCAGATCCCGTTACATCGTACTGAAAGATCATGACAAACGGGTGTACAAGGTTTCACACTGGAACACCTCCGATCTCCTCAGACAGTTATTCAGAGCGAACTCATGAAGCAACTGACTATTCTTGGTTCCACCGGCTCTGTCGGCACCAGCACGCTGGCCGTTGTCAGGGAAAATTCCGAACGTTTCGCCATCAAGGCGCTGGTTGCCGGCCGCAATGTGGCGGTAATGGCAGAGCAGTGTCTGGAGTTTCCGCCCGGCATATGCCGCCATGGCCGATGAAGCCTCCGCGCGGGAATTGCGCCGTATCCTGGCGGAAAACGGTGTCGCAACCGACGTGTTGGCAGGCGTGGAGGCGGCGTGCGAACTGGCGGCGCTGGACGACGTCGATCAGGTCACTGCCGCCATTGTCGGCGCTGCCGGGCTGCTGCCCACGCTGGCGGCGATCCGCGCCGGCAAACAGGTATTGTTGGCCAATAAGGAATCGCTGGTCACCTGCGGTCGCCTGTTTATGGATGCGGTACGCAAGAGTCGCAGCCAGTTATTGCCGCTCGATAGCGAACATAACGCCATTTTTCAGAGTTTACCTGAGAGCATCCAGCGACAGTTGGGGTACTCTTCATTAGAAGATCATGGTGTGTCACGCATCGTGTTGACCGGTTCTGGCGGCCCGTTCCGTACCCTGCCGCTGGCGCAGTTTGCCGCGGTGACGCCGGATCAGGCCTGTGCCCATCCAAACTGGTCAATGGGACGCAAGATCTCGGTCGATTCCGCCACCATGATGAATAAAGGTCTGGAATACATTGAAGCCCGCTGGCTGTTCAATGCTTCAGCCGAACAGATGGAAGTGATTCTGCATCCGCAATCGGTGATCCATTCGATGGTACGCTATGCCGACGGCAGCGTACTGGCGCAACTGGGAACCCCGGACATGCGTACGCCGATAGCCCATGCGATGGCGTATCCACAGCGGGTCAATTCCGGCGTCGCTGCCCTGGATTTCTGCCGCATTGGCGCGCTGACCTTCGCCGAGCCCGAGCGTGAACGTTATCCCTGCCTGCATCTGGCGATTGCTGCCTGTGATGCCGGGCAGGCGGCGACCACCGCGCTCAATGCCGCCAACGAAGTGGCGGTGGCGGCGTTTTTTGCAGACGCAGATTCGCTTTACCGATATTGCCACGGTTAACCAAAAAGTCGTCGAAGGTTTGGCTTTGCAGGAACCGACGTGCGTCGACGCGGTCTTAGACATTGATCGTCAGGCGCGTGATGTGGCCACCGATC
Source organism: Serratia odorifera (assembly GCF_900635445.1). Taxonomy (NCBI): domain Bacteria; kingdom Pseudomonadati; phylum Pseudomonadota; class Gammaproteobacteria; order Enterobacterales; family Yersiniaceae; genus Serratia; species Serratia odorifera. The sequence continues at coordinate 2,621,899 of NZ_LR134117.1, forward strand.
TGGTGCGGCAACTGCGCGCCTGATTGGCAATACGGTTCAATTTTGTTCGTAAATTGCGCGCACCGCCGTGGCCTGTTTGTTCAGGCCTCGCTGAGGTGATATAGTCTGCGCCACCTGCCAACGGTTATGCCGTTGAATAAAGGCCTGATTGGCGGTCGAAAAGCCATTTGCATTCCGAATATCATCGGCATGCTCAGGACGTGCAGACTGAAAAGCCGTGTCGGGCACACGGCTTTTTTTGCGCGCAAGGGCCTGTGCTCCGGAAAAGCTTTTGTGTTTCTATTGAGGAAATAAGTACGCGTTATGTCGTCCGAAAATCAACAAGAGGCTAATCCGTCCATCTTTGGGCCTCGTCATGTCGCCATCATTATGGACGGCAACGGACGCTGGGCTAAACGTCAGGGCAAGTTACGTGTCTTCGGTCATAAAGCAGGGGTGAAATCGGTGCGCAGAGCCGTTAGCTTTGCTGCCAGCCATCATTTGGATGCGCTCACGCTTTATGCCTTCAGCAGTGAGAACTGGAATCGTCCGGCACAGGAAGTCTCAGCGTTAATGGAGCTTTTTGTCCGAGCCCTGGACAGCGAAGTAAAAAGCCTGCACAAACATAACGTCAGGTTGCGCGTAATCGGCGATGTCAGCCGTTTCAGCGCACGTTTGCAGGAGCGGATCCGCCGCTCCGAGCAACTGACAGAAAATAACGATGGTCTTACGCTCAACATTGCTGCCAACTATGGCGGCCGTTGGGATATCATTCAGGGAGTGAAGCGCCTGGCCGAACGCGTGCAGGAAGGTTTACTGCGCCCGGACCAGATTAATGAAGAATTGCTGAGCGAGCAGGTCTGCATGAGCGAACTGACCCCGGTGGATCTGGTGATCCGTACCGGTGGCGAGCACCGCATCAGCAACTTTTTATTATGGCAAATAGCTTACGCCGAGCTTTACTTTACTGATGTACTCTGGCCTGATTTTGATGAACTTGTCTTTGAAGGTGCGCTGAATGCATTTGCACAACGTGAGCGTCGCTTCGGGGGAACAACACCTATCGGCGTCAATGCGTCCTAGGGGGAACTTTTGCTGAAGTATCGCCTCATAACTGCTCTGATTTTAATACCGATCGTTATCGCAGCGCTGTTTTTGCTGCCGCCGGTGGGATTTGCACTGGTAACGCTGGTTGTATGCATGTTAGCAGCCTGGGAGTGGGGCCAGTTGGCTGGTTTTGCTTCCCGTTCCCAACGAATCTGGTTAGCGATACTCTGCGGGTTCCTGCTGGCGTTGATGATGCTCAGCGTGCCTGCCTATCACCAGTCGGTACATCTGTTGCAGGTCGGTGGGCCGTTATGGGCGTCGATGGGCTGGTGGCTGGCGGCGTTGCTGCTGGTGCTGTTCTATCCGGGCTCAGCCGCCCTGTGGCGTAATTCGCGCCCGTTGCGGCTGCTGTTTGGCGTATTGACCATCGTGCCGTTTTTCTGGGGCATGGTGGCGTTGCGCCAGTTCGGCTATGAACAAAATCATTTTACCGGTGCCTGGTGGCTGCTGTATGTAATGCTACTGGTATGGGGAGCGGATTCAGGTGCCTACGTATTCGGCAAAATGCTGGGTAAGCACAAGCTGGCACCAAAGGTCTCGCCCGGAAAAACCTGGGAAGGGTTGATCGGTGGGCTGGTGACCTCGGCAGTTATTTCATGGCTGTTTGGCCGCTATGCGCCATTGAACGTGATACCGGCCACCTTGCTGGTCTGTTCAATCATTGCCGCGCTGGCATCGGTGCTGGGCGATCTGACCGAGAGCATGTTCAAACGCGAAGCGGGCATCAAGGACAGCGGTCATCTGATACCTGGCCATGGCGGGGTTCTGGATCGTATCGACAGTTTGACCGCGGCCGTGCCTGTATTTGCCTGCCTGATGCTGTTAGTGTTTTAATCCGTCGTTGACGGGGAGTGAAGGGATGATGTTCAGCGTGCTCTGGAACCTGGTAGCGTTTATTATTGCACTCGGTGTGTTGATCACCGTGCATGAGTTCGGGCACTTTTGGGTGGCTCGACGCTGCGGCGTCCGCGTTGAACGCTTTTCCATCGGCTTCGGCCGCGCCCTGTGGCAACGCACCGACCGGCACGGTACCGAATTCGTCATCGCGCTGATCCCGCTGGGCGGCTACGTGAAAATGCTCGACGAACGCGTCGAGACGGTCGCTCCGGAGCTGCGTCATCAGGCCTTCAACAACAAAACCGTCTGGCAGCGCGCAGCCATCGTCAGCGCCGGGCCGATAGCCAACTTTGTTTTTGCCATTCTTGCCTACTGGCTGGTGTTTATCATCGGCGTGCCCAGTTTCCGTCCGGTGATTGGCGAAATATCTCCTCAATCCATTGCCGCTCAGGCGCAAATTTCGCCGGGAATGGAACTAAAGTCGGTTGACGGTATCGAAACGCCTGACTGGGAATCAGTTCGTTTGGCGCTGGTTACCAAAATTGGCGATACGCAAACCGAGGTGGGTGTCGCGCCGTTTGGTTCGTCGCAGTTGGTGAACAAAACCCTGGATTTGCGCCAGTGGAGCTTTGAACCAGACAAGCAGGATCCGGTGGTCTCACTGGGCATTATTCCGCGTGGCCCGCAAATCGAATCGGTGCTTGCCGAAGTGCAAACCGGGTCCGCGGCGCAAAAAGCGGGTTTGCAAGCCGGTGACAGGATCGTTAAAGTCGATGGGCAGCTGTTGGGTCGTTGGCAAACGCTGGTGAAGCGCATTCACGACGGCCCCGGGCAACCGCTGGTTTTAGAAGTTGAAAGAAACGGCGCCCCCTTGTCTTTGACGCTGATACCGGATACAAAACCGGTGGGCGAAGGGAAAAGCGTGGGTTTTGCCGGCATTATTCCGAAGGTGTTGCCGCTGCCGGATGAGTACAAAACGATTCGCCAGTATGGGCCGTTCCCGGCGTTGTATCAGGCCGGGGACAAAACCTGGCAGCTGATGCGGTTAACGGTCAGCATGCTGGGCAAGTTAATAACCGGTGATGTAAAGCTGAATAACCTGAGCGGCCCGATATCCATTGCGCAGGGAGCAGGGGCGTCAGCCGGGGTAGGGTTCGTGTATTACCTGATGTTCCTGGCGTTGATTAGCGTTAACCTGGGTATCATCAACCTGTTCCCATTACCGGTGTTAGATGGTGGGCATCTCCTCTTCCTGGCGATAGAAAAGCTGAAGGGTGGCCGGTTTCCGAGCGAGTACAGGACTACAGCTACCGCATTGGTTCGATCGTGTTGGTGCTGTTAATGGGTCTTGCACTTTTCAATGATTTTTCTCGCCTTTAGGGGCGGGGATAGGTTAGGAAGAACGCATAACAACGATGGCGATGAAAAAGTTGCTCATAGCGTCGCTGCTGTTTGGCAGCGCCACCGTATACGGTGCAGACGGGTTCGTAGTGAAAGATATTCATTTCGAAGGCCTGCAACGGGTCGCCGTCGGTGCGGCGTTACTCAACATGCCGGTTCGCGTAGGCGATACCGTCACTGACGATGATATCAGTAATACCATCCGTGCCTTGTTTGCCACTGGCAACTTCGAGGACGTGCGCGTACTGCGCGATGGTAATACCTTGATCGTTCAGGTTAAGGAACGCCCTACCATAGCCAGCATCACCTTCTCCGGTAACAAGTCGGTGAAGGACGATATGCTCAAGCAGAACCTGGAAGCCTCTGGCGTCCGGGTTGGCGAGGCGCTCGACCGCACCACGATCTCCAGTATTGAAAAAGGCCTGGAAGACTTCTATTACAGCGTCGGTAAATACAGCGCCTCGGTGAAAGCCGTGGTAACGCCGTTGCCGCGTAACCGTGTTGACCTGAAACTGGTGTTCACGGAAGGGGTTTCCGCCAAAATTCAACAAATCAACATCGTCGGCAACCATGCCTTCACCAACGATGAGCTGATTTCACGCTTCCAACTGCGTGATGAGGTGCCGTGGTGGAACGTGGTTGGCGATCGCAAATACCAGAAGCAGAAACTGGCGGGCGATCTCGAAACCCTGCGCAGCTTCTACCTGGACCGCGGTTATGCCCGCTTCAACATTGATTCGACGCAGGTCAGCCTGACGCCGGACAAAAAAGGCATTTACATCACCGTCAACATTACCGAAGGCGATCAGTACAAGCTTTCCGACGTGGTGGTGAACGGCAACCTGGCGGGCCATTCGGCCGAAGTCGCCCAGTTGACCAAAATCGAGCCGGGCGAACTGTACAACGGTAGCAAAGTGACCAAAATGGAAGACAACATCAAGAAGATGTTGGGCCGTTACGGTTATGCCTATCCGCGGGTACAGACCCAGCCTGAAATCAACGACGCCGACAAGACCGTCAAGCTGCACGTCAACATCGATGCGGGCAACCGTTTCTATGTGCGTCGCATCAAGTTTGAAGGCAACGACACCAGTAAAGATTCCGTTCTGCGCCGTGAAATGCGTCAGATGGAAGGAGCGTGGCTGGGCAACGATCAGGTCGAACAGGGCAAAGAGCGTCTGAACCGCCTGGGTTACTTTGAAACCGTTGACGTTGAAACCCAACGTGTGCCAGGCACCGCCGACCAGGTTGACGTGACCTACAAGGTCAAGGAGCGCAACACCGGTACCTTCAACTTCGGCGTCGGCTACGGCACCGAAAGCGGCGTCAGCTTCCAGGTCGGCGTGCAGCAGGACAACTGGCTGGGTACCGGTTACTCGGTTGGCGTCAGCGGCACCAAGAACGATTACCAGACCTATGCAGAACTGTCCGCCACCAACCCGTACTTCACCGTTGACGGTGTCAGTCTGGGCGGTCGTATCTTCTACAACGACTTCAAGGCGGATGATGCGGATCTGTCCGACTATACCAACAGCAGTTACGGTGTAGACGGCACGCTGGGCTTCCCGATCAACGAGAACAACTCGCTGCGCGCCGGTCTGGGCTATGTGCATAACAGCCTGTCCGACATGCAGCCGCAGATCGCCATGTGGCGTTATCTCGAATCGATGGGCCAGGATCCGAACACCACGGATCGCGCCAGCTACAAGGCTGACGATTTCACGCTGAACCTGGGCTGGACTTACAACAATCTGGACCGTGGTTACTTCCCGACCTCCGGTAACCGCACCACCTTGAACGGTAAAGTCACCATTCCTGGTTCTGACAACGAATACTACAAAGTGACGTTGGACAGCGTACAGTACGTGCCGATCAACGACGATCGTACCTGGGTTCTGCTGGGGCGTGGCCGTCTGGGCTATGCCGACGGTCTGGGCGGCAAGGAAATGCCGTTCTACGAGAACTTCTATGCCGGTGGTTCAAGCACCGTGCGTGGCTTCCAGTCCAATACCATTGGTCCGAAGGCGGTGTACTACAATTCCAACTCCTACAGCTGCAGCAACGGCACCAAGATTTGTGGTTCCGACGATGCGGTGGGCGGTAACGCGATGGCGGTGGCCAGCATGGAGTTGATTACCCCAACGCGTTTATCAGCGAGAAGTACGCCAACTCGGTGCGCACGTCGCTGTTCGTCGATGCGGGTACCGTGTGGGATACCAACTGGGATAGCAGTCAAACCACCGGTTATGACATACCGGACTACAGCAAACCGGGTAACATCCGTGTTTCCGCCGGTATTGCATTGCAGTGGATGTCACCGCTTGGGCCGTTGGTGTTCTCTTATGCCAATCCGCTCAAGGATTACGAAGGCGACAAATCCGAACAGTTCCAGTTTAACATTGGTAAGACCTGGTAACGGGTCTCATCTCTGGGTTTAGCAGTAGCTAAGAATCACAGGTGCCAGACCGTCGGCGGAGCAGAGAGAGATAAGTCTCATTGTGTCTTGAGATAAGTCTGGCAGATTGTGTATTTCAAGTGTCATATGACACAAACGGGTGATGGTAAGGAGTTTATAGTGAAAAAGTGGTTGTGTGCCGCAGGCCTCGGTTTAGCAATGGCTGCTTCAGCGGGCGTTCAGGCAGCTGACAAGATTGCTGTCGTCAACGTTTCCAGCATTTTCCAACAGTTGCCAGCACGTGAGACCGTTGCTAAACAATTGGAAAACGAATTCAAGGGCCGCGCGGGCGAACTCCAGAACATGGAACGCAGCCTGCAAACCAAAATGCAGAAGTTGCAGCGTGATGGTTCTACCATGAAGGCAAGCGAACGCAGCAAGCTGGAAAAAGACGTGATGGCTCAACGCGAGCAGTTCTCTCAGAAAGCCCAGGCTTTTGAGCAGGACAACCGTCGTCGTCAAATGGAAGAACGTAACAAAATCCTGAGCCGTATTCAGGATGCAGTGAAATCTGTTGCCAGCAAAGAAGGCTATGACGTGGTGATCGACGCTAACGCCGTCGCTTACGCAGGCTCTTCAAAAGATATCACTGCTGACGTGCTGAAACAGGTTAAATAACAACATGCCTTCAATTCGACTGGCTGATTTAGCACAGCAGTTGGATGCACAATTGCACGGTGATGGCAATCTCGTCATCACCGGCATTGCTTCTATGCATTCGGCACAAGCGGGCCAAATCACGTTTTTGTCAGACAGCCGTTATCAAGAGCGGTTGTCCTCCTGCCAGGCCAGCGCCGTGGTGCTGACCGAAGCAGATTTGCCTCACTGCCGCAGCGCGGCACTGGTGGTGAAAAATCCTTATCTGACCTATGCGCGCATGGCGCAATTGATGGACACCACGCCGGCTCCGGCTCAGGATATCGCGCCGAGCGCGGTGATTGCTCCTGACGCACAGCTTGGCGAGCATGTTGCCGTCGGTGCCAATGCGGTGATTGAGTCGGGTGCCGTACTCGGCGATAACGTGGTTATCGGTCCCGGGTGTTTTGTCGGCAAGAATGCACACATTGGCGCAGGTACGCGTCTCTGGGCTAACGTTACCGTTTATCATGAGGTGGTCATCGGGCAGCAGTGCCTGATTCAGGCCGGAACGGTAATCGGCGCTGATGGTTTCGGTTATGCCAACGAGCGTGGCAACTGGATTAAAATTCCCCAGTTGGGCACGGTGATTATCGGCGATCGCGTTGAGATTGGCGCCTGCACCACCATCGATCGCGGTGCCTTGGATAACACTCATATCGGGAATGGTGTTATCATTGACAACCAATGCCAGATTGCACATAACGTGGTGATTGGTGAGAATACTGCCGTTGCCGGCGGCGTTATCATGGCCGGCAGCCTGAAAATTGGCCGCTATTGCCAGATCGGTGGCGCCAGTGTGATTAATGGTCACATGGAGATTGCCGACAAGGTGGTAGTGACAGGAATGGGAATGGTTATGCGACCAATCACCGAACCTGGGGTATACTCTTCGGGCATTCCGTTACAACCCAACAAAGTTTGGCGTAAAACCGCCGCGTTGGTGATGAATATCGATGAGATTAGCAAACGCTTAAAAGCTGTCGAACGAAAAGTCGGAAAAGACTAATCACTGCCGTCCGCCTGAGCCTTACTGGGTAGAAAAACGAAACGCGTTGGTCGCTCTATGGCGGCCAAAAGCGCAAATAGTTGTTAATTTGCGGCCTGCCTGATGATCTCCTTTTTGGGGTCAACGCAGGCCGTGTTGTTGATGCCATCAGATTTTAGAGACAGGAAGAGTATTTTGACTATCGACACTCATACTCTAGATATTGCAGAAATTTTGGAACTGCTCCCTCATCGTTACCCATTCTTGCTGGTTGACCGTGTACTTGAGTTTGAAGAGCATAAATATCTGCGTGCGGTGAAGAACGTTTCCGTAAACGAGCCGTTTTTCCAGGGGCACTTCCCTGGCAAACCGATTTTCCCTGGCGTATTGATCCTGGAAGCCATGGCGCAGGCCACCGGCATTCTGGCCTTCAAAAGCGTGGGTAAACTGGAACCGGGCGAGCTATATTACTTTGCCGGTATCGACGAAGCGCGCTTCAAGCGCCCAGTGGTACCTGGCGATCAGATGATCATGGAAGTCACTTTCGAGAAAACCCGCCGTGGTCTGACGCGCTTTAAAGGCGTGGCGACCGTTGACGGTAAAATTGTCTGCGAAGCAACCATGATGTGTGCCCGCAGCCGGGAGGCATAATCCGTGATAGACAAAACCGCCTTTATCCACCCAAGCGCAATTGTTGAAGAAGGCGCCGTTATCGGCGCTGGCGTGCATATCGGTCCCTTCAGTTACGTCGGCTCGCAGGTGGAAATCGGCGAGGGCACGCTGCTGAAGTCGCACGTTGTGGTCAATGGCATTACCAGGATTGGCCGCGACAATCAGATCTACCAGTTCGCTTCCATCGGTGAAGTGAACCAGGATCTGAAATACGCCGGTGAACCTACGCGTGTCGAAGTCGGCGATCGCAATCGCATCCGCGAAAGCGTCACCATCCACCGCGGCACGGCTCAGGGTAGCGGCGTAACCAAAGTGGGTAATGACAACCTGCTGATGGTCAACGTACACGTTGCTCACGACTGCGTGGTGGGTAATTCCTGCATTCTTGCCAACAATGCAACGCTGGCAGGCCATGTGGAAATTGACGATCATGCGATCATCGGCGGTATGACGGCCATTCATCAGTTCTGCATTATCGGCGCACACGTGATGGTTGGCGGCTGCTCCGGTGTTGCACAGGATGTGCCTCCTTTTGTCATCGCACAAGGCAACCACGCTACGCCGTTCGGCGTTAACGCGGTGGGCCTGAAACGCCGTGGATTTGATAAAGACGAAATGCAGGCGATTCGCAATGCCTACAAGATCCTTTATCGCAGTGAAAAAACGCTGGATGAAGCGAAAGCGGAAATCGAAGCCCTGGCACAGCAGCAGCCGGTGGTACAGCAATACCTTGATTTCTTTAATCGTTCCACCCGCGGTATCATTCGCTAACCCATGTCTACGCGTCCATTGACAATCGGTTTGGTCGCCGGCGAAACGTCCGGTGATATTCTTGGCGCCGGATTGATCCGTGCGCTCAAGGCAAAACACCCTGACGCGCGTTTTGTCGGCGTTGCCGGCCCGTTGATGCAGGCCGAAGGGTGTGAAGCCTGGTATGAAATGGAAGAGCTGGCGGTGATGGGCATTGTGGAAGTGCTTGAGCGCTTGCCTCGCCTGTTGAAGATCCGCAAGGATCTTACCCGCCGCTTTAGCGAGCTTGCCCCCCGATGTCTTCGTTGGCATTGATGCGCCGGACTTCAACATCACGTTGGAGGGGCGTCTGAAGCAACGCGGTATTCGCACCATCCATTATGTCAGCCCATCAGTGTGGGCCTGGCGTCAAAAGCGCGTTTTCAAAATTGGCAAAGCGACCGATCTGGTATTGGCGTTTCTCCCCTTTTGAAAAAGCGTTTTACGATCGTTTCAACGTTCCCTGCCGCTTTATCGGCCACACCATGGCCGATGCCATGGCGTTGCAGCCCGACAAGCTGGCGGCGCGCGCCACATTGGGCATTGACCCTCAGGCCCGCTGTCTGGCGTTGTTGCCGGGCAGTCGCGGTGCGGAAGTGGAAATGCTCAGCGCGGATTTCCTTAGAACTGCCCAGTTGCTGCGTACGCGCTATCCCGACCTGGAGATTGTGGTTCCGCTGGTCAATGCCAAACGGCGTGAACAGTTTGAACGCATCAAGGCGGAAGTAGCGCCGGAACTGCCGGCGCATTTGCTTGACGGCAAAGGGCGTGAGGCGATGCTGGCCAGCGACGCCGCGTTGCTGGCGTCTGGTACCGCCGCGCTGGAGTGCATGCTGGCAAAATGCCCGATGGTGGTCGGTTACCGCATGAAGCCGTTTACCTTTTGGCTGGCGGAGCGGTTGGTGAAGACCCCGTATGTCTCATTGCCGAACCTGCTGGCCGGGCGCGAAATCGTCACCGAGCTGTTGCAGCATGACTGCGTGCCGGACAAGCTGGCCGCCGCGCTGCTGCCTCTGCTGGAAGACAGCCCGCAAGCGGAGCAGTTGAAACAGACATTCCTTGAATTGCACCAGAGCATTCGCTGTGGCGCTGACGAACAGGCCGCTCAGGCTGTGTTGGAGCTGGCAAAAGCATGATTGAACCCTTTGTTTATCCGACGGCGCAATGTATCGCCGGCGTAGACGAGGTCGGGCGCGGCCCGTTGGTCGGTGCGGTAGTGACTGCCGCAGTGATCCTCGATCCGGCACGTCCTATCGTTGGCCTGGCCGATTCCAAAAAGCTGAGTGAAAAACGTCGCCTGGCGTTGTACGACGAAATTATCGACAAAGCCCAGGCCTGGAGCCTTGGCCGAGCAGAACCTGCTGAAATCGACAGTTTGAACATTCTGCACGCCACGATGCTGGCGATGCAGCGAGCGGTGGCCGGTTTGGCGATAACGCCGGATCTGGTGCTGATAGACGGCAACCGTTGCCCGAAACTGCCGATGCGTTCGCAAGCGGTAGTGAAGGGCGATAGCCGGGTTGCCGAAATCAGTGCCGCGTCGATTCTGGCCAAGGTGACGCGCGATCGCGAAATGGCCGAACTGGATCTGTCGTTCCCGGCTTACGGCTTTGCCCAGCATAAAGGCTATCCGACCGCGTTCCATTTGGAAAAGCTGGCGCAGTATGGTGCGACGCAGCATCATCGACGCAGTTTTGCACCGGTAAGAAGAGCGCTGGAAGCCGCACCTTTTGCTGAATAAAATGTAACGTACGTTACCCCGCAGCAGGATGACAAATACCCTGGTAGCGGCTTGACGCCACGTTATGACATTCACACATTTCTGGTATCAGGATATGGCCGAACCCCGTTTTATTCACTTACGCGTTCACAGCGACTACTCGATGATCGACGGGCTCGCCAAAGTCGGGCCGTTGGTGAAAAGAGCCGCTGCGTTAGCCATGCCGGCCCTGGCAATCACCGACTTCACCAACCTGTGCGGTCTGGTCAAGTTTTATGGCAGCGCGCACGGCGCCGGTATCAAACCGATCATTGGCGCAGATTTCCATGTGCAAAGCGATGTGCTGGGCGATGAGCTGGCGCAGCTTACCGTACTGGCCGCCAACAACGACGGCTATCAGAACCTGACCTTGCTGATCTCCCGCGCCTATCAACGCGGTTACGGCGCCGCCGGTCCTATCATCGACCGTGACTGGCTGGTAGAACACCGCGAAGGGCTGATATTGCTATCCGGCGGGCGGATGGGCGACGTCGGCAAATTTCTGCTGCGCGGCAACCACGCGCAGGTTGAGCAGTGTCTGGCGTTCTATCAGCAGTATTTCCCCGACAACTACTACCTGGAGCTGATCCGCACCGGGCGGCCGGATGAAGAAAACTACCTGCACGCCGCGGTAGCCCTGGCGACCGAGCGTGATTTACCGGTGGTGGCGACCAACGATGTGCGTTTTCTGGTTGAAGACGATTTCGACGCCCATGAAATCCGCGTGGCGATCCACGACGGCTTCACCCTTGATGACCCTAAACGTCCGCGCAATTACAGCCCGCAGCAATACATGCGCAATGAAGACGAGATGTGCGAGCTGTTTGCCGATATTCCCGAAGCGTTGATCAACAGCGTTGAAATCGCCAAACGCTGTAACGTCACCATTCGTCTGGGTGAATACTTCCTGCCGCAATTCCCAACCGGTGATATGACTACCGAAGACTTTTTGGTAGCCAAATCCAAAGAAGGGCTGGAAGAACGTCTGGAGTTCCTGTTCCCCGATCCTGAAGTCCGTGCCCAACGTCGGCCAGAATACGATGAGCGTCTGGATATCGAACTGAAGGTGATCAACCAGATGGGGTTCCCCGGTTACTTCCTGATCGTAATGGAGTTCATCCAGTGGTCGAAGGATAACAACGTGCCGGTAGGGCCAGGGCGAGGCTCCGGCGCCGGCTCGCTGGTGGCCTATGCGTTGAAGATCACCGACCTCGACCCGCTGGAATTCGATCTGCTGTTCGAACGTTTCCTTAACCCTGAACGTGTTTCGATGCCTGACTTCGACGTCGATTTCTGCATGGAAAAACGCGATCTGGTGATTGAGCACGTGGCGGAGATGTACGGTCGCGAAGCGGTATCACAGATTATTACCTTCGGCACCATGGCGGCCAAAGCGGTAATTCGCGACGTTGGCCGCGTGCTGGGCCATCCATACGGGTTTGTCGACCGCATTTCAAAACTGGTGCCGCCCGATCCGGGCATGACGCTGGAAAAGGCCTTTGCCGCCGAACCGCAGTTGCCGGAAATCTACGAAGCGGACGAAGAGGTCAAGGCGCTGATCGACATGGCGCGCAAACTGGAAGGGGTGACGCGTAACGCCGGGAAGCACGCCGGCGGCGTGGTGATCGCGCCGACCAAGATCACCGATTTTGCTCCGCTGTATTGCGACGCGGAAGGCAACCATCCGGTTACCCAGTTCGATAAAAACGACGTGGAATACGCCGGGCTGGTGAAGTTCGACTTCCTTGGCCTGCGTACCCTGACCATCATCGACTGGGCGCTGGAGATGATCAACAAGCGGCGCGCCAAGACCGACCTGCCGCCGATCGACATCGCCGCTATCCCGCTCGACGACAAGAAAAGCTTCGATATGCTGCAACGCTCGGAAACCACTGCGGTATTCCAGCTTGAATCGCGCGGCATGAAGGATCTGATCAAGCGTCTGAAACCGGACTGCTTCGAAGACATGATCGCTCTGGTGGCGCTGTTCCGTCCGGGGCCGTTGCAATCTGGCATGGTGGATAACTTTATCGACCGTAAGCACGGCCGTGAAGAGATCTCCTACCCGGACATTCAATGGCAGCATGAGTCGCTGAAACCGGTACTGGAGCCAACCTACGGCATCATCCTGTATCAGGAACAGGTGATGCAGATTGCCCAGGTGCTGGCTGGCTATACGCTGGGCGGCGCGGATATGCTGCGTCGTGCGATGGGTAAAAAGAACCCGGTCGAAATGGCCAAGCAGCGTGGCGGTTTTGAAGATGGGGCGAAAGCGCGGGCATTGACGGTGAACTGTCGATCAAGATCTTCGATCTGGTAGAGAAGTTCGCGGGATACGCTTTAACAAATCCCACTCCGCGGCCTATGCGCTGGTATCTTATCAGACGCTGTGGCTGAAGGCGCACTACCCGGCCGAGTTTATGGCGGCGGTGATGACCGCCGATATGGACAACACCGACAAGGTGGTCGGGCTGGTGGATGAGTGCTGGCGGATGGGGCTAAAAATCCTGCCGCCAGACATCAATAGTGGCCAATACCACTTCCACGTCAATGACGACGGCGAAATCGTTTACGGTATCGGCGCGATTAAAGGTGTGGGGGAAGGGCCAATTGAAGCTATTATTGAAGCGCGCAACAGCGGCGAACAGGGTTACTTCAAGGACTTGTTCGACCTTTGCGCGCGTTCTGATATCAAAAAGCTGAACCGCCGCATTCTGGAAAAGCTGATCATGTCCGGGGCGTTTGACCGCCTGGGACCGCATCGCGCTGCGCTGATGAATTCGCTCGGTGACGCGCTGAAAGCGGCCGATCAGCATGCCAAAGCCGAGGCCATCGGCCAGGTGGATATGTTTGGCGTGCTGGCGGAAGCGCCGGAGCAGGTTGAGCAATCTTATGCCAACGTTGCACCGTGGCAAGAGCAGGTGGTGCTGGACGGTGAGCGGGAGACGCTGGGGCTGTATCTGACCGGCCACCCGATTACCCAGTACCTTAAGGAAATCGAACGTTACGCCGGTGGCCAGCGTTTGAAAGACATGCACCCGACGGATCGGGGCAAAATGACCACCGCCGTTGGCTTGGTGGTCGCTGCGCGGGTGATGGTCACCAAGCGTGGCAATCGCATCGGGATTTGTACGCTAGATGACCGTTCCGGGCGTCTGGAAGTGATGCTTTTCACCGATGCGTTGGAAAAATACCAGCATTTGTTGGAAAAAGACCGTATCCTGATTGCCAGTGGACAGGTCAGCTTTGATGACTTTAGCGGCGGCTTAAAATGACTGCCCGTGAGCTCATGGACATCAGCGAAGCACGTGAAAAATACGCTCGCGGGCTTGCTATCTCGCTGACTGACAGGCAAATTGATGACCAGCTTTTGAACCGTCTCCGTCAGTCGTTGGAACCCCATCGCTCGGGGACGATTCCAGTGCATCTCTACTATCAACGGATCGACGCACGGGCCAAGCTGCGTTTTGGCGCAACCTGGCGTGTGACGCCCACCGACCGCTTGTTGATAGATTTGCGGACTTTGGTAGGCAATGAGCAGGTGGAACTGGAATTTGACTAAAATAGGAATACTATGAGTCTGAATTTTCTTGATTTTGAACAGCCGATTGCAGAGCTGGAAGCGAAAATTGACTCGCTGACTGCAGTCAGCCGTCAAGACGAAAAATTAGATATTAATCTGGACGAAGAGGTTCAGCGCCTGCGTGAAAAGAGCGTTGAGCTGACGCGCAAGATTTTTTCCGATCTTGGGGCCTGGCAAGTTGCCCAATTGGCACGCCATCCGCGCCGTCCTTACACCCTGGATTATATCAAACACATCTTTACCGACTTCGAAGAGTTGGCCGGCGACCGCGCCTATGCCGATGACAAGGCGATCGTCGGTGGGATCGCGCGTCTGGACGGTCGGCCGGTGATGATCATCGGGCACCAGAAGGGCCGCGAAACCAAAGAGAAAATCCGCCGCAACTTCGGTATGCCGGCACCGGAAGGTTACCGTAAGGCGCTGCGCCTGATGGAGATGGCGTCACGCTTCAAGATGCCGATCATCACCTTCATTGACACTCCGGGCGCCTACCCGGGCGTGGGTGCAGAAGAGCGCGGCCAGTCGGAAGCGATTGCCCGCAACCTGCGTGAGATGTCGCGTCTGCAGGTGCCGGTGATCTGTACGGTTATTGGCGAAGGCGGCTCCGGTGGCGCGTTGGCGATCGGCGTTGGCGATAAAGTGAATATGCTGCAGTACAGTACCTACTCGGTGATCTCGCCGGAAGGCTGTGCCTCGATTCTGTGGAAAAGCGCTGACAAAGCGCCAATCGCCGCAGAAGCGATGGGCATCACCGCGCCGCGTCTGAAAGAACTGAAGCTGATTGATTCGGTGATCCCGGAACCGCTGGGCGCGGCTCATCGCGACGTGCCGGCGATAGCTGCATCGCTGAAGGCACAGTTGCTGGCCGATCTGACCGATCTCGACGGGTTGAACACCGAAGAGTTGCTCAATCGCCGCTATCAGCGCCTGATGAACTACGGCTACTGCTGATAAGCGCTTGCCACACCAAACCGCCTCCGGGCGGTTTTTTACGTCTGTCTATTTTGCTTTATGCTTTATAAGGTTGTATTGGCCGTTTACTGACAGGAGCAGCACGATGAATATTATCGCGATCATGAGCCCGATGGGCGTTTACTACAAAGATGAACCGATACGCGAGCTGCATCAGGCGCTGTCTGTCATGGGGTTTCAACTGGTGTATCCGCAAGGCAGCGCAGATCTGCTGAAGCTGATTGAACACAATGCGCGCATCTGCGGCGTGATTTTCGACTGGGACGAGTACAGTCTGGAACTGTGCAGCGAAATCAACGAACTCAATGAATACTTGCCGTTGTATGCGTTCATCAACACCCATTCGACTTTCGACGTCAGCCTGCATGAAATGCGCATGGTGCTGTATTTCTTTGAGTACGGCCTGAATGCGGCGCAGGATATTGCCCAGCGTATCCGCCAGTACACCGATGAATACATCGACACTATCACGCCACCGCTGACCAAGGCGCTGTTCACCTACGTCAAGGAAGGCAAATACACCTTCTGTACCCCTGGCCATATGGCAGGCACCGCGTTTCAGAAAAGCCCGGTCGGCTGTCTGTTCTACGACTTTTTTTGGCGCCAATACGCTGAAGGCCGACGTCTCGATTTCGGTGACCGAACTGGGTTCGCTGCTCGATCATACCGGCCCGCACCTGGAAGCCGAAGAGTATATCGCCCGCACCTTTAACGCCGAGCAGAGCTATCTGGTGACCAACGGCACCTCGACCGCCAACAAGATTATTGGCATGTACTCGGCACCGGCGGGTAGCACGGTATTGATCGACCGCAACTGCCACAAATCGCTGTGTCATCTGTTGATGATGAGCGATATCGTGCCAATTTACCTGCGCCCGCTGCGTAATGCCTACGGCATTCTCGGCGGCATCCCACGGCGGGAGTTCAGCCGCGAGAGTATCAGCAGTCGCATTGCGGAAACCGCTAATGCCAGTTGGCCGGTGCATGCGGTGATCACCAATTCCACCTATGACGGCCTGCTGTATAACACCGACTTTATCAAGCAGACGCTGGAGGTGCCGTCGATCCATTTTGACTCCGCCTGGGTGCCATACACCAATTTTCACCCCATCTATAGCGGCAAGAGCGGTATGAGCGGCGAGCGTATCGCCGGTAAGGTGATCTACGAAACCCAGTCGACGCACAAATTATTGGCGGCGTTCTCGCAAGCCTCGATGATACATATCAAGGGGGATTACGATGAAAGTACCTTCAATGAAGCCTATATGATGCATACCACCACCTCGCCGCATTACGGCATCGTGGCATCAATGGAAACCGCTGCGGCGATGCTGCGTGGCAATCCGGGGCGGCGGATGATCAACCGCTCGGTAGAGCGTGCCCTGCATTTCCGCCGTGAGGTACAGCGGTTGCGCGCGGAAAGTGACGGCTGGTTTTTTGATATCTGGCAACCGAAAGAGATCGATCAGGCCGAATGCTGGGCGTTGTCGCCGGACGAAAACTGGCATGGTTTCGGCAACACCGACCGCGATCACCTGTTCCTCGATCCGATCAAGGTGACCATTTTGACACCCGGCATGAATGAGTTGGGGGGATTGGCGGAAAGTGGTATTCCGGCGGCGCTGGTGGCCAAGTATCTCGACGAACGGGGTATCGTGGTAGAAAAAACCGGTCCTTATAACCTGCTGTTTCTGTTCAGCATCGGTATTGATAAAACCAAGGCGATGAGCCTGTTGCGCGGCTTGACCGATTTTAAACGCGCTTTCGATCTTAACCTGCGGGTGAAGAATATGCTGCCGGATCTGTACGCCGAAGATCCCGACTTCTATCGCAATATGCGTATCCAGGATCTGGCCGCCGGCATCCACCGGCTGATTTGCCAGCACGACTTGCCGCGCCTGATGCAACGCGCGTTCGACGTCTTGCCACAAATGTGCCTGACCCCACACCAGATGTTCCAGCAGCAGGTGCGCGGCAACGTTGAAAGCTGTGAAATAGATCAACTGATAGGCAAAGTGGCGGCAAACATGATCCTGCCATACCCGCCAGGGGTGCCGTTGGTGATGCCGGGAGAAATGATCACCGAAGAAAGCCGGGCGGTGCTGGATTTTCTGCTGATGCTGTGTTCGATTGGCAAGCGTTATCCGGGGTTTGAAACCGACATTCATGGTACCAAAGTGACCGACGACGGGCGCTATCTGGTGAAGGTGCTGAAAGATCCGCTGTGATTCAGGCAAACTCGCGACAGATAAGCCGCTCGCTGGCGTGCGGTAACGGCTCATGCGTCAGGCCGCAAAAGCCGTGCCCTTCGCGCCGCTGATGGTAGCGGCAGCGGTGACATTCACCAAACAGCGCAGCGTCGCCTTGCTTTTGTAACTGGCGCAGTAACTGCGTCAGTAATGCCAACAGATCATCGCCGTCGTTGCCCATCGCCTGCTGCGCCTCGCGTAGATAGGCCGGAGGAAACAGCGCGTCCATCAATTCACGCGCTTTGTCGGTCAGCTGCAATCGTACGCTGCGGCGATCTTTAACGTCCGCCATCCGGGCGATCAGCCCGTTACTCTCTAATTTTTTTAACGATTGCGACACCGTACCCTTGGTGAGTCCAAGGTAATCCGCCACCGCCATCGGCGTGTTGGAATAGTGATTGCAGCGCGCCAGATAATACAGCGCACTCAGCTGCACCGGCGGCAAGGCGGCCAGCTCCTCATGACTGCGCAGCCAGCTGCGCTGCAGGCTATTCAGGCGTTCCAGCAAATCAAACAGTGTCAGCATAATCCCCTCGTTATCGTCGCTAGATAGTATCGATTGAAAACTATATTGACAAGCAGTAGCGATGACCTTACTGTGCATTTGGTTTCGATTCGAAACTAAATGGGGTATCAACTTACCCACAAGGTCATAACAAGGAGAATTATCATGACTAAAGCCGTTTTCTATCATGCCGGTTGCCCGGTTTGCGTGAGTGCAGAACAACAGCTGTTGGCACTGCTGCGTGATGATGTCGTCGTGGATGTGGTGCATCTGGGCGAGCAGCCGGCCAGCATTGCCGATGCCGAACGGGCAGGGGTGAAGAGCGTGCCTGCGCTGGTGGTGGATGGTCAGGTGTTGCATATCAACTTTGGTGCGGCGCTGGCAGATCTGTCAGGCTGAACGCCAGGTTGACTACGGTATTGTTTCAAGCCCCGTTTGCTCAGCGGGGCTTTTTACTATTCGGCCTTTTGCCGATTGACCTCGGTTGGACTCATCGCCTAACGTAGCTCATCCAACCTTACATCAGGAGTTAGTATGTTGGCTTTACGTCAGGTGCATCACATTGCAATCATTGCTTCCAATTATGCCGTCAGTAAGCACTTTTACTGCCAGATACTGGGTTTTACCCTGCAAGGCGAGTTTTATCGCCAGGAGCGCGACTCCTGGAAGGCCGATCTGGCGCTGAATGGCCAATATACCCTCGAACTGTTTTCCTTTCCGTCACCGCCGCTGCGTGTCAGCCGTCCGGAGGCATGTGGCCTGCGCCATCTGGCGTTTAGCGTCGACGATATCGAGCAGTCGATTGCGCATTTACAGGCTGCTGGCGTGGCATGCGAAACGGTACGCGTTGACCCTTATACCGGGGCGCGCTTCACATTCTTCAGCGATCCTGACGGCTTGCCGCTAGAGTTATATGAACAATGAATGCTTAATCGACATGGCGCAGCCCAAGTCGCAGGAGGTTATGGTATTATCGCGCGCTTGCTTCGTGTCCCCTTTGAGTTATTTCCGCCATGCAACAGCCTGTATTTCGCGTCGGAGAGTGGCTGGTTACTCCAGCAAATAATCAAATCAGCCGTGATGGGCGTCAGAAGACGCTGGAGCCACGTTTAATCGATATGCTGTTCTACTTTGCTCAGCATCCGGACGTGGTGTTGAGTCGTGATGAGCTGATCGATAACGTCTGGAAACGCAATATCGTCACCAATCATGTGGTGACGCAGAGCATTTCCGAACTGCGCAAGTATTTGAAAGACGGCGATGGCAACGGCCGTGAATACATTGTCACCGTGCCCAAGCGTGGTTATAAGCTGGCTGCGCCGGTCATGTGGTGCGAAGAGGGCGAACTGCTACCGCCGGCAGCGCCGCAGGTGGCGGTGATTACCCATGAGCCGGAAGATGGCGGCGAAGATGATGCGCAAGACTATATCCCGCCGCGCCCGGCGGCAAAACCTGCCGAGCCGGCGCGTAACGGCAGGCGATTTTATCAACGCTCGCCATTTTGGGTATGGTTGAGCTTCCTGGCCGCACTCAGCGCCTGCGTGGCGTTTGTCGGTATTGCGACCTTGTCGCAGCGGGTACCGGTAGCAACCATGCCGATGCTGCTTAATCCGCGGGATATTGATATCCGCATTCAGGGCGGCAACAGCTGCAGCAACTGGATGCCGCAGCTTTCCTACGTGGTTGGCCTCAGTGAGCTGATTGCCGACTCCCTCAATACCTACTCCACCTTTTTGGTCCACGATCAAACCAACTATAACTACGGCGGGCCGAGCAGTTCAGGCAAGTCGCTGACCATCGAATTCGTCAACCAGCGCCACTACCGCGCCCAGCAATGTTTCCTGTCGGTAAAGCTGGTGGATAACGCCGATAGCGCCATCATGCTGGATAAACGTTACTTTATCACCACGGATAATCAGCTCAAGATCCAGGCCGATTTGCTAAACAGCATGTCGGTGGCGCTGAAGCAACCGTGGCCGCCGCAGTTGCTAAAGCGTCTGAACGATGTGCTGCCGCAGCAGGGCCGGCCTTGCAGCAGTTTTATCAGGCGCACCAGCTGTTGATTCAGGGGGATGTTGAATCCCTGACGCGTGCCAGTGAACTGCTCAGCGCGCTGATGAAAAGCGCGCCTGATTTTATCTATAGCGGGGCAGAAAAAGCGCTGGTTGACGTATTAAGAAACTCATATCAACCGTTTGACAGTCAGCAATCGCAGCAGCTGCGTGATGAGATCTCGCGGCTGGAAAAGCTGCCGCAATTGCAAGACAGCCCTATCTTGCAGCAGATATATACCGTGGAAGCGCTGGGGCAGGGAAGAATCGACGACGCCTACCGAGCGATAAATAAGGCTATCGATATGCAAATGTCGTGGATTAATTATGTTCTGCTGGGCAAGGTGTATGAAATGCAGGGGCGAAATCATTTGGCGGCAGACTCTTACATCACCGCTTTTAATTTGCGCCCTGGGGAAAATACCCTGCATTGGATAAGAAATGGCGTATTCCAAACCTCAATTTCTGCGGTCGTACCTTATTTGTCTCATTACGATGCCGATAAATAACCTGGTCATTGCTTTCGACTAGCGCAGCGTTACCGAGGACGTTATATTTAATGTGACGTTGTGTTGTCGTTTTGTAATTCAATAAGCACTTACCAGAGGGGGGTATTTTTCATTTGTTAATTATTTTAACCTGGCTAATTGGCTGTTTTTATTGGCTGTTTACCTTTTCTTGATATGAGCTTGGCATATTTATATGTTACTGCAAAACCTCAACTTATCATTTGTATGATCATGAGTGTAATATCACTTTATCTTTAGGATTTTATATTCTCGTCTGTTTAACATTCTGAGCATCAAGTCAGGTCGCTGATTGTTGGTTTATCGCCCTGGCTTATAAAAAATGACACTCAGGAGAACAGACATGGCTTCATCCAAGAAGATAGGGCTTATTGCCTGCACCGGCGTGGTCGCCGGGAATATGATGGGGAGCGGGATTGCGCTATTACCCGCGAACCTGGCAAGTATCGGCTCCATTGCCATTTGGGGCTGGGTGATATCTATTATTGGTGCGATGTCGTTGGCCTATGTTTACGCCAGACTTGCCACTAAAAATCCACAACAGGGTGGCCCTATTGCCTACGCCGGGGAAATATCGCCGGCCTTTGGCTTCCAGACCGGCGTTCTGTATTACCATGCCAACTGGATTGGCAATCTGGCCATCGGCATTACCGCCGTTTCCTACCTTTCTACCTTCTTCCCCGCGCTGAATAATCCGGTACCGGCAGGCATTGCCTGTATTGCCATCGTCTGGGTGTTCACCTTTGTCAATCTGCTCGGCGGATCCTGGGTCAGCCGTTTGACCACCCTTGGCCTGGTGCTGGTGTTGATCCCGATTGTGGTGACCGCCATTGCCGGCTGGCACTGGTTTGACGTCGCTACCTATCAGGCGAACTGGAATACCTCCACCACCACTGACAGTCACGCAGTGGTTAAAAGTATTCTGCTGTGTCTGTGGGCCTTCATCGGTGTGGAATCTGCTGCGGTCAGCACCGGCATGGTAAAAAATCCGAAACGCACCGTACCGTTGGCCACCATGTTGGGGACCGGTCTGGCCGGCATTATCTATATCGCCGCCACCCAGGTATTGAGCGGCATGTACCCTGCCAGCCAAATGGCCGCCAGTGGCGCACCGTTTGCCATCAGTGCCTCCACCATTATGGGTGGTTGGGCCGCGCCAATGGTCTCAGCCTTCACCGCCTTCGCCTGTCTGACCTCGCTGGGCTCGTGGATGATGCTGGTAGGCCAGGCCGGGGTTCGTGCCGCCAATGACGGTAACTTCCCGAAAGTGTACGGCGAACTGGATAAAAACGGCATACCGAAGAAAGGCCTGCTGCTGGCCAGCTGCAAAATGACCGCGTTAATGGTGCTGATCACCCTGATGAGCTCCAACGGCGGCAAGGCATCCGACCTGTTTGGCGAACTGACCGGCATCGCGGTACTGCTGACCATGCTGCCTTACTTCTACTCGTGCGTAGACCTGATTCGCTTCGAAGGCGTCAATGTTCGCAACCTGTTGAGCCTGATCGCTTCCATCTGCGGCTGTGGCTTCTGCTTCATCGCCTTGATGGGTGCCAATTCGTTCGAACTGTCCGGCACCTTTATCGTCAGCCTGATCATCCTGATGTTCTACGCCCGGAAAATGAATACCCGTCAGGTTGCCAACGCGGCAGCTATCGAAGACAACGCAGCGGCCAAAGCGCACTGATCCACCGCCTCTGACCAACCGATATGACCTCAGCCTCTTTCTTTCCGACCTGTCTCGCGATGGGAAGGGGCTTGCTTTGCCAGGAGAAATGCTTATGAACGTTATCGCCATCATGAATCACATGGGTGTCTACTTTAAAGAAGAGCCGATCCGTGAACTGCATCAGGCGTTGGAAGGACTGGATTTCCGCATTGTTTATCCTAACGATCGCGAAGACCTGCTCAAACTGATCGAAAATAATGCCCGCCTGTGCGGGGTGATTTTCGACTGGGACAAATACAATCTGGAGCTGTGCGAAGAAATCAGCCAGCTCAATGAATACATGCCGCTTTACGCCTTTGCCAATACCTACTCGACGCTTGATGTCAGCCTGAACGATCTGCGCATGCAGGTACGTTTCTTTGAATACGCGCTGGGCGCGGCGCAGGATATTGCTGCCAAAATCAAGCAAAACACCGATGAATACATCGATACCATTCTGCCGCCGTTGACCAAGGCGTTGTTCAAATACGTGCGAGAAGGCAAATACACCTTCTGTACCCCAGGCCATATGGGGGGCACCGCGTTCCAGAAAAGCCCGGTCGGCAGCCTGTTTTATGATTTCTTTGGCGCCAATACCATGAAGTCCGACGTGTCTATTTCGGTATCGGAACTGGGGTCGCTGCTGGACCACTCCGGCCCGCACAAAGAAGCCGAGGAGTATATTTCCCGCGTATTCAACGCTGAACGCAGCTACATGGTGACCAACGGCACCTCCACCGCCAATAAAATCGTCGGCATGTACTCGGCGCCAGCGGGCAGCACGGTGCTGATTGACCGCAACTGCCACAAATCGCTGACGCACCTGATGATGATGAGCGACATCACGCCGATCTACTTCCGACCAACCCGTAACGCCTACGGCATTCTCGGCGGCATCCCGCAGAGCGAATTTAGCCGTGCCACCATCGCCAAACGGGTAAAAGAAACGCCGAACGCGACCTGGCCGGTGCATGCGGTGATCACCAACTCGACCTACGATGGTCTGCTGTACAACACCGATTTTATTAAAAACACGCTGGACGTTAAATCCATTCACTTTGATTCCGCCTGGGTGCCGTATACCAATTTCCACCCGATTTATAAAGGCAAGTGCGGCATGAGCGGCGGCCGTGTGGAAGGCAAGGTGATTTATGAAACCCAATCCACCCATAAATTGCTGGCGGCATTCTCACAGGCATCGATGATCCACGTGAAGGGCGACATCAACGAAGAAACCTTCAATGAAGCCTATATGATGCACACCACCACCTCGCCGCATTACGGCATCGTGGCGTCGACCGAAACCGCGGCGGCGATGATGAAGGGCAATGCCGGCAAGCGTCTGATCAACGGTTCGATTGAACGTGCCATCCGCTTCCGCAAGGAGATCAAACGACTGAACGTTGAGTCCGACGGTTGGTTCTTTGACGTTTGGCAGCCGGAGCATATCGATGAGCCGGAGTGCTGGCCGCTGCGTTCGGACAGCGCCTGGCACGGGTTCAAAAACATCGATAACGAGCATATGTATCTCGACCCGATCAAGGTGACCATTCTGACGCCAGGGATGAGCAAAGAAGGGACCATGCAATCGTTCGGTATCCCGGCCAGCATTGTGGCCAAGTATCTGGATGAGCGCGGCATTATCGTTGAAAAAACCGGTCCGTATAACCTGTTGTTCCTGTTCAGCATTGGTATCGACAAAACCAAGGCGCTCAGCCTGCTGCGTGCCATGACCGACTTCAAGCGCTCGTTCGATCTGAACCTGCGGGTGAAAAACATGCTGCCGTCGCTGTATCAGGAAGCGCCTGAGTTCTATGAAAACATGCGCATTCAGGATCTGGCTCGCAATATTCACCAGTTGGTCGAGCAGCATAACCTGCCGGATCTGATGTACCGCGCCTTTGAGGTGTTGCCAACCATGGTGATGAACCCGTATCAGGCATTCCAGAAAGAGCTGCACGGCGAGGTTGAGGAAGTGTATCTGGAAGAGATGGTTGGCAAGGTTAATGCCAACATGATTCTGCCTTATCCTCCAGGCGTACCGTTGGTCATGCCAGGTGAAATGCTGACCGAAGAAAGCCGGCCGGTACTGGAGTTCCTGCAAATGCTGTGCGAAATCGGCGCGCATTATCCGGGCTTCGAAACCGATATCCACGGCGCTTACCGTCAGGCGGATGGCCGCTACACCGTGAAGGTGCTGAAAAACGATAAGTAAGGCCAGCGTACCCGACATGGTTGGCGATGCATCAAGGCGGCTGAAAACACTGACGATGAATAGACGCAAGTCAATGCAGCGCGGTAGTGCAGGCAATCTGAAGGCAGCGTAATGATGACGGGGACCGAGGGAAGCGTTCGCGCTTCCCTTTTGCCGTGCAGTTCATCGACTGATGGGAGAAAACCATGAAAACACCCTCACAGCCGCGCGCAATCTACTATGTCGTAGCGATACAAATTTGGGAATATTTCAGCTTTTACGGCATGCGTGCGTTACTTATTCTCTATCTAACCCACCAACTCGGCTATTCTGACAGCCACGCCATCAATCTCTACAGCGCCTATGCTTCTCTGGTTTACGTTACGCCGATTCTCGGCGGTTGGCTGGCCGACCGCCTGCTGGGCAATCGCATCGCGGTGATTGCCGGTGCGGCGCTGATGACGCTAGGCCACGTGGTACTTGGACTGAGCGCGGTTTCCAGCCAGTCGCTGTATCTGGCGCTGGCGATTATCGTCTGCGGTTATGGCCTGTTTAAATCCAATATCAGCTGCCTGCTGGGCGAACTGTATCAACCGCACGATCCGCGTCGCGAAGGGGGGTTTTCGCTGTTGTACGCCGCGGGCAACGTCGGTTCGATCCTGGCACC
Source organism: Serratia odorifera (assembly GCF_900635445.1). Lineage (NCBI taxonomy): Bacteria > Pseudomonadati > Pseudomonadota > Gammaproteobacteria > Enterobacterales > Yersiniaceae > Serratia > Serratia odorifera. The sequence goes on from NZ_LR134117.1 coordinate 2,646,978, forward strand.
GATCGCCTGTGGACTGGCGGCGGAACATTACGGCTGGCACGTTGGCTTTGCCCTGGCGGGTATCGGCATGTTTGCCGGTCTGATGATTTTTCTGTGTGGCAGCCGCCATTTTCAGCATACCCGTGGCGTCAATGTTGCCTTGATGCGGAGCAAAAGCGGAGGGGTGCCGCATTGGGGCTGGCTACTGCTCGCATTGCCGTTGTCGCCGCTGCTGTTCACCTTTTTATTTATTCACGACCTGGCCGGTTATTTGCTGGTTCTGGTATGCCTGGCGGCGGTGGTACTGGTGGCGCGTATTCTGTGGCGGGTGGATGCGACGCAGCGGCGTGCGCTGTGGCAGATCGTCATACTGATGCTGCTGGGCACGCTGTTCTGGGCATTTGCTCAGCAGGGCGGCAGTTCGATCAGCCTGTTTATCGATCATTTCGTCGATCGTCGCTGGTTATCGTGGCAAGTACCTACCGCGCTGTTCCAGTCGGTGAACGCCTTTGCGGTGATGCTCGGCGGCGTGGCGCTGGCCTGGTTGATGAGCGCGGAGGGCGAGGGCAATCGTACGTTGCGCATTTGGTGCAAATTTGCCTTTGGCCTGCTGTTGATCGGCGTTGGGTTTATGCTGATGGCGCTCAACGCGCGGCTGGGGCACATTAACGGGCAAGCGTCGATGGGGCTGATGATTGCCGGCCTGGCGATGATGGGGTTCGCCGAACTGTTTATCGATCCGGTGGCCATGGCGCAGATCACCCGCTTGAATATCCCCGGTGCCACCGGTGTGCTGACCGGTATTTACATGTTGGCGACCGGTTCGGTGGCCAATTATCTGGCGGGCATTATCGCTAATCAGATGGCGGAAGATCGCCTCGGCGGCGCGGCGATCCAGGCCTACGGCAGCATTTTCAGCCAGATTGGCTGGGGGGCGGCCGGCAGCGCATTGCTGGTGATTGCCGTGCTGGTCGGTTGGTGGATGGTCGCTCGCCGCCTTGGCCGGGTGGTTAATGCTTGATTGATCGGGGGCGGCAGAGTTACCGTGCAGCAATGTGGATGTGATAAAGCCGAACAATGAAGACCAATCAATTAGTGACGCAGCTCGCAGAACAGCTGGGCGAGCACCGCCAGTGGCTGGTGGCGTTCAGCGGCGGGCTGGATTCCAGCGTATTGCTGCACTTGCTGGTGCAACTTCGCCAACGGCGGCCGGAGCTGCAATTGCGCGCGGTGCATGTGCACCACGGCCTGAGCGCCCTGGCCGATGACTGGGTCGCGCATTGCCAGCGGCAGTGTGCCAACTGGCAGGTGCCGCTGGTGGTGCAGTATGTGCAGGTGGAGAGTCGCGACGGCGGGCTGGAGGCTGCGGCGCGTACGGCGCGCTACCAGGCACTGCAACGGACGCTGTCGAGCGGTGAGGCCCTGCTGACGGCACAGCATCTCGACGACCAGTGCGAAACCTTTCTGCTGGCGCTAAAGCGCGGCAGCGGGCCGACGGGGCTGGCGGCAATGGCGACGCACGGCACGCTGGGCGACTCCCCGTTGCTGCGTCCGCTGCTCGGGGTGAGCCGCCGGCAGTTGGAACAGTATGCCGCTCGGCAGCAACTCGACTGGATCGAGGATGACAGTAATCAGGATGCACGTTTCGACCGCAATTTTCTGCGCTTGCAGGTGCTGCCGCTATTGACGCAGCGCTGGCCGCACTTTGCCACTGCCGCTGCGCGCAGCGCCAGCCTGTGCGCCGAGCAGGAGCTGTTGCTTGACGAACTGCTGGCGGAGCAGTTGCAGGCGTTGACTGACCAAGAGCAGTCGATTGCCATAGACGGGTTACAGGCCTGTTCTGCCCCGCGGCGTTTTGCATTGCTGCGCCGCTGGATAGCGCTCGCTGGTTTCACCATGCCGTCACGCGAGCAATTGCAACGGCTGTGGGACGAGGTGGCATTGGCGCGCGCCGACGCGGAACCGCAGCTGCAACTGGTCCATTACCAGGTTCGCCGTTACCGCCAGCGCCTGTATCTGCTGCCGCCGTTGGCAGACTTGTGCGCAGTGCATTTGCCCTGGTTCGACGCGGCGACGCTCGCTTTGCCAGATGGCCTGGGCAGCATCAGTCGTGGCGAAGGGGAGATTATCGTACGCGCACCGCAGCCGCAGCAGGCGGTGAGCGTGCGTTTTGGCGTTAGCGGCAGGTTACGTATCGCGGGGCGCAGACATTCGCGTTCGGCTAAAAAACTGTGGCAGGAATTGGCGATTGCGCCTTGGCAGCGTGAACGTATTCCGTTGATCTATTATGATGACTGCCTGATTGCCGCATTAGGGGTTTTTATCACCGAAGCCGGACAACCGGTGGCTGATGTCCCTGTATGGCGGCTGCGCTGGAATAAAAAATAAGCATCCCAAAGGAATAATCATGAAATTTGTCAGTGTTCTGCTGGCGGCGCTTGCCGTGTTCAGCCTGCCGGCTCTGGCCGCCGGCGATGCCGCAGCCGGCAAGGAGAAATCAGCCAGTTGCCTCGCCTGCCATGGTGCGAGCGGTAAAGTGTCGGTGCCGATGTACCCTAATCTGGCCGGGCAAAATGCCATGTACCTGGAGCACGCGCTGCAGGCCTATAAAAGCGGCGGCCGTTCCGGCGGTCAGGCGGAGGTGATGCGGGCGTACGTCTCCGGACTGTCGGACGCTGATATCGCCGATCTGGCGGCCTATTACGCCAGCCTCAAACCCTGAGAGCCCGCGGTGCAGAAATGACGAGGGCAGCCATTGGCTGCCCTGTGGGATGGGGTTACCGTGTGGCTCAGTCCGACAGGCTGACGACCACGGTACCGATTTGCGGATGGCTGAAACTCTTGATATGGTCCAGGCGCAGGCTACGTGCGCTGCCGCTTTGATCGATAATCAGATACTCAACGCCCTTGGTAAACTTCAGCTCACTGGCCTTGCCTTCAAGCGTTTCTCCGTCGCGTAACTCCAGCGTCAGGATGTAGTTATGCTGACAGGCGAGTTCCAGGCTTTCATAGTCATCGCAATTGATGGATTGGTACTCATCATTCATCAACATAGTCGCTCACCAATAAGTTAGCGGCGGCAAAGGCCGCCTGTTCCCTAACGGAGGACGGGAGTGCGCTATTCGCAGCAACATCGTCCAATGCCTTTAATACACATGCTAGCGCATCGGGCACGTAGCCAAGATCCCCACTGCCTATCTCGGCGTAAAAACGGCGTACTAACTCGCTGTATTGTTGCACAGTTACCTCCCTTAAGAACCTCTGCGTCATTGACGGCCCTGATGCAATGAAACTCAGGCTCTCAGAGTGTTAACCTATCCTAGAGGACTATAGCACAGGTGTTATTAAGTTATCAGCACCGTACCATATCGACAACGCCGAGCTTTCTCAGCGGAAACAGGTGAAATCAAGTACACTGTGCCCTGAAAATAATGAGGTTACCCATGGCGTTGAAAGCAACTATTTATAAAGCCACGGTCAATATCGCCGATATGGATCGTCACTTCTATCACGATGCGATGCTGACCATTGCCCAGCATCCATCAGAGACAGAACAGCGGATGATGTTGCGCCTGCTGGCGTGGATCTGCCACGCTGACGAACGGCTGACGTTTACCAAAGGGCTTAGCGCCGACGACGAACCGGAAATCTGGCAGCGCAATGACCATAACGGTCTGGAAATGTGGATCGAAATGGGGCTGCCGGATGAGAAGCGTATTAAGAAAGCCTGCAATCAGTCGCCACGCGTGGTGGTCTATGCCTATGGCGAACGCGCGGCTCGCGTGTGGTGGCAGTCGATGCAAAGTAAGGTCGCTAACCACAAAAACCTGAGCATTCGGTTTTTGGATGATGAACAATTGGCCCGTCTGACGGCGCTGGCCAATCGCAATATGACGCTGCAAGCGACGTTGCAGGAAGGAACTATTTGGCTGTCTGATGCTCAGAATAGTCTGGAAATCCAGTTTGCCGAGTGGCAACAGGCGCAGGTGTAACCGTTGCTCGAACTGTCAAGAAATGTCGCCATAGCGGACCACGAGATTGAACTTACGGCCATTCGCGCGCAGGGCGCCGGTGGCCAGCATGTGAATAAAACCTCAACCGCCATCCATTTGCGCTTTGACATCCGGGCCTCCAGCCTGCCAGAGTATTATAAAGAAAGGTTATTGGCGCTTAATCATCATTTGATTACCGGCGACGGTGTGGTGATTATCAAGGCGCAGGAATACCGTAGTCAGGAATTAAATCGTGAAGCGGCACTGGCTCGGCTGGTGGCGCTGATTCGTCAGGCAATGGTGGTGGAAAAAACACGTAAAGCGACCAAACCCAGTAAAGGCGCGAAAAAACGCCGACTGGAAAACAAGGTGCGCAAAGGCGCGACAAAAGCGTTGCGTGGCAAGGTCCGCCCTTAAGGAATTTGGGTTATTTCCTTCATTATTGAAGGGAAGAGCGCAGTAGGAGAATAACTGTGAAGAAAATAACAATCGCGCTGTTTCTAGCCGCAGGCGCACTCTCTTTATTAGGCTGTAACAATCATTACCAGCCCAAGGAACAACCGCTGCAGCCAATGCAGCAAAGTTATCAGGGCATATTGCCTTGTGCCGACTGCTCTGGTCTGGAAACCTCATTATTCCTTGATGAAGACGGGACCTTTGTCCTGCAGGAAACCTACCTCGGCAGTAAGGATGGCGATCGCACGTTTGCCAGCTACGGTAGCTGGGCGCGTACCGCCGACAAGCTGGTGCTGACGGATAACAACGGCGAAAAACGTTATTTCCATCCGCAGGGCAAGGATCTGGCGCTGTTGGATCAAAGCGGCGCGCCGATCGTGTCGACGCTAAACTACCGCTTGCAACCGGTAGAGAAAAAACTGCCAAACACGCCAATGGCGCTGCGTGGCAGCTATAGCTATATGGCGGATGCGGCGGTATTTAAAGACTGCGCCACCGGCAAGACCTTCCCGGTAGCCAATAATCTGGCGCTGGAACAAGGCTATGCCAAGGCCGGTGCCGAAGGCGGCGAACCGGTATTCCTGATGCTGAATGGCCACTTTAGCGTACAGCCGTCGATGGAAGAGGGGCTGGTGGAGAAAGCGCTGGTGCCGGACGGGCAAATCAGGTTCGATAAAAACCAGAACTGCGCCAGCCGATAAGCGAAACGCGAAAAAAAACCCGCCAAGGCGGGTTTTTTGTTGGCCGTTGGTCGCGGGATGCCGACACGGTCCGGATTAACGCTGGATCTGCGCCAGCAGATACTCAACGATATCGCCGGTTTTTATCATCTGTTTTTCACCGACGCGACGATTTTTGTATTCGATCTCGTCGCTATCCAGATTGCGGTCACCGATCACGATCGAGTGCGGCACGCCGATCAGTTCCATATCCGCGAACATCACGCCCGGGCGCTCTTTACGATCGTCGAGGATGACGTCGATACCGTGGCTGCGCAGTTCGGCGTACAGTTTTTCCGCCAGTTCCTGCACGCGGAATGACTTGTGCATGTTCATTGGCAGAATGGCGACGTGGAACGGCGCAATGGCGTCTGGCCAGATAATGCCGCGATCGTCGTGGTTTTGCTCGATGGCTGCCGCCACCACGCGAGTAACGCCAATGCCGTAACAGCCCATGTTCAACAGCTGGTTACGACCGTCTTCACCCTGCACGGTTGCTTTCATCGCTTCCGAGTATTTGGTGCCGAGCTGGAAGATATGGCCCACTTCGATGCCACGTTTGATAAGCAAGGTGCCCTGACCGTCCGGGCTGGCGTCGCCTTCAACCACGTTACGGATATCAGCCACCTGCGGCAGCGGCAGGTCGCGTTGCCAGTTGATGCCGAAGTAGTGTTTGCCGTCAACGTTGGCGCCGGCGCCAAAATCGCTCATGGCCGCTACGCTGCGGTCGATCACCACGGGAATCGGCATGTTGATTGGGCCTAGCGAACCTGGACCGGCACCGACGATGGCGCGAATTTCTTCTTCGCTGGCGAAGGTCAGCGGTGCGGCCACCTGTGGCAGTTTCTCGGCCTTGATTTCATTCAGTTCGTGATCGCCGCGCACCAGCAGGGCAACCAGTTTATGGCCGCTCTCTTCTGTGGCGTGCACCAGCAGCGTTTTGACGGTTTTTTCTACCGGCAGCTGGAATTGATCAACCAGATCGGCGATGGTTTTGGCATTTGGCGTATCAACGACGCGCAGTTCTTCGGTTGCTGCCGCACGCGGCTGTGCCGGCGCGACGGCTTCGGCCAGTTCGATGTTGGCGGCATAATCGGAACCGGTCGAGAAGACGATATCGTCCTCACCGCTGGCGGCCAACACCTGGAATTCATGGGACGCGCTGCCACCAATCGAGCCGGTATCCGCCTGTACCGGACGGAAGTCGAGGCCCATACGGCTGAAAATCTTGCTGTAGGCCTGATACATGGCATCGTAGGTGGCCTGCAGCGATTCCTGCGTGGTATGGAACGAATAAGAGTCCTTCATCAGGAATTCGCGTGAACGCATAACGCCAAAGCGTGGGCGAACTTCATCGCGGAACTTGGTCTGAATCTGGAAGAAGTTCAGCGGCAGCTGCTTGTAAGAGCTGATTTCATTGCGAATCAGATCGGTAATCACTTCTTCATGCGTAGGGCCGAGCACGAACGGACGCTCGCCGCGGTCGACAAAGCGCAGCAATTCCGGGCCGTATTGCTCCCATCGGCCGCTTTCCTGCCACAGATCCGCTGGTTGCACCACCGGCATGGAAACCTCGATCGCATTGGCGTTATTCATTTCTTCGCGAACGATGTTCTCAACTTTTTTCAAAACCCGCAGGCCGGTCGGCAGCCAGGTATAAAGACCGGAGGCCAGTTTGCGAATCATCCCGGCGCGCAGCATCAGCTGGTGGCTGATCACTTCGGCATCGGCAGGTGTCTCCTTCAGTGTGGAGAGCAGATATTGGCTAGTACGCATGGTGTTTTGGTTCCGTTAGAACTGCAAATTGCAACGGGCAGCCAGAGTGGCGGCCAAAATTGTCAAAAGTGATTTAGTTTAACAGCGTGTGCCGGTTGTCAAAAAGAGAGAGCGAGGAAATTTAACGGCGCTCGAGTGAAAGCACTTCGCTCACCTCGTCAACGACCCGCCAGCGCACGTTGAAATCCAGCAGCCAGACCGCGTAATCACGATCGGTTTTCTCGCCTTTGCGGTAGGCGGGGCGCGGGTCTTGCGCCAGTACCTGGCTGATAAAACGACGCAGGTTGGGGTAGCGTGTCAGATTGTCATTCAGTTGCTGTTCCGCTTGCGGCGAAAAGCACACCGGCATATCGGCAGGCGGGGCATCCTGTGCAAAACCGGCTATCGCCTGCGGCTGGCTTTCGGCAAACGGCAGATAGGGCTTGATATCCACTACCGGCGTGCCGTCAACCAGATCCAGGCTGCCCAGTTCCAGCACCACTTCGCCGCCGTGAACGCGGATGCCGGTCAGCTCAACCAGCGACATGCCGAGCGGGTTGGGGCGAAAGGTCGAGCGGGTGGCAAACACGCCCATGCGGGTATTGCCGCCGAGGCGTGGTGGGCGCACGGTTGGCCGCCAGCCGCCGTCCATGGTTTGATGGAAGATAAACATCACCCATAGATGGCTGAACTCGCCAAGACCGCGAACCGCTTCTGCCTGATTGTAAGGCGGCAGCAGAACCAGCTCTCCGCCACCGTCTTCCACCAGTCCCGGCTGACGGGGTACGGCGAACTTTTCCTTGTACGGTGAACGGATAGTACCGATCTGATTAAAGACGAACTCGGTCATTTGGACGAGACGTTAAGCGCAGAACCCTGGCAAACGGCTTGTTGATAACAACCGGCTACACCGCTGACAATCTGGCAGTCGTGCAGTAATACGGCGTTGGCCTTCATGTAGGACGCACGGATCTGCATGCGTTTACGTGCGGTTGCCATGTTCGGCGGTGAATCCTGAACGGTGGTTTGGCAAGACTCGCCAGACACTTCTCCCAGATCGCGGAATGGCTTGCCGACCAGCTCTTCGGCGCTTTTATACAGCTTGACCGGCGCCGGGCGCGCTGCAGGTGTGGTTTTGCTTGGCGTGGTCGCCGTTGGTTTGCTGGTACTGTTTGTTGAGGTTGGCTCGGTACGCAGCATGGAGCAGCCACCTAGCGTAAGCGCTAACAAACAGAGAGGTAAAGCACGCATGGAAATTCCTCTGCCTTTTATAAAATAAAGTGGCGCTATTGAAGCAATCTATGGTGGAAATAACAAGACGGGCCGCAGCCCGTCTTGCAATTATAGGAATAAAATAGCGTGGTGGGAGCTGTTAGCCGAAGGTTATTCGGATGACAGCTCTGATTCTCTCGGCCGTTTGGCCATTGAATTACCAGCCTTTTACCGCACCGCCGTTGAAGATTTTATTGGCAGCATCGTTAACTTCATCAGACTGGTAAGCCTGAACGAATTTCTTCACGTTTTCTGCGTCTTTGTTATCTTCACGGGAAACCAGCAGGTTGACGTAAGGAGACTCTTTGCCTTCAACGAACAAACCGTCTTTTGCCGGAGTCAGGCCAATCTGGCTGGCGTAGGTGGTGTTGATAATCGCCAGCGCGATCTGCTGATCGTCCAGTGAACGTGGCAGCTGTGGTGCTTCCAGTTCGACCAGCTTGAGGTTTTTCGGGTTCTCGGTAACATCCAGCACGGTTGGCAGCAGGCCAACGCCGTCTTTCAGTTTGATCAAACCTTCCTGTTGCAGCAGCAGCAGTGAACGACCCAGGTTGGTTGGATCGTTAGGCAGGGCGATTTGCGAGCCCGGTTGCAGTTCGCTCAGCGATTTGATTTTTTTGGAGTAACCGGCAATCGGATACACGAAGGTGCTGCCAACCGACACCAGCTTATAACCACGATCCTTGATTTGCTGATCCAGGTAAGGCTTGTGCTGGAAGGCATTGAGGTCGATATCGCCCTTGCTCAGCGCTTCGTTTGGCAGTACGTAATCGTTGAAGGTAACCAGCTCAACGTCAAGACCGTATTTTTCTTTGGCGACTTTTTGCGCGACTTCCGCTACCTGCTGTTCGGCGCCGACGATAACGCCCACTTTGATATGGTTTGGATCTTTTTCATCCTGACCGCAGCCTGTCAGAGCCAGAGTGCCGATCAGTGCGCCGATTGCCGCGATGGATTTAAGTTTTAACGACATATCCCTTCCTCTTTAGACTCGCATAAGTAATGCGCCGTTGAGCGCGTTGCTGTGAAACTTATTTATGGGTAACGGTTTTAACAATCCGATCGCCACAGAACTGGATCAGGTAAACCAGCACTACCAGTAATATTAATACCGTATTCATAACTGTAGCGTTATAACCAATGTATCCATACTGATAACCAATTTGCCCCAGGCCGCCGGCGCCGACCGCACCGCCCATCGCCGAATAGCCGACCAGGGTAATCAGGGTGATGGTGGCGGCGTTGACCAGACCCGGCAAGGCTTCGGGCAGCAGCACTTTCTTGATGATCTGCATCGGGGTTGCCCCCATGGCGCGTGCCGCCTCAACCAGACCGGACGGGATTTCCAGCAGCGCGTTTTCAACCATGCGGGCGATAAACGGTGCAGCGCCAACGGTGAGTGGAACGATCGCCGCCTGCAGGCCAATCGAGGTACCCACGATCATGCGGGTAAAGGGAATCATCCACACCAGTAAAATGATGAAGGGTATCGAACGGAAAATATTCACCAGGCCCGACAACACCTTATACAGCGCCGGGTTGGCGATGATTTGTCCCGGGCGGGTAACGTACAGCAGCACGCCAACTGGCAAGCCGATGACAAAACCGAAGAAACCCGAGACAAAGGTCATCATGACGGTTTCCCATACGCCACGCGCCATTAACCACATCATTGCCTCAGACATAACCCAGAACCTCTACTTTTACCTGATTTTCTTGCAGGAACTTAATTGTCGCCAGTGCGTCTTCATCGCTGCCGTGCAGCTCGGCCAGCATTACGCCGAACTTCACTCCGCCGGCGTAATCCATTTGCGCACTGATAATGTTGTTGTTGACGTTGAAGCGGCGAGCGGCTTCCGATAGCAGTGGCGCATCGACCGATTGGCCGGTGAACTCCAGGCGCAGCAGCGGTTGGCGATCGCCGGTGCGGTCTGGGCTCAGACGCAATGCGTAGTCGTCAGGAATATCCAGATGCAGCGTGGATTGAATAAATTGCTGCGCCAGCGGCGTCTTGGGATGCGAGAACACTTCACTGACGCTGTCTTTTTCAATCAGTTGGCCCTGGCTGATTACGGCAACCTGATCGCAAATGCGCTTTACCACGTCCATTTCGTGGGTGATCAACAGAATGGTCAAGCCGAGGCGGCGGTTGATATCTTTCAACAGCTCCAGAATGGAGCGGGTGGTCGCCGGGTCCAGTGCGCTGGTGGCTTCGTCACACAACAGCACCTTGGGGTTGCTGGCCAGCGCACGGGCGATAGCCACGCGCTGTTTTTGCCCGCCGGACAGGTTGGCGGGGTAGGCGTCATGCTTGTCTGACAGGCCGACCAGCTCCAGCAATTCGCTGACGCGCTTTTTGATGTCCGCGCGCGGGGTGCTATCCAGCTCCAGCGGCAGCGCAACGTTGCCAAACACCGTGCGGGATGACAACAGATTAAAGTGCTGGAAGATCATGCCAATCTGGCGACGCGCGCGCGTCAGTTCGCTTTCCGACAGCGAGGTCAGATCCTGTCCGTCAACCAGTACCTGGCCGGAGGTAGGGCGCTCAAGCATGTTGGCGCAGCGAATCAGCGTGCTTTTACCGGCGCCGGAGGAGCCGATAACGCCGTAGATCTGTCCGGCAGGGACGTGGAGAGTCACGTCTGACAGCGCAGTGATGGAGCGCGAACCCTGCTGAAACACTTTGGTGATGTTAGAAAGTTTAATCATATTCTTCTTATTTTAGCGTGGTTGCCCGTGGCTAGATAAAAGTAAACCCTGGCGTGGAACCAAGGTATGCTCAGATGTTAAGGCGTCTAGACGTCTAAGTCAACGGGCAAGGTTGTTCTCTAACGTTCTCAGCATAGGGCAAACATGCGATACTGTGCGCGTTTTCAGGTCCTCAGGAGTAAACCGGTGACACAACGCGTTCCAGCTATTTTCTTAGATCGTGATGGCACGATAAATGTCGATCATGGCTACGTCCATGAAATCGATAATTTCCAATTTATTGACGGTGTGATTGATGCATGCCGTGAGCTAAAAAAAATGGGTTTTGCCCTGGTATTGGTGACCAACCAGTCCGGCATTGCGCGCGGCATGTTCAGCGAAGAACAGTTTATGCAGTTGACCGAATGGATGGACTGGTCGCTGGCCGACCGTGAGGTCGATCTCGATGGTATTTACTTCTGCCCACATTTACCTGACGCCACGGTAGACGCCTACCGTCAAACCTGTGACTGTCGTAAACCGCAGCCGGGCATGCTGTTACAAGCACAGCAAGAATTGGACATTGATATGGCTGCTTCTTATATGGTTGGCGATAAAGTAGAAGATATGTTGGCGGCGGCGGCGGCGGGCGTTGGCACCAAAGTCCTGGTGCGTACCGGCAAACCGGTAACCGAAGACGGTGAAAAACAGGCGGATTGGGGTGCTGGATAGCCTGGCAGACCTGCCCGAGGCGATTAAAAAGCGGATTTAATCGGCGTTATGACTGAATAGTGAGCGGTCGGAAGAAAAGTGAATATTAATCCTTGTCATTCTGAACCGGCTCCCTATAATGCGCCTCCATCGACCGGGCACAACGGCAAGTGATTCACTTCACAAGCTAGCCAGGGCGAAAGAGAAAAAATCCTGAAAAAACGGGTTGACTCTGAAAGAGGAAAGCGTAATATACGCCACCTCGAGTTAACAAGCTTCGGCGCGTAACTCACTGCTCTTTAACAATTTATTAGACAATCTGTGTGGGCACTCACAAGACGATATCCAGCTGCTTCGGCAGCAAAAAAATATCAAGTCTTGAAGAGTGACTACTGAAGTAAAATTCATTTAGTGAATCTTTGAGCACCGCTTCACGAGTTGAAGCAAATCAAGCTTTTAATTGAAGAGTTTGATCATGGCTCAGATTGAACGCTGGCGGCAGGCCTAACACATGCAAGTCGAGCGGTAGCACAGGAGAGCTTGCTCTCCGGGTGACGAGCGGCGGACGGGTGAGTAATGTCTGGGAAACTGCCCGATGGAGGGGGATAACCACTGGAAACGGTGGCTAATACCGCATAACGTCTACGGACCAAAGAGGGGGACCTTCGGGCCTCTTGCCATCGGATGTGCCCAGATGGGATTAGCTAGTAGGTGGGGTAACGGCTCACCTAGGCGACGATCCCTAGCTGGTCTGAGAGGATGACCAGCCACACTGGAACTGAGACACGGTCCAGACTCCTACGGGAGGCAGCAGTGGGGAATATTGCACAATGGGCGCAAGCCTGATGCAGCCATGCCGCGTGTGTGAAGAAGGCCTTCGGGTTGTAAAGCACTTTCAGCGAGGAGGAAGGCCAATAGCTTAATACGTTGTTGGATTGACGTTACTCGCAGAAGAAGCACCGGCTAACTCCGTGCCAGCAGCCGCGGTAATACGGAGGGTGCAAGCGTTAATCGGAATTACTGGGCGTAAAGCGCACGCAGGCGGTTTGTTAAGTCAGATGTGAAATCCCCGCGCTTAACGTGGGAACTGCATTTGAAACTGGCAAGCTAGAGTCTCGTAGAGGGGGGTAGAATTCCAGGTGTAGCGGTGAAATGCGTAGAGATCTGGAGGAATACCGGTGGCGAAGGCGGCCCCCTGGACGAAGACTGACGCTCAGGTGCGAAAGCGTGGGGAGCAAACAGGATTAGATACCCTGGTAGTCCACGCTGTAAACGATGTCGATTTGGAGGTTGTGCCCTTGAGGCGTGGCTTCCGGAGCTAACGCGTTAAATCGACCGCCTGGGGAGTACGGCCGCAAGGTTAAAACTCAAATGAATTGACGGGGGCCCGCACAAGCGGTGGAGCATGTGGTTTAATTCGATGCAACGCGAAGAACCTTACCTACTCTTGACATCCAGAGAACTTTCCAGAGATGGAAGGGTGCCTTCGGGAACTCTGAGACAGGTGCTGCATGGCTGTCGTCAGCTCGTGTTGTGAAATGTTGGGTTAAGTCCCGCAACGAGCGCAACCCTTATCCTTTGTTGCCAGCGGTTCGGCCGGGAACTCAAAGGAGACTGCCAGTGATAAACTGGAGGAAGGTGGGGATGACGTCAAGTCATCATGGCCCTTACGAGTAGGGCTACACACGTGCTACAATGGCGTATACAAAGAGAAGCGAACTTGCGAGAGTAAGCGGACCTCATAAAGTACGTCGTAGTCCGGATTGGAGTCTGCAACTCGACTCCATGAAGTCGGAATCGCTAGTAATCGTAGATCAGAATGCTACGGTGAATACGTTCCCGGGCCTTGTACACACCGCCCGTCACACCATGGGAGTGGGTTGCAAAAGAAGTAGGTAGCTTAACCTTCGGGAGGGCGCTTACCACTTTGTGATTCATGACTGGGGTGAAGTCGTAACAAGGTAACCGTAGGGGAACCTGCGGTTGGATCACCTCCTTACCTAACGATATTCGATTGTGCAGTGTCCACACAGATTGTCTGATGAAAAGTAACGAGCAGAAATACCTTAATAGGCTTGTAGCTCAGGTGGTTAGAGCGCACCCCTGATAAGGGTGAGGTCGGTGGTTCAAGTCCACTCAGGCCTACCACTTCTCTCCTATGCTGCGTTATGGCGCCGCTTGCATATTTCAATATGCGTCGCGACACCACGCCTTGCATAGAAGAAAAGTAGTAAACCGAAGGTCTCTGTCAGTGACTGTATGGGGCTATAGCTCAGCTGGGAGAGCGCCTGCCTTGCACGCAGGAGGTCAGCGGTTCGATCCCGCTTAGCTCCACCATATAGGTCCTTGAATTTCAATACTTCAGAGTATATTGGCAACAGTATGCTGCGAAGTATTTTGCTCTTTAACAATCTGGAACAAGCTGAAAATTGAAACATGACGGCTGAAACTTGTCCCCCCGTAGCAGTTTGGGATGAGGAGTAACCTGTCATAGAGTCTCTCAAATGTAGCAATACGATGATGTCGAAAGACACCTTCGGGTTGTGAGGTTAAGTGACTAAGCGTACACGGTGGATGCCTAGGCAGTCAGAGGCGATGAAGGGCGTGCTAATCTGCGATAAGCGTCGGTAAGGTGATATGAACCGTAATAACCGGCGATACCCCGAATGGGGAAACCCAGTGTGTTTCGACACACTATCATGTCATGAATACATAGTGGCATGAGGCGAACCGGGGGAACTGAAACATCTAAGTACCCCGAGGAAAAGAAATCAACCGAGATTCCCCCAGTAGCGGCGAGCGAACGGGGAGGAGCCCAGAACCTGAATCAGTTCTTGTGTTAGTGGAAGCGTCTGGAAAGTCGCGCAGTAAAGGGTGATAGCCCCGTACACTAAAATGCATTAATTGTGAGTTCGATGAGTAGGGCGGGACACGTGACATCCTGTCTGAATATGGGGGGACCATCCTCCAAGGCTAAATACTCCTGACTGACCGATAGTGAACCAGTACCGTGAGGGAAAGGCGAAAAGAACCCCGGCGAGGGGAGTGAAATAGAACCTGAAACCGTGTACGTACAAGCAGTGGGAGCACCTTCGTGGTGTGACTGCGTACCTTTTGTATAATGGGTCAGCGACTTATATTTTGTAGCAAGGTTAACCGAATAGGGGAGCCGTAGGGAAACCGAGTCTTAACTGGGCGTCTAGTTGCAAGGTATAGACCCGAAACCCGGTGATCTAGCCATGGGCAGGTTGAAGGTTGGGTAACACTAACTGGAGGACCGAACCGACTAATGTTGAAAAAATTAGCGGATGACTTGTGGCTGGGGGTGAAAGGCCAATCAAACCGGGAGATAGCTGGTTCTCCCCGAAAGCTATTTAGGTAGCGCCTCGTGAACTCATCTTCGGGGGTAGAGCACTGTTTCGGCTAGGGGGCCATCCCGGCTTACCAAACCGATGCAAACTCCGAATACCGAAGAATGTTATCACGGGAGACACACGGCGGGTGCTAACGTCCGTCGTGAAGAGGGAAACAACCCAGACCGCCAGCTAAGGTCCCAAAGTCATGGTTAAGTGGGAAACGATGTGGGAAGGCACAGACAGCCAGGATGTTGGCTTAGAAGCAGCCATCATTTAAAGAAAGCGTAATAGCTCACTGGTCGAGTCGGCCTGCGCGGAAGATGTAACGGGGCTAAACCATGCACCGAAGCTGCGGCAGCGACGCTTAGGCGTTGTTGGGTAGGGGAGCGTTCTGTAAGCCTGTGAAGGTGTGCTGTGAGGCATGCTGGAGGTATCAGAAGTGCGAATGCTGACATAAGTAACGATAAAGCGGGTGAAAAGCCCGCTCGCCGGAAGACCAAGGGTTCCTGTCCAACGTTAATCGGGGCAGGGTGAGTCGACCCCTAAGGCGAGGCTGAAAAGCGTAGTCGATGGGAAACAGGTTAATATTCCTGTACTTGGTGTTACTGCGAAGGGGGGACGGAGAAGGCTAGGCTAGCCGGGCGACGGTTGTCCCGGTTTAAGCGTGTAGGAGGGTGTTCCTGGTAAATCCGGAATGCCGTTAACTCTGAGGCGTGATGACGATGCACTACGGTGCAGAAGTAGTTGATGCCAAGCTTCCAGGAAAAGCCTCTAAGCATCAGGTAACACGAAATCGTACCCCAAACCGACACAGGTGGTCAGGTAGAGAATACCAAGGCGCTTGAGAGAACTCGGGTGAAGGAACTAGGCAAAATGGTGCCGTAACTTCGGGAGAAGGCACGCTGGCGCGTAGGTGAAGTCCCTTGCGGATGGAGCTGAAGCCAGTCGCAGATACCAGCTGGCTGCAACTGTTTAATAAAAACACAGCACTGTGCAAACACGAAAGTGGACGTATACGGTGTGACGCCTGCCCGGTGCCGGAAGGTTAATTGATGGGGTCAGCCGCAAGGCGAAGCTCTTGATCGAAGCCCCGGTAAACGGCGGCCGTAACTATAACGGTCCTAAGGTAGCGAAATTCCTTGTCGGGTAAGTTCCGACCTGCACGAATGGCGTAATGATGGCCAGGCTGTCTCCACCCGAGACTCAGTGAAATTGAACTCGCTGTGAAGATGCAGTGTACCCGCGGCAAGACGGAAAGACCCCGTGAACCTTTACTATAGCTTGACACTGAACATTGAGCCTTGATGTGTAGGATAGGTGGGAGGCTTTGAAGCGTGGACGCCAGTCTGCGTGGAGCCAACCTTGAAATACCACCCTTTAATGTTTGATGTTCTAACTCGGCCCCGTAATCCGGGGTGAGGACAGTGTCTGGTGGGTAGTTTGACTGGGGCGGTCTCCTCCCAAAGAGTAACGGAGGAGCACGAAGGTTAGCTAATCACGGTCGGACATCGTGAGGTTAGTGCAAAGGCATAAGCTAGCTTGACTGCGAGAGTGACGGCTCGAGCAGGTGCGAAAGCAGGTCTTAGTGATCCGGTGGTTCTGAATGGAAGGGCCATCGCTCAACGGATAAAAGGTACTCCGGGGATAACAGGCTGATACCGCCCAAGAGTTCATATCGACGGCGGTGTTTGGCACCTCGATGTCGGCTCATCACATCCTGGGGCTGAAGTAGGTCCCAAGGGTATGGCTGTTCGCCATTTAAAGTGGTACGCGAGCTGGGTTTAGAACGTCGTGAGACAGTTCGGTCCCTATCTGCCGTGGGCGTTGGAAGATTGAGAGGGGTTGCTCCTAGTACGAGAGGACCGGAGTGAACGCACCACTGGTGTTCGGGTTGTCATGCCAATGGCACTGCCCGGTAGCTAAGTGCGGAAAAGATAAGCGCTGAAAGCATCTAAGCGCGAAACTTGCCTCGAGATGAGTCTTCCCTGGGCCTTTAAGGCCCCTGAAGGAACGTTTAAGACTAAGACGTTGATAGGCTGGGTGTGTAAGTGCAGCGATGCATTGAGCTAACCAGTACTAATGATCCGTGAGGCTTAACCTTACAACACCGAAGGTGTTTTAGAGACGAAAGATTTTCAGCCTGTTCCGTGATTGAAGTCCGAAGGATTTCGCGCTGAAGCAAGGCGGCAAACGATGGCTGAGCAGGAGCATACACGCGTATGTGACTGTGAAGACAGAGAGCGGCCAACGCAGCAGCAGCGTGAAAGACACAGGACGGGTAAAAAAGAATTTGCCTGGCGGCAATAGCGCGGTGGTCCCACCTGACCCCATGCCGAACTCAGAAGTGAAACGCCGTAGCGCCGATGGTAGTGTGGGGTCTCCCCATGCGAGAGTAGGACACTGCCAGGCATCAAATAAAGCAAAAAGCCCTACGTGAAAACGTAGGGCTTTTTGTTTTGTCTGTTATCTGCTGTATTGCTCGAGTATGGGCAGGCGCTCTGTCCGTCTGGAATGGATGTGAACCCCGCTGGCGGCGGCCGGTGGGGGTGAGCCTCGGGATAAGACGAACAGGGCAGGACACGGGCAGGCATCAAATAAAACAACCAGCCCTACGCGCAAGCGTGGGGCTTTTTACTTTGGCAAAACCCTCTCCGCTGCAATTTTTTGGCCCCAATTACATTATTTTTTATCGCCATCACAACTATACGGTTTTCTGAACCGTGATGTTTATTTTCTTCGCCTGCTAACTCTATTGTTGTTAACTTATAAACAACAATAAAGTCACAATTAACGGCGCGATGCCATTTGACCTCATTTGGCCTGGAGAATATGCAATGACAGAAACAACCTCGGGTGTAGCAGACAACACGGCGGCGGAGGCGCACGATAAGAAACAGCGCATTTTTGCCATTGTGGGGGCTTCGTCAGGTAACCTGGTGGAGTGGTTTGACTTCTACGTTTACTCCTTCTGTTCGATTTACTTTGCTTCATCATTTTTCCCGGCAGGTAACAGCACCACCCAGTTATTGCAAACCGCCGGCATATTCGCCGCCGGTTTTTTCATGCGCCCGATCGGCGGCTGGCTGTTTGGTTATATTGCCGACAAACATGGCCGTAAGAATTCGATGATGATTTCGGTATGCATGATGTGTGCAGGATCGTTGGCGATTGCCTGTTTACCGGGCTATGCCGCGATTGGTTATTGGGCGCCGGTGTTGCTGCTGGTCGCACGGCTGTTCCAGGGGCTGTCGGTCGGAGGCGAATACGGCACCAGTGCTACCTATATGAGTGAGGTGGCGATTGCCGGTCGTCGCGGATTTTTTGCCTCTTTCCAATACGTTACTCTGATCGGCGGCCAGTTGTTGGCATTATTGGTTCTGGTGGCGCTGCAACAGGTGTTGTCTGCCGATGAATTGAAGGCCTGGGGCTGGCGCATCCCGTTTGCACTCGGCGCGGTGTTGGCGATTGTCGCGTTGTTTCTGCGCCGTGCGTTGAACGAAACCTCTGATGCCAAAACCCGTAATCATAAGGACGCGGGTTCACTAACCGGGCTGTGGAAGAATCGCCGGGCTTTCTTGATGGTATTGGGTTTTACCGCTGGCGGTTCGCTGAGTTTCTACACCTTTACCACCTATATGCAAAAATATCTGGTCAACACCGCGGGCATGGATGCCAAGCTGGCCAGCGGCATCATGACCGCCGCCTTATTTGTCTTTATGTTGCTGCAACCGGTGATTGGCGGGCTGTCTGACCGTATTGGTCGCCGCAATTCGATGCTGACTTTTGCCACCCTGGCAACGCTGCTGACGGTTCCTATCCTGTTTACGCTAAAAAGCGTCACCAATCCATACCTGGCGTTTGGCTTGATCGTCGTGGCCTTGTTGATCGTCAGTTTTTATACCGCTATCAGCGGTCTGCTTAAGGCCGAGATGTTCCCACCGGAGGTGAGGGCGCTGGGGGTGGGGCTGTCTTATGCGGTAGCCAACGCCATGTTTGGCGGCTCGGCCGAATACGTGGCGTTGTCATTGAAATCGTTTGGTATCGAAAATGCCTTCTTCTGGTATGTGTCCGGCATGTGCCTGTTGGCGTTGATAGTCTCACTGCGGCTGCATGCCAAGGGGAAAGAGATTCAGCTCTAGCTTAACGGGTGGCGTGGTAGAGACTATAGCCGGTTGCGGCGCCTGCCACGTCCCAGGCGAAGTCCTTCCAGCTCCAGCCAGAACCGCCTGCGCGACTGTCGTACAGCTCTTTGGCGGCACCAAGACCGATGGAAAACGCCAGGCCGAAACTGCGGCTATGAGGCTCACTCCAGCCCTGGCGATCGCCATAAGCGCTGCCGGCGGCGGCAAAGGTGGCGGAGGCGATGAAATGTTGTGCCTTGTCTTTTCCCGTCCACGCGTCGTTGGCCCAATGGCTACAGCCACTGAGCAGCAACAAGGGAAGCAAAACAGTCGATCGCAGCAAATGCATTATGAAAACATCCTGTTGTCATGGCGCATAAAAAACCCCAGCCTCGGCCGGGGTCGATTACAGCAAGTATAGCCGGATTAAAGTATACGGCTTATCAATCGGTCAATGCGGATCCGACGCAAACGGCGGATTAGCTTGCGCACTTTGATCGGGTACTGCTGAATGCTTTGCAACTCTTGGAAGTGGCTCACTACGGTGGTATGGGTGCGGATGCACTCCAACTCTCTGTGGCGCTGCTCGCGCATTTCCTGCTTGGGATCGTGGATCAGGATGGCGTTTTCCAGATCGAGGCGCCAGGCGCGCGGATTCAGGTTATTGCCGGTGATTAACTGCCATTCATCATCGACCCACATGCCTTTCAGATGGTAGCTGTTATCGCCGTCTTTCCATAGGCGAACAATCAGTTGTCCGGTATCGACATAACGCTGCAAGCGCGTCAGAAAACGGCGCAGGTTGATTTCGTACAGGTATGGCAGCGCGCCGATGATCTTGAACGGTTGATCTTCCGGGATATAAAAATCGTTGGCGGTTTTGTCACCGACGATGATTTCTACCTGTTTACCCTGACGCAGCAGATAAATGATATTGCGTACCAGCAACGCCGGCAGGTTGAAGTATGGTGTGCATAGCGTCAGTTTTTGGTCGGCGCAGGCCATCAGGTGATGAATGGTTTTGTTCAACACGCTTTGCTTGCCTAAACCCACCAGTGGCGTTACCGCCAGTTCATCATTACCCGCCTTGCCACGGAAGTGGTAGCCCGCTCTGCGTAGCGCAAAGCGAAAGTTCCGTGTTTCGTTTTTGATCTCCGGGCTGCTGGGGCGATCGCAGCGATCGAGGCGTTGCACGGCCCCGGCGGTCAGTAAATGCTGTTTGATGTAATCGATCATGGTGTCGGCCAGCACGACGTTGCTAATCAGCTGGTAACGGTCGTAACGGTATTTTTCATGCTGATGCAGATACACGTCGTTAATGCTGGCACCGCTATAGATCACGGTGTCATCAATGACAAAACCCTTCAGGTGCAGTACGCCCATGGCTTCGCGGGTATTTACCGGCACGCCGTATACCGGGACCGATGCGTCAGGGTGCTGGTCTGCCATTGAACAGTACCAGTCGGCATTGGTATTGGTCGCCTCGGCGCCAATGCGCCCGCGTTGTGCGCGGTGCCAGTCGACCAGTACGCAAACTTCCAGTTCAGGACGGTTTTGCTTGGCAAGATACAGTGCGTTCAGAATATCGCGGCCGGCATCGTCGTGTTCCAGGTACAGAGCCACCAGATAAATGCGTTGCGTTGCGTTGGCGATAGCATCGAGCAGGGCGGCGCGATAATCAGACGGCGTGTATAGAGTACGGACATCGGCCACCGTCTGGGGGAGTTTTGGCAATTGTGCAAGGTGTTGTTGATGTTTGCTACGTTTAAATTTTGACAACATCACAGTGCGCTTCTTCTCTCATAATTAGATGGCCGGAACGCCACATGCATTAAAACATTAAAATAAATAATCGGGCGATAATACCACTAGTTGCCTCGATTGTGCGTATGTTTTGGCGTTAAGTAATGGATTCGTAGCGCATTGCGACGCCGGTCACTTCTCGGTGCCAGTCCGTAGCGGCAGGGTCAAATTGACGATGCCGTCTTCAAGCTGTACGTCAACCGCAAAGCCCAGCTTTTCGGCCAACGCCACCATACCGCGATTATTCGGCATGGTGATACCGGTCAGGCGCAACAGGCCGTGGCTGTGGGCGTAACCGATCAGCTTTTCCAACAGCTGGCGACCCAGTCCCAATCCCTTAAGGTCGGAACGCACCAGGACAGCGAATTCGGCATCGGTGTTGTCGGGGTCGGACATCGCGCGCGTTACGCCGATAATTTCCTCCCCCTGGCGAACGGCAACAAAAGCCATCTCCCGATCGTAGTCGATCTGCGTCATGTTAGCCAAATCGTCATGGGTGAACTCGTTGATCTCACTGAAATAGCGATAATAAAGATCTTCTTTGGTGACGCGATCGATAAAGTGTTTCAATGCCGGTTCGTCTTCCGGCAGGATCGGCCGGAACAGGCAGTGCGATCCGTCTTTCAGCGTGATGGTTTCTTCCAGCTCATGTGGATAGGGGCGGATCGCCAGCCGGGCCTGAGGATCGCCGCTAAACGGTGCCAGCTGCATTGAAACGTCGAGCAAGGTGAATTCGTCGCCAGCGGCCAGTACCGGGTGAATATCCAGCCGGGTGATTTCCGGGCAGTCGAGGATCAGGTTGGAAACCTGTACCAGCAGCCGGCTCAGACCAGGAATATCCAGCGGGCGCAAGGCGCTGCGCCCACGGATCTTGCCGCCTTTTACCGCCTGCAACACCAGATAGCGCGCCAGTGCCATATTGAGCGGCGGCAGGGCAACCGCCACCTGATTTTCCTGACGCCATTCAAGGCCGCCTTCGCCCAGCATAATCAGTGGGCCGAAAATCGGATCCTGCTCCACCGCGATGCGCAACTCCTGCGCACCAGCGCGATTCGCCATGCTTTGCACCAACAGGCCGTGGATCCTGGCCTGCGGGTAGGTACGTTTGACGCGATCGAGAATGGCGTCTGCGGCGCGCTGCACTTCAACCGCGGTGCGCAGATACAGCATCACACCCTGAACCTCCGACTTGTGCGGGATGTCAGGCGAACGCAGCTTCAATGCGACCGGATAGCCGATCTGCTCGGCGATATGCACCGCTTCGGCACTGTCGCCGGCAATCCAGGTGGGTAGCGTGCTGAGACCATAAGCTTGCAGGATCGGTTGTACCTCGTGGGTGTCGAGCTGCTTGGCGCCTTCCTCCAGCGCCTGGTGTATCAACTGATGTGCTTCGGCAGTGTTGGCCGTCAGGCCGATGGGCAGCGCGGGCGTTTCCTTCAACTGCTTCTGATTGCGGCGATACTCCACCATATGCATAAACGCCGTCACCGCCCCTTCCGGAGTGCGGTAGGTGGGAATGCCCGCTTCGGTAAACAGCCGCCGTGCCTCCTGCGAGGAGTATTCGCCGCACCAGTTGGTTAACAGCGTAATGCGTTTGCCGCGTGGATGGCGGCGTATGGCGTCAATCAGCGTCTCGGCGGTGTCGGTGCCCGGTGCGGCGGCGCTGGGGGCGTGGATCAACAGCAAGGCATCGTAATCCGTACTGTCGAGCAGGGCTTCAACCGTGGCCAGATAGCGGGCCGGCGTCGCGTCGTCACGCAGATCGATCGGGTTGCCGAGGTGGATGACCTCAGGCAGCACGTTGCCGATTGCTGTCTGGGTGGCTTCGCTCGGCACCGCCAGTTTGCCGTTGCGACGCAGCAGTTCATCCAGCGCCATAGCCGCTGGCGCGGCGCCGTTGCTGACGACCATCAGGCGTTCGCCACGCAGCGGATGCATGTGGCTTAGGGTTTCTACCGCGGAAAACAGTTCATGAGTGTCCTGAACCCGCAACAGCCCGGCGCGTTGTATTGCCGCGTCGTAGGCCGCGTCCAACCCTTGCTGACTATTGAGCAGGCGCTGCGCCTGCTGGCTACGGCCACTCTTGATCACCAGAATGGGCTTATTGCGCGAAGCGCTGCGCGATGCCGACAAAAAGCGGCGGGCATCGTTGATATTTTCCAGATACAGCAAAATGGCGCTGGTTTTGCCGTCGCGTGCCAAAAAGTCCAGCAGGTCGTCAACGTCGATATCCAGGCTGTCGCCGAGCGCGATAAAATAAGAGAAACCGACTTCACGCTGTTGTGCCCAGTCAAGAACGGTGTTGGCCACCGCGGCGGACTGTGAAATAAACGCCAGTTTGCCTTTCTGTATCGGTACCGGCGAGAAACTGGCGTTGATGCCTTGCCACGGCGCCAGTAACCCCAGGCTATTGGGGCCGAGCAGCCGCATGGCGTAACGCTGCGCGCAGGCTTTCAACTGTGGGAACTGCGCCGGTGGTGACGACAGCACAATGGCGGTTTTGCAGCCGCGTTCGCCGAGCGCTTCAAGGAGTTCCAGATTACGGCTGGCGTGGGTGCAGAGTACGGCGAGATCGGGCGTTAGCGGCAGGCTGGCGACGTCAGGATAGGCCATTACGCCACATACCGCGTGATAACGCGGCGTGACCGGCAACACCGGGCCGCCAAAGCCACCGTTCAGCAGATTGCGCATCATCAGGAATCCGGCACGTCCAGGCTGTTGGGATGCGCCAATCACGGCAATCGATTTGGGACGCAAAAGCGCTTCCAGGCCTCGCTGGCTCATAACCTCACTCCTTAGCGGAAACGTTGTTGCCTGATTCTATACCCTTATTCCCTGCGCTGTATCTTTGTTGGTCGCCTTTGCTCGCTCCGGTCACAGAGTTGGCGTCGTTTTGCTGACCTGAGCGCGGGCCACGTAGTGCAGCACGTCAGCCAGGATCGCTTTGCGGCACGGCGTGCAGCGTCGGAGCCGCCGGCCGCGTAGGTTTGCCGGCCAGATATTGCTGGCGGAAATGGCTGAAGTGTTGACTGAGCCCCTGCGCAGCGGCGCCGTCACCTGCCTGGAGCAGCAAGGCTGCGGCCACTTCGGCGGTACAGTGCTGTTCTGTTCGGCTGGCTTCGCGCAGCTGATAGTCGGAGGCGGCGGCAACGTTCAATGAAAACACCGGAAAGCTATTGAGGTACGGGCTTTTGCGAAACATTTTGCGCGCTTCTGCCCAGGTGCCATCGAGCATGATGAACAGCGGCGGTTTAGCGTTGGCGGGCAGCTCGCTGCATACCGGCCGTTGGGGATCGGCGTAAGAGGCCGGGAACACCACATAGGGCTGGCGCTCGGGGTCGTTGATGGCAGCCAGCAGCGCAGGATCGATCTCGGTACGGGACCAGAGAAACGCCTGGGTATCTGGCAGAATATCGGCAATCAGCCGGCCGGTGTTGCTGGGTTTTAACGGCTCGGCGCCGAACATGATCAGGCAGAAGCGGCTGGTGGCCTGCTGCGGCGTAATGGTATCGCAAAGGCAGTTTTTTGCGGCAGCAGGCAGCCCTGACAACGCGCCACGCGGCAGCCGCGCGCCAGAAACGGGCGGGTTGAACGATCCAGACGGAATTGACGCAGGCGAAGTACGGCGTTGTCGGTCATAGCAGTCCTGAATAAAACCGCTATTGTAGCGTAGAAAAAAAGCCCGGCGGGAGTGCGCGCGGGCTTAAGTTCGCCTGGGCGCCGTACATAATGGCCGGCGGCGTACAGGGCGTTTATGCGTTAGACTAGCTCATTGAGCCAATTGTCAAATGGCGCTTTGGGCATGGCACCGTTGAGCATGTCGACCATTTTACCATCGCGGAAAAGCATAATGGTTGGAATGCTGCGGATGCGGAAACGGGCGCTCAGCTCCGGTTCGGCTTCGGTGTTGATCTTGACGAAACGAACTTTGCCGGCGCGTTCTTCGGCCACGTCTTCGAAAATCGGTGCAAAGTTGCGGCACGGGCCGCACCACGGTGCCCAGAAATCGACCACGATCGGCAGATCGTCTTTTAACAACTGGTCAAAGGTCGCGGCAGTGGCGTTGATGACGTCACCGTCGAATAATTCATGGCCACAGCGCCCGCACTTGGCGCCGTCTGTCAGACGATCTTCCGGAACGCGATTGGTGGCGTTACACGCTGCACAAACTGTATTCATGGTTACCTCGGATACGCAAGCTGGCATACCGCCCCGGCAGGGCGCAGGTATGCTTCTGTAATAGTGTCTATTATCGTTAAAATGATGTAATTGAACAAAGTGGTTTGTTCAATGAATTTAATAGTCGGGGGCTTTTATCGCCGTCATACTGCCGCATGTCTCTCTGTCGGTGACGGTGACTCGGCTCGGCAAGGGATCCTGCCCCGTCGGGGCAGGGATACGCGCAGGTGCTGCGGCAATGCGACGCGAATTATTGCGCATGGCGCAAGTTAGTGGCTAAGTGCACCGACATCAGGTAATCTTCGCGCCCTGCGCGTTGGTGGAGAAGACAATGAACGACTCATTTAGTGGCAAGAACGGCAAAGTTAAAGTGATGTACGTCCGCAGTGACGACGACAGCGGCGACGACCGTAACAAAAACAAACGTCCGGCAGGCAAGGGCCGTCCGGCAGACAATGCACGCGGCGCCCGTAGTGGCCAGGATAAACCGCGTGGCGGCAACGATCGTCGCACCAGCGATTCGCGCCGCAGTGATGGCGATCGTCCTCGTCGCCCGGCGCGCAGCGAAGAGCGTGGTGGTTATGATTCACCGTGGAAAACCGTGTCCCGCGCCCCGGACGACGAAGCGGCGTTCGATCACGGTGGCATCAGTGGAAAAAGTTTTATCGACCCGGAGCAGCTGCGTCGCCAGCGTGCGGAAGAAACGCGCGTCTACGGTGAAAACGCCTGTCAGGCGCTGTTCGCCAGCCGCCCGGACGCCATTGTGCGTGCCTGGTTCGTGCAGTCGGTCACGCCGCGTTTTCGTGAAGCGTTGCGCTGGATGGCGGCCAACCGCAAGGCCTACCACGTGGTGGATGAAGAAGAGCTGGCGAAGGCGTCCGGCACCGAACACCACGGCGGGGTATGCTTCCTGATCAAAAAGCGTCAGGGGCTGGATGCGCAGACCTATCTGCAAAGCGCGCCGGCGAAAGACTGCGTGCTGGCGCTGGAAGAAGTCGGCAACCCGCACAACCTGGGCGCTATCGTGCGTTCATGCGCGCATTTCGGCGTGAACGGCGTATTGTTGCAGGATCCGGCGCTGCTGGAGTCTGGCGCAGCGGTGCGTACCGCCGAGGGTGGCGCGGAGCATATCAAGGCAATCAATGCAGATGACTTCCTGTCGGTGCTGGATACCTTCCGCAAGGCAGGCTACACCATCGTCACTACCTCCAGCCATAAAGGGACTACGCTGGCACAGGCCAAACTGCCGGCCAAAATGGTGCTGGTGCTGGGCCAGGAGCGCGACGGTCTGAGCGACAGTGCATGGCAGCAGGGCGACATGAGCATCTCCATCGGTGGTACCGGTAAGGTAGAAAGCCTCAACGTATCGGTGGCAACTGGCATTCTGCTAGCCGATTGGTGGCGTCAGAACCAGGCATAACCGCGGTTTTTCGCATAAAGAAACGGGCGCTCAAGAGCGCCCGTTTTATTTGGTCTGCGATCAGTGCGCGCCACCGCCGCCGCCGCCGGAACTGAATGGCGGTTTGGCGAACCACACCAGCGCCAGCAGGATCAGGAAGACCCCTGCGGCGAGCCAGAAGATCTCGTTAGCCGAGATAATCAGCCCTTGCGCGGTGATTTCGTTGGCGATGTAGGCCGACGACTGCTGCTGGCTCATGCCGAGCTGCTCCAGTTTGTGGTACATCTCCTGCGACTGCGGATTGTAAGGGTTTACAAATTCCGCCAACTGCGAGTGGTGTTGCGATTCACGCTGTGTCCACAGCGTGGTGGTAATCGAGGTACCAATCGAGCCGGCCAGCGTACGCACAAAGTTCGACAGACTCGACGCCGCCGCCATACGTTCCGGCGGCAGCCCTGACAGCGTGATGGTGGTCAGCGGCATGAAGAAGCAGGCGATGGCGAAGCCCTGGACAAACTGTGGCCAGGCCGAGGCGCCAAAGTCCATACCTGGTTCAAAGGTGTAGGCGCGCCAATAGAAGCACACGGCATACATAATGAAGCTGAACGTCACTAAGCGGCGCATATCCAGCCGGTTGCCGAACTTGCCGATGATCGGCGACAGCAGCACCGGAATCAGCCCGATAGGCGCCGACGCCAGTCCGGCCCAGGTGGCGGTGTAGCCATACACCTCCTGCAACAGCTGCGGCAACAGCACGATGGCGCCGAAGTACAGCATATACGCCAGGCTGATACAGAGCACGCCGATGGTAAAGTTACGCGACTTGAACAACGACAGATCCACCACCGGATGGTCATCCGTCAGCTCCCACACCACCAGGAACAGCAGCGCCACTACCGCTACCACCGTCAGGGTGATGATCTCGGTCGAATTGAACCAGTCCAGTTCCTTGCCCTGATCGAGCATTACCTGCAGTGAACCGATGCCGACTACCAGCAGAATCAGGCCGACGGTATCGATAGGCTTGATTTCGGTTTTGGTTTCCCGCCCCTTCAGCGTCGCCATGGCGGCCAAAATCACGAACAGCCCAATCGGGATGTTGATGAAGAAGATCCAGCCCCAGTGATAGTTGTCACTGATATAACCGCCGAGGATTGGCCCGAAAATCGGCGCGACGATCACCGTCATCGACCATAGCGCCAGGGCCATGGCCCTTTTGGCCGGCGGATAGTTGTTCAGCAACAGGCTCTGCGACAGCGGAATTAACGGCCCGGCCACCAGACCCTGCACCACGCGGAAGAAGATCAGCATGCCCAGACTGTTGGAGATGCCGCACAGCCACGAGGCGAGGGCGAACAGCGCCGTGGACCACAGGAACAGGCGTACTTCGCCGAAACGCTTCGCCAGCCAGCCGGTGATCGGAATGGAGATGGCATTGGCCACCCCAAACGAGGTGATCACCCAGGTCCCCTGGGAGTTGGATGATCCCAGGTTACCGGCGATGGTCGGTATCGCAACGTTGGCAATGGTGGAATCCAGTACCTGCATAAAGGTCGCCATGGCAAGCGCGATCGTCATCCAGGTTAGCTGGGCTCCCTCAAGCGGTTTTTGTGCCAAGGTAGCCTCCCGCGCGCTTAACCGGCGTTCGCATGAATGACATCGGCGATCAACTGGTCAACCGGCGCCAGGTTCAATGCCAGCGCATCGCTCTGGTAGCGTGGTTTGTCGCGCACCACATCAGACAGCACACGGCCGTTGAGATCGGTGGTGTCGACCGTTACCAGCGTAGACAAACCGATGCGTAACGGATGATCGGCTATCTGCTTGGCATCCAGTTCGATACGTACCGGCAGGCGCTGAACCACCTTGATCCAGTTGCCGGTGGCGTTTTGCGCTGGCAGCAGCGAGAATGCGCTGCCGGTACCCATATCGATACCGACCACTTTGCCGTGATACACCACGTCGTCGCCGTAGACATCGCTGACCACGGTAGCGGATTGACCGATGCGCATATTGGCGATCTGGGTTTCTTTAAAGTTGGCGTCAACCCAGACGTGATCGGCCGGTACCACCGCCATCAACGGCGAACCGGCGGCGATTTGCGCGCCAACCTGCACGCTGCGGCGCGATACGTAACCGGTGATCGGGCTGATGATGCTGGTACGTTGCAGCGCCAGCCAGGCGTCACGCATTTGTGCCGCCGCCTGTTTGATCGCCGGCTGTTGTTCCAGCGGCGTGTCCAGCACCATCGCCTGATTGGCGTTGTACTGTTGCACCGCCACGTCGAGCGCGGCCTTGGCACTGGCGACCGCGTCACGGGCGTGTTGCAGTTCTTCGCGGCCGATGGCGTCGGCGTTGCCCAGTATCACACGGCGCTTGAGATCATTTTCCGCCTTGCTCAGGTCAGTTTTGCGCAGGGCAATATTGGCCTGATACTGTTTGCTATTGATGATCAGCTGGTGGGTTTGGCGCACGCTGTTGGCCAGCGCGGTTTTTGCCCGCTCGAACGCCTGTTGGGCATCGGTCGGATCGAGCGTAACCAGCACATCTCCCTGCTTGACGTAATCGGTGTTATCGAAATTAACACGGTTTACGCTGCCGGAAACCTGGGCCATGATCTGGACCTGGTTACCGGCAACATAGGCATCATCGGTTTCCTGATGGTGACGCAGCACCAGGAACCAATACACTAAATAAGCCACCCCAATAACAATGAAAATAACCGTCAGCAGCAGCAGCCAGAATTTACGCTGCTTCTTTTTGCCTTTCGGTTGCTGCGGGGTTTGAGTCTCCGCGCTTACGCTCATGGTGTTCTCCACGCTCTAATTCCCTTGAAGGGATATCTATTATTATGCTTTCGAATCCGCATTGGTTGGGGCCTGATAGCCACCGCCCAGGGCACGGATCAATCCTATCTTCGCCTGCATCATATTGCTGCTGGCGACAACTTCCGCCTGTTGCTGCTGAATCAGCTGCGTCTGGCTGGATAACAGCTCGTCGCGCCCGATAATCCCTGCCTGGTATCGAGCGTTTGCGACACGGTACACCTGTTGCATCGATTGGGACGCTGATGCCGCCTGCTGCAACTGCTGGGCAGTGCTTTGCTGAACGGTAATGGCATCGGCAGTTTCCTGTACGGCATTCAGGATAGTCTGGTTGTAGCCTTCTACCGCCTGATCGTACAGCGCGGACTCTTCGCCCAGTTTGCTGCGCAGCGCGCCCGCGTGGAAGATCGGCAGCGAAAGGGCCGGCGCGATATTCCAGGCCTGGCTGGCGGCCTCAAACAGGTTCGGGCTGGTACCACTGGTATTGGTGGTGGTCAGGCCGGCGAAGGCGGAAATGGTCAGGCTGGGGTAAAACTCTTTGCGAGCGGCAGAAACGCGCTGGCTATACGACTCGACCAACTGGCGCTGCGCCGCAATATCCGGCCGTTTACCCAGCAGATCGGCGGTCAGTTCCCCTTTCGGCGCCAGCAGGCTGTCTGCCGGCAAGCTCACCGGACGCAGTTGCTGCATGGCGTTCGGCCCGTGACCGGTCAGGGCGGCAAGTTGGTGCTTGAGCTGTTCTATCTGCGATTGCAGTTGCAGAATCTGCTGCTTGGCGCTGTCAGACTGCGCCTTGGTTTGTTGCGGCACGTCAACGCCGGACAGGCCGGCCTGATATTGCTGCTGGCGCAGCTGGGTCAGGCGGTCGTTGTTATTCACTTCCTGCTGGAGCAGTTTTTCCTGCGCATAGTTGCTTTGCAACAGGTAATAGGCGGAAGCCACCGAACTGGTCAGCGTGAGGGCTGCCTGTTCCTGCTCGGCACGTGCTGCGTCGACCTGGGCCTTGGCGGCTTTGACCTGGTTGCGGTATTTACCCCACCAGTCAAATTCATAGGCCAGATTCAGCCCCAGCGAGTTGGAGCTTTCATAGATCGGCCTGTGCGGATACCCCAGCCCCATATTGACGTTTTGCGGAATGCGCTGACGGGTAGTGCCGGCGTTAAGGTCCAGGTTCGGCCCGTTGGCGGCGCTGGCTTCACCCATCACGCTCTGGGCTTCGCGCACGCGTGCGGCGGCCTGTCTCAGCGACGGGGAGCTTTGCAGCGCCTGGGTCATCAACCTGTCCAGTTGAGGATCGTTGAGTGAGCGCCACCACTGTGGGCTGATCGCCAGCGAGCTGACTTTCGGCTGTGCCAATTGCAGCTGCTGCGTATCCATCAGGGTCGATTGGGGCGCTATATTGTCGGTAGATGCACAACCCGCCAGCAGTAATACCGCGAACAGCGGGGTGAATCTCCAGTTAAACGGGGATCGCATAAGTTTGGTTACCTGAACAGAAATTGAGGATTAGGATAACTGTTCTGTGACTTCCATTTGATCCAGACGTGCCAGCAGCTTGCGCGTCAATTGCTCAAGCTGTTGCTGTTCATCGTTATTCAAGGTGGACCAAAGGAAATGCAGACATTGGTGCTGTGGCGGCAGCAGTTGAGCCAGGAATTCTTCTCCTTGCGGCGTCAAATGCAGATGCAGACAGCGGCGGTCATTGTCGCTTTCCCGGCGTTCAATCCATCCGCGTTTTTCCAGTTCGTCGGCGATACGCGTAGCATTGGTGCGCGACGAGCCGAGCGCCGAACTGAGCTCGGAAGGCTGGATGCTATGATTTTCCTGCGCATCCAGGGTAATCAGTGCCATAAACAGAGTTTCGTTAATCCCTTGCGCCTTCAGCATTTTATTGCGGTTTTCCAGCAATTTGCTTTGCATATGCATGCAAAGGCGCGTCAGCAGAATTTCCTGGTAGGGGAAGTTCTTTTGACGTTTTGCACGGCAATTCAGCATGTTTTCAATGGGAGTAAACGAGCTTTCCATAGTTTTTGGCCTCATTAATTTCGTTCGATATAGTAACGATAGTGATTAATAATGTAAACGTTCAGCACGGTGAATAATTTAGCAATTCGTGTCATTTGTAAGCCGTTTGTAAATGCCTAACGCTGGAAATGGCAGCATTTTGGGCGCTGGCGCACGAAATTGCCCATCACGTCAACTGAAAATCATAAATAATTTTAATGTAATGCCAAACGAGAGCGCACCAACCAAGGTGGAGGAAATGATGCTTTTGCTGCGATAGAAGCAGAGGCTTAATGCGGCAAAACCCACCAGCGTCGGCAGCAGTTTGTCAGGTTCGCGCATTACCACTGGGGTGCTGGAGACTACCAGCAGCGCGCAGATCGACGCGATGCCGATACTGTCGAGCAGCAGCGCCGTTTTGCCCCGTTTCAGGCCAGGTTGTCGCTGGCGCGTCGAGCTAAGACGCAAGGGCAGATAACGGAACAGATAATTGGCTGCGCCCACCAACAGACTGATGACGATCACTTCAGTTTTCATCAACGATCTCCGCCCGCGTCGGCTGCAATAGCGCAGCCAGGCAGCCGGCGCCGATCCCGGCCAGAATGGCCACCGGAATGGAGAAAAACACCACGCCAAGCAGGGCGCCGATCAGTGAGAGGGTGATAATCAAACTTTGCGGTCGTGTGAATGCCGCCAGCAGAAAACTGAGGAACAGCGCCGGCAGCATAAAGGCAAGAGAGGCTTCGATCACCGGAAACTGCGCTAATGGCCCATTGCCAAACAGCGCGCCCAGCGCGGTGCCGGCTACCCAGGACAGCCAGGAGCAAAGCGCGATGCCGAGCATCCAGTTTTCACTCCAACTGCGGTTGTCGCGCATCAGTTTGGCAGTGGCGGCAGCGAACACTTCGTCGGTCAGGCCGAAGGCCCAAAGCGCAGTTTTACCGGGTGACAGGCGTGAAACAATGCGGTGGCGCAACGCCGGACCGTACAGAACATGGCGAATGTCCATAGCCATCACCGTCAGGGCGGCGACCCACAGCGACATGCCGGCGCTTAACAGCGCGGTAATCACGAACTGGCTGGCGCCAGCGTAAATGATGCAGGAAAACAGCAGGCTTTCCAGCGGCGTAAAGCCCAGTTTGACGGCGCTGAGGCCAAACGCGAAAGCGACCGGAATATAGCCAACCACGATCGGCAGGCTATCGACCACGCCATTGGCGAAGGTGGAACGCACGGCTGGGGGAAGCAAATTCTCTGCGGCTTGGCTTTGCATGTTATCGGACACAGGGTAGATAGGAGGTCAATAGTTTATCTTCAGAACATTACCAGAGTGGGCGTAATGTTTATACCCTGTGCCGCTAATAAATTGCCGTTGTGATTGTTCGCTTGCTAATCAGATGCTCGCCGTGCCGGGGGCCTCATGGCGTTTGCCGCGCCACCAGGTCAGCAGGTTCAATACGCACAACATGCCGCCCGACGCCGCCACGCCGTTCCAGCCGGCATGTTGGTAGGCAAAGGCCGACAGCAGCGAACCCAGCGCTCCGCCAATAAAATAGCTGGTCATGTAGCCGGCGGTCAGCCGATTACGGGCGTCGGGCATGATGCGGTAAATTACGCTCTGATTGGTCACGTGAACCGCCTGCACCGCCAGATCCAGAACCACAATGCCGAGTAATAGTGCCCACAGTGATTGTTTAGCCATGGCGATGGGTATCCACGACAGCAGCAGCAAAATCAAGCCGACGGTGGTGGTCAGCCCGCCCTTGCCTTTATCAACCAGATGCCCGGCGCGCGTGGCGGCCAGTGCCCCGGCGGCACCCACCAGACCGAACAGGCCGATGGTCGCTTCGGAATAGCCAAACGGCGGCGCTGCCAGCAGAAAGGCCATCGAGGTCCACAGCACGCTGAAGTTGGCGAACGACAGCGCTCCCAACAACGCTCGGGTACGCAGCAGTGGCGTACCGCCGAACAGGGAAAAAATCGACTTCAGCAGTTGTGGATAATTCAAACCGCTATGCTGCTTGTAGCGCGGCAGGGCGCGCCACAGAATCAGCGCCATGGCAATCATCAGCACGCTGGCTACCCAGTAGATGGTTCGCCAGCCGCCAAGGGTGGCCAGGGCGCCGGCGACGGTACGTGCCAGAAGGATGCCCAGCAGCAATCCGCTCATGATGATGCCGACGGTTTTACCGCGTTTTTCCGGATGGGCCAGCGTGGCGGCCAACGGCACCAGAATCTGCGCTACCACGGAAAACAGGCCGGTCAGCGCGGTGCCCAGGATCATGATCGGCAGGGTGGTGGAACTGGCGGTAATCAGCATGCCGCCGGCGGCCAGCAGCGTCATGAAGACGATCAGCCCGCGTCGTTCGAACATGTCCCCGAGCGGTACCAGCAACAGCAGGCCGACCGCATAGCCCAACTGGGCGGCGGTGACGATAAAACCGGCCTGATTGACCGACAGGTTGAAATGCTGCGCGATGGTTTCCAGCAGCGGCTGGGCATAGTAATTGCTGGCGACCGCCAGACCGGTAGCGACGGCAATCAGGGCGATCAATACCGGACTCAGGCCCGGCTGTGAAGGTTGTTGGCTCATAAGATATCAATCAAGGAAAAAAGTTAGCCGAAGTATCAGGCAGGACGACGTGCGAAACCAATGTATAATTTTCATTTGATTAATCTCATTTTGCGATAAATGCCATGAACCTGAAACAGATCCGCTTTGCGCTGGCGGTGGCCGAAGAGCAGAGCTTTACCCGGGCGGCACAACGCTGCCATACGGTGCAATCGGCTCTTAGCCACCAGATTGCCAAACTGGAGGAAGAACTGGGATGTGCATTGTTCGAACGCACCTCGCGGCGGGTTACACTGACCACCGCCGGACAGGCGTTTATTCAACCGGCGCAGCGGCTGCTGGCGGCGAAACAGACGCTGGTCGAAGAGGTGGTTGCGGCCAGCGGCACGGTGTCTGGCACCTTGACCATTGGTACCATATCAACCATAAACGCGATTGATCTGACCGAGAAACTGGGGAATTTCCACCGCCATTATCCGGCGGTGAATATCCGGCTGTATGTGGGGATGAGTGAAGCGCTGCTGGAGGATGTCCGCCAGCAAAAAACCGACGTGGCGTTTGTTGGTATCTGGCCGGGAGATATTGACATGTTGCCGGTGTCGCATCGGCAGTTGACCGATGAGCCGCTGGTGGCGCTGGTGGCGGCGCAGCATCCGTTGGCCAACCGTCAGCAGGTCAATTTGCATACCCTGTCACAAGTGCCGCTGGTGGACTTTTACAGCGGTACCGGCGCCCGGCGGCAGACCGATCGCGCGTTTCAGGCGGCAGGTATCAAGCGGCATGTCAGTTTTGAAATCGACCATATCGAATGGCTGGAGAATCTGGTGCGGCGAGGACTGGCGGCGGGCATTGTACCGATCTCGACGGCGCAGCGCCTGAATTCGCTGGTGTCGATTCCGATTGAGGAGGGACCGCGGCGGCAGGTGTATTGCGTGTGGCCGCAACCGCAGTCCAGAACCGCCGAGCGTTTTTTACAGTTCAGCGGGATAGATATGGCGCAATAGCGTTGGGGCGCAGCAACCTGCGCGCCCCGCGGCAATTATTGTTTCGCGGCCTGTTCCGCGCTTTTCACCCAGCCATCGAAGGTGGCCTGGTGCGCCTTGATCCAGCCATTGACGTGGTTTTCGATATCCGCTTCGGACGACTGGCCTTCATGCATCCGCAGGTTTTGCGCATTCACGTCGGCAATCGGCAGTTTCATGATGGCAAACAGTTTGGCGGCAGCCGGGTTGGCCTGTGCCCATTGCTTGTTGGCGGCGATGCGCATGGTGTTCACCGGGAAGCCGTAGTTGGCGCCGTTAGGCAGCTTGGTATCGACGTTTTTCTGTTCGCCTGGCAGAGAGGAGAACGGCACTTGCAGCCATACCACATCGCGGCCCGGTACCAGCACGTCGCTGACCCAGTACGGAGTCCAGGTGTAGTACAGGATCGGCTTGCCTTCTTTGTAGCGGGTAATGGTATCGGCGATCATCGCCGCGTAGTTGCCCTGGTTGTGCTCGACGGTGTTGCTCAGGTCATAGGCCTTCAGATGGTGATTGATTACCGCCTCGCAGCCCCAGCCCGGCGTACAGCCGGTCAGATCGGCCTTGCCGTTGCCGTTGGAGTCGAACAGTTTGGCGATTTTCGGATCCTTTAACTGCTCGACGTTGGTGATGTGATACTTTTCGGCGGTTTTCTTGTCGATCAGGTAGCCCTGCGCTGCGCCGTCGACATAAACGCCTTCACGATAGAACTTGGCATCGCCGCCGGCAGCCTTGTACTGATCGGCATGCAGCGGATCCCAGTTCACCGCCAGGAAGGTGGCGTCACCGGAGGCGATCGAGGTGTAGGCAACGTTGTAATCCACTTCACGCGGCGCTTTGACGTCATAACCCAGTTTTTCCAGCGCCTTGCTGACCAGCAGCGTCTGGAAGGTTTCTTCAGAGATGGTGCTTTGTACCGGCTGTACGCTGACGCCCTTGCCGGGCAGATCGGCGGCGTAGGTCATCTGTGAACCGATAAGTGTGGTGAGGGCCACGGCCCATATTCCTGTCTTGCGCATAGTGAAATACCTTTAATAATGATGTTAAGCCGGGATTTCCGGCGCGTAAGGGCTATTTCGCTGCCGCAGCAGCCGTACTGACCCAGCCGTCAAAGGTGGCCTGGTGGGCCTTGATCCAGCCATCTACGTGGCGTTGAATATCGTCGGCGCTGTTTTCCCCGTTATGCATCCGCAGATTTTGCGCGTTCACGTCCGCCAGCGGCAGCTGCATGATGGCGAACAGCTTGGCGGCAGCCGGGTTGGCCTGGGCCCACTGTTTATTGGCGACGATATGCTCGTTATTGACCGGGAAGCCGTAGTTCTTGCCGTTTGGCAGTGCGGTATCCAGATCCTTCAGCGAACCGGGGTTGGCCGAAAACGGCACCGTCAGCCACACCACGTCGCGGCCGGGAACCAGTTCGTCGCTGACCCAGTAGGGGGTCCAGGTGAAGTACAACACCGGTTTGCCCTGCTTAAAGCGCGACAGGGTATCGGCGATGATGGCGGAATAGTTGCCCTGATTCTGCGTGACGGTGGCACTCAGGCCGTAAGACTTGATTTGCGTGTCAATCACCCGGCCACATACCCAGCCCGGCTCGCAGCCGGCCAAGTCAGCTTTTCCGTCGCCGTCGGCATCGAACAGCTGCGCCAGCTTGGGCTCCTTCAACTGTGAAATATCGGTAATGTGATACTTGTCGGCGGTTTTTTTATCGATCAGATAACCCTGTGCCGCATTAGTGATATACGCGCCTTGACGGTAAAACTTTTGCTCGCCGCCGGCGTTGTTGAACATGTCGGTCTGCAACGGATCCCAGTTCACCGCCATATAGGTGGCGTCACCGGAGGCTATCGAGGTATAGGCGACGTTGTAATCGACTTCGCCGGTTGGCTGGACGTCATAACCCAGTTTTTCCAACGCGCGATTGACCAGTTCGGTTTGGAAGCTTTCTTCGGCGATGGTGCTTTGCAGTGGTTTCACCGTGACGCCTTTGCCGGGGAGATCGGCGGCGAACGCCTGTGTGCCTAGCAATGAAGTCAGGGCAAAGGCCCAAATTCCTGTCGAGCGCATAGTGGTTCCTCACGTTTTAACGATGCAGCCTCTGCCCCCGGCGCTAATGCCGGCCAGGGGCAGGAGCGGTCAAGACTTCTTGATGAAGGGGCGGCTGAGCAAGCCGATTGGGCCATGAGCGTACCAGCGACCCATGCCCTTGGAGCGGCGATCGCGCCCCAGCGACTGGGTGAGGCGATCGAGAATGATGGCCAGAATGACGATACCAACGCCGCCAACCGCCGCTAACCCCATGTCCAGACGGCCAATACCCCGCAGCACCATCTGGCCCAGACCACCGACGGCAATCATC
Organism: Serratia odorifera; assembly: GCF_900635445.1. NCBI lineage: Bacteria > Pseudomonadati > Pseudomonadota > Gammaproteobacteria > Enterobacterales > Yersiniaceae > Serratia > Serratia odorifera. The sequence goes on from NZ_LR134117.1 coordinate 2,684,190, forward strand.
GAGGCGATCACCACCATCGACAGCGCCAGCATCAGCGTTTGGTTGACGCCGGCCATGATGGTCGGCATCGCCAACGGCAGTTGAACTTTGAACAGTAGCTGACGCGGGCTGGAACCAAAGGATTCCGCCGCTTCGATCAGGTCTGCCGGTACCTGGTTGATCCCCAGAATGGTCAGACGCACGATCGGCGGCAGCGCAAAGATAATGGTCACCACTACGCCCGGCACGTTACCAATACCGAACAGCATCACTATTGGCACCAGATAGACGAACGCCGGGGTGGTTTGCATGGCATCGAGCAACGGCCGTATCACTTTGGCCGCATGCCGACTGCGAGCCAGCCATATCCCCAACGGCAGGCCGATAATGATGCAGAAGAATAGGGCGGTCAGTACCAGCGCCAGCGTCACCATGGCCTGCGACCAGGCGCCAATCGCGCCGATGGCGATCAGCGACACCAGCGTTGCCGCGCCCATGCCGAGGCTCGACAACTGCCAGGCGATCAGCGAGAACACCAGAATGGCAATCGGAGACGGCATGCCAAGCAGCAACTGCTGAAAGCCGCTGAGAATGAAATCGACCGGGACACGGATGCCCTGGAACAGCGGGCGGAAATGCAGTACCAGCCAGTCGATGCCGTGTGTAACCCAGGAGTCCAGCGGCAGCCAGGTTTTATGGAACGGATCGAGCAGGTTGAAGTGTTCCGGCTGCGCCGGCGCGCTGTTGAGCCAATCCGCTCCTTGCGCCGCAGGGTGGGCGGCATCCGGCGTCGCCGGAGGTGGATTGGATGACCAGGCATCGGCACCGCCGCTGGCGGCGGGAGTTTGTGCCGGCGCGTCGGCCGCGGCGGCATTTGACCAGGGATCGCTATTGGCGGCGGCAGGCGCAGCCTGAGCCGCGGCATCCTGGGTTGGGGCGGCGGAAGTGGCCGCCCAGGGATCTTGGGTAGTATCACTCATGCGCTGGGCCCTCTTTATCTAAAGCCTGCAACAGCTTGGCTTTGGAGATGATTCCGATATAGTTGTTTTCGTCGTCGACGACCGGCACGGCGCAGGGCGCCTGTGCTACCAGCGAAATCAGTTCGCTGAGCGGCATATCGGCCGGAACCGGCGCGGGGGCATCCAGCAACGCGTCGTCGAGTTTTTTGTTCTCCGACAGCGCCTTTTCCAGCGAGTCTATCGACACCACGCCGATAAACCGTTTGCCGCGTTCGAGGACGTAACCATAATCGCGGTCTTCGTCGCGCAGTAGCTGCAAGGCCGAGCGCGGTCCAAAGCCGGGGGTTTTGCGAATCAGGGTGACCGGTCGGCGCTGGGCGATATCCTTCGCGCTGAACACGTGGCTGATATCGACGCCGCGGAAGAAGGTGCGGACATAATCGTTGGCCGGATTGTTCAGTATTTCATCCGGCGTGCCGACCTGAATCACTTCGCCGCCCTGCATAATGGCAATACGGTCGCCAATGCGCATCGCTTCGTCCAGATCGTGGGAAATAAACACGATGGTGCGTTGATGTTTGGCCTGCAGTTTTACCAGCTCATCCTGCATTTCGGTACGGATCAACGGATCGAGCGCCGAGAAGGCTTCATCCATCAACAGAATATCCGGGTCATTGGCCATCGCGCGAGCCAGGCCGACACGCTGGCGCATACCACCGGAAAGTTCGTCGGGATAAGAATGGGCGTAGTTGTCCAGCCCCACCTGCCGCAATGCGTCCAGCGCTTTTTCCTGCCGCTCCTGTTGCGGCACGCCGGCTAATTCCATACCGAACGCGGTGTTATTTAGCACGTTCATGTGCGGCATCAGCGCGAATGACTGGAATACCATGCTGATCTTATTTCTGCGTACGGTACGCAGCGCGGAGTCTGATATTTTGGCAATATCCTCTCCGTCGATCAGCACCTCACCACGAGTGGGTTCTATCAGACGATTGAGAAGGCGTACCAGGGTGGATTTTCCGGAACCGGAAAGGCCCATGATGACAAATATTTCGCCTTCTTCAATGGCCAGATTGGCATTTTTAACGCCGAGCGATAATCCGGTTTTTTCAAATAGCTGGTCTTTATTGAGACCTTTGTCTATCAGTTTAAATGCCCGTTCTGGATGCTCGCCGAATATTTTATATAAGTTCTTTACTTCGAGTTTAATTGCCATGCAATTTGCTGTTTCCTCTGGTGTATTTCAAACGATAAAAAACTTCCTAGTAGAAAATAATAGTGCCCTATACCCTATCACAGTGAGTATCTGAGACAAGCCTCAATATCCCGCAAATGTGTCGAACGGTGGTTTACATCATACTTTCCATTAGTTATGGTAATGTGGCGAGCAATCAAAATTATCGTGCTTCGTCGGGCGGAATAATGGGCGTGAAGCGGCGGTTTTTTAACGAAAATAATTGTGCGATAAACAAGGGATATTTCGCCATTTCGCCGGCGTTACAGGCAATAAAAAACCCGGCAAACGACCGGGCAAAATTCATCAGTATTCAACCACAGATAGCGACACCGGGCAGATATCGCGGCACCGATGCCAACAGGCCAATATGACAGTCAGATGTCGCCTGATGCCTTACGATATAATCGCCTCGGATGACCAATATTACCGTATACCATTTCCACTCGGACAAATTGCGTATTGGCGCAATATTCCAGATAACGCCGGGCGGTGGTCTTGCTGATCCCGGCCTGTTCAACGATATCCTCCACCGCCAGAGCGCGATCCGGCTGGTTAACAAACAGCGTCTGTACCCGTTCCAGCGTATTGGGTTCGATGCCCTTGGCGCTGGGCTCGTTGGAGAATTGCTTGGACTGCAGGTTATACAGCGCGTCGACGCTGCTTTGGTCGATCACCTTGAAGCTGCGCTGGGTCTGCACGAATTGCATAAAACGCTCCAGTGAGTTGCGCAGCCGCTTATAGGACACCGGCTTGATGATGTAGTCGAAGGCGCCGTTGCGGATCGCCTGGCTGCAGGTATGCATGTCGCTGGCGGCGGTGATGAAAATCACCGAACAGCCGGGTGTTTTCACCGCTGGCTGTTCCATCAGTTCGATGCCCTGACCGTCAGGCAGGTAGTTGTCCAGCAGGATCAGACGCGGTTGATGGCTAATGACCTGGCTTTTGGCTTCCGCCAGGGTAGTCGCGTAGGCTACCACGCGCAGGTTAAAGTTATTTTCGATAAATTCTGCGTGCAGCGTTGCCAGCTGTGGTTCGTCTTCGACAATCAGAACGTCGAGTGCTTGATGATGCATCATTCATTCTTCCAAATGTTCAGGCTTTCGGGATAAACAACGAAAAAATGGCCCCGTGCGGATCGTTGTCCGACACTTCTATGCTGCCATGGGCCTGCGTCACATGGCTGGCTACCAGGTGCAGGCCGATGCCATGATCGCCTTTTTCCTTGGTGGTGACGCCGTGTTCAAACAGGGTTTCACGGATCTCCGGTGCCAGACCGGTGCCGTGGTCCGCCACTTCAATCACCAGTTCATTACCATTGTCATTGATATAAAGTTCTACCGCGTCATGCGGCGCGGCGCAACGCAAGGTTGCTTCCACCGCGTTGTCCAGCAGGTTACCGACGATCGACATCAGCTCGGTTTCATTCAGCGCCGCCGGAATGTGCTGCAGTTGGCAGGCGGGGTCAAAGCGCAGTTCTACCCCTTTTTCGCGTGCGGCGGCATACTTGCCCAGCAACAGCCCCGACAGTGCCGAGGAATTGAAGCGCTGCGAGATAAAGTCGAGCACTTCCTGGGCACCTTCCGACTGCGCCTCGACGTAGCGAATCGCCTCGTCGTAACGCTGCATATGCAACAGGCCGGCCAGGGTCGCCGTCCAGTTCAGCTGTTCATGACGCAGGATGCGCAGCGTATCGGCATAGCGTTTAACCTGGCTGAGTTGGCTGCTGAGGGTATTGATGTCATTTTTATCGCGGAAACTGATCACCCAGCCCTGCAAGCTGTCGGCTTCCATTATGCGCACCCGACTGGCGATTACCCGAATACCGTTGAAGCGACACGCCTCATCGTGGGTATCGTGCCCAAGCTGCGCGGCGGCAAAGAAATCCGGCTGTGCCTGAATCACTTCGCCGATGCGGCGGCCGATCGGGTCGCTCTCCGATTGGCGCAAATTCAATAATTCGCGCGCGGCACGGTTGAAGGTAATAATGCGCAGCTGTGGATCGATGGCAATCACGCCTTCGTAAATCGCTTCCAGCAGCGCTTTTTGCTGGCGTACCAATAGCGCAATCTCTTTCGGTTCCAGCCAGAACATTTGCCGCTTCAGGTTTTTTGACAGTAGCCAAGAAAAAATAAACAGCGCAACCAGCAGCAGGGCGATAGCGCCGACAATTTGTGTCAGAGTGCGGGCATTGACGTTATCAATATGGGATTTAAGGTAGCCGACGGAAACAATGCCGATCACCTGATTATTTTCGTCCACAATAGGTGCTTTACTGCGTAACGATATTCCTATGCCGCCTTTGCGAATCGAAATAATACTTTTTCCTGCCAGGACGTCCTTATTATCCCCGCCGACCATCGGCGTGCCGAGACGATCCTGATACTGCGAATGGTATAAATGTCGCGCCTGTCGATCGCCAATGACAATATAACTGGCATCGCTGCGGGCGCGGATTTTTTTCATCAGCGTATCGATGGCGATAATATCGTGACGTTGCACCGCCGCGCTCAAGGTCGGGATCAGCGCGATCTCCCGCGCCTGCACCTGGGCGCGGGCACCCAGATCGCGGTGCAACTGGGCATCAAGCCGATAGTAGGTATAGGCGCCAATCAGCGTCAACAGCAGGCTGGAGAACGCTACCAGACAAATAAACAGCTTGATCTGAAAGGATAAGTTTAATCGCATGCCGGCCGTTCACCCTCAAGCGTGCCAAAAGACAGGCAGGCATGATACACGCCAGAGGCAAGATTGAGGGCGATCAAATTGCGATTGTGCGCGTTACGTTATACTGAGCGTTCGCCGCCGTCAGCGATGTGTTAATAATCCTGTAATGTTTATATTCTCCGTAGCATTAACGCCATAGAATCCACGTCATATTTTACATAATCAGAATAAACACCATACAATCCATTAACACCATTAAAAACCCTTTTTAACTTTGAACAGCATCACAACCGATAATCCGTGCCTTTTCTTATGATGGCTGAACAAACCAATAAGAGGCCGGATTATGAGCACAACTGATGATTCTTATCTCGTCGCCAATGATAAAGCCGCAGAGGTTCCCCTGCGCGAAAAATGGTGGCGGGTGTTGGATAATTACAAGATAGGCATCATTCCGTTGCCGTTCTTTATTCTGGCCGGCGTACTTATTTTACTCGATTGCCTGGCCGGGAAACTGCCGAGCGATATTGTGGTCATGGTCGCTACGTTGGCATTTTTTGGCTTTGCCTGCGGTGAGTTCGGTAAACGCCTGCCGCTGGTTGGCAAGATGGGAGCGGCGGCGATTTGCGCTACCTTTATCCCGTCGGCGCTGGTGCATTATGGCCTGCTGCCGGACGTGGTGGTGCAATCGACCACGGTGTTCTACAAGTCGACCAACATTCTGTATCTGTACATTTGCTGCATCATCGTCGGCAGCATCATGAGTATGAACCGCCAGGTATTGATTCAGGGTTTCCTGCGTATCTTTGTGCCGATGCTGTGCGGCGAGGTGGTTGGTATGCTGGTGGGTATGGGCGTTGGTATGGCGCTGGGACTGGAGCCGTTCCAGATCTTCTTCTTTCTGGTGTTGCCGATCATGGCCGGCGGGGTAGGCGAGGGCGCGATCCCGCTGTCGATGGGCTACGCGGCGATCTTGCATATGGAACAGGGCGTAGCGCTGGGTCGCATACTGCCTATCGTGATGCTCGGCAGTCTGACGGCGATCGTGATTGCCGGTCTGCTTAACCAACTGGGCAAGCGTTATCCTCATCTGACCGGCGAAGGCAGCCTGATGCCAAGCAAAACCGCGGGCGAGGTGGTGTCGGCCAGCAATAAAACCATTGGCAATGTCGACGTCAGCACTTTGGCCTGCGGTGCGCTGCTGGCAATACTGCTGTATATGGTCGGCATGTTGTTGCACCGTATGATTGGGCTGCCAGCGCCGGTCGGCATGCTGTTTGCCGCAGTGGCGGTGAAACTGGCGCACGGGGTTTCACCGCGCATTCAGGAAGGCTCGCAGGTGGTGTATAAATTCTTCCGTACCGCAGTCACCTACCCGATTCTGTTTGCCGTCGGCGTGGCGATTACCCCATGGCAGGAGCTGGTGGACGCGTTCACCCTGCAAAACCTGGCGGTGATTGTCTGTACCGTGAGCGCGCTGGTAGGCACCGGTTTCGTGGTGGGCAAAAAGATCGGTATGCATCCCATTGATGTGGCAATTGTTTCCTGCTGCCAAAGCGGTCAGGGCGGTACCGGCGACGTTGCCATTCTCACGGCAGGCAATCGGATGTCGTTGATGCCGTTCGCCCAGATAGCCACTCGCATCGGCGGGGCAATCAACGTCTCGCTGTCATTACTGGTACTGTCACACTTTTTCTAGTCAACCTGTTCTTTGCCTTGCCCCGCCCCCGCGGGGCTTTTTTATGCCTGATTGCGCGCGGCAAACGCCTGACTAAACCAGTCGATAAATACGCGCACCCGCGGCGACAGTTGGCGGTTGCGCGGGTACAGCAACGATACCGGCATCGGCGTGGGCGGATACTGCGCCAGCAACGGCAGCAGCGAGCCGCGAGCCAGATCTTGCTGCAGGTGGTAATGCGGCACCTGAATAATCCCCAATCCCAGCCGCGCCGCCGCCACCATACTGTCGCCGCTGCTGACGGTGAGCGTGGTCGGTAGCGTGATTGAGCGTGGCTTGCCATCGACCAGAAACTCCAGCGGCATCAAGCTGCCGGTGGCAGAAGAGCGGAAGCCGATCATCCGGTGGTTGGCCAGCGCCTCAAGTGAATCCGGTACGCCGAAGCGCTGCAGATAGTCCGGCGAGGCGCAGGTCGTTTCGCTCAGGGCGCCGATGTGGCGCGCTACCATATCGCTGTCCTTCAGCTTGCCGACGCGCACCACGCAGTCGACCCCTTCACGCAGTGGGTCGATCAGCCGATCGCCTTCGCTCATAAACAGCTCGATGTCCGGATAGCGGGCTAAAAAGTCCGGCAGCCCCGGCAGCAGAAAATGACGCGCCAGCGTACCGTGCACGTCAATACGCAACAGGCCGCGCGGTTTGGCGCCGGCGAACGCCATTTCGGCATCCTCGATATCCGCCAGAATGCGCAGGCAGCGCTGATAGTACGCTTCGCCATCCAGCGTAGGGCTGACGTGGCGCGTGGTACGTTGCAGCAGCCGTACCTTGAGCCGCGCCTCCAGCTGTTTGATGGCATCGGTGACGGTCGAACGGGGTAGCGCCAGATCCTGCGCCGCCTGCGTGAAACTGCGTTGTTCCACCACCCGGGTGAAAAGCCGCATTGCATCGATTCTGTCCATTGCCATTGTTCGCTGATTTCGGATAGTGATAACGAATATTAGGGGATTATCCGCCAAGCAGAAAGAGGCATGATGTTTTTAGCGCAGTAAACACCGTTAACTCACCACCAGGAGTATCCAATGAACAGTCCACAGCAACAGGTTGCTATCGTCACTGGTGCATCGCGCGGCATTGGCGCGGCGATCGCCGAACGACTGGCCGCCGATGGTTTTACCGTGATTATCAACTATGCCGGCAATCAGACGCTGGCCGACGCGCTGGTACGCAAGATTGAACAGGCAGGAGGTCGGGCGTTGAGCGCGCAGGCCGACGTCAGCGACGCGGCGGCGGTGGCACGGATGTTTGAGCGTGCCGAACAGGCCTTTGGCGGCGTCGATGTGCTGGTAAACAACGCCGGCGTGATTGCGCTGGCCCCTCTGGCGGAGATCGACGATACCGAGGTCGATCGGGTGATCGACATCAACCTGAAGGGTACCGTCAACACGTTGCGTGAAGCCGCCAAACGTCTGCGTGACAATGGCCGCATCATCAACTTTTCGTCCAGCGTGGTGGGGTTATTGCAACCCACTTACGGCGTGTATGCCGCCAGCAAAGCGGCGGTTGAAGCGCTGACCAGCGTGCTGGCGAAAGAGCTGCGCGGGCGCAATATCACCGTTAACGCCATCGCACCGGGCCCAACGGCAACCGATTTGTTCCTGGAAGGTAAAACGCCAGAATTGATCGAACGGCTGGCCAAGATGGCACCGCTGGAACGGCTGGGCGAACCGCAGGACATCGCCGCCACGGTGGCTTTCCTGGCCGGGCCTGACGGCGCCTGGGTCAATGGCCAGACTCTGCGGGTCAACGGCGGCATTATCTGATCGGATGCCGCACCCACATGGTAGCGCGGGAGTGGCCGCCATGTGGGCCGCCAGCAGGCGAGAGTCCGACTGCCGGCAGCCAGGCGATCAGAACTCCCAGTCTTCGTCCTCGGTGTTGACCGCTTTGCCCATCACGTAGGACGAACCGGAACCGGAGAAGAAATCATGGTTTTCATCGGCATTGGGTGACAGCGCCGACAAGATGGCTGGATTGACCTCCGCCATTGACGGCGGGAACAGCGCCTCGTAACCCAGGTTCATCAGCGCCTTGTTGGCGTTGTAATGCAGGAAGGTTTTCACGTCCTCGGTCCAGCCAACGTCGTCGTACAGCTCTTCGGTGTAGCGCACTTCGTTATCGTACAGATCCTGCAGCAGATCGAAGGCAAAGCTTTTCACCTGCTGGCGTCGCGTTGCGCTCACCTGTTCCAGTCCTTTTTGGAACTTGTAGCCGATGTAGTAACCGTGCACCGCTTCGTCGCGGATGATCAGGCGGATCAGATCGGCGGTATTGGTCAGCTTGGCGCGGCTCGACCAGTACATTGGCAGATAAAAGCCGGAATAAAACAGGAACGACTCAAGGAACACGCTGGCGACTTTCTTTAACAGCGGATCGTCGCTGCGGTAGTGCGCCAATATGATGTCGGCCTTTTTCTGCAACGCGCGGTTTTCTTCGCTCCAGCGGTAAGCATCGTCTACGTCACGGGTCTGGCACAGCGTCGAGAAAATGGAGCTGTACGAACGCGCATGTACCGCTTCCATAAAACTGATGTTCGAATATACCGCTTCTTCATGCGGGGTGATGGCGTCGTCAATCAGCGTCGGCGCACCGACGGTGTTCTGGATAGTGTCCAGCAGCGTCAGACCGGTAAACACGCGAATGGTCAACTGCTGCTCCTTGGCGGTCAGCGTCGCCCATGACGGGATATCGTTCGACAGCGGCACCTTTTCCGGCAGCCAGAAATTGGAGGTCAGTCGGTTCCATACCTCCAGATCTTTGTCGTCTTCGATTCTGTTCCAGTTGATTGCCTGGATGCGTTGCATTTTCATAAGATCCCTCACAGCGCGCAGGACACGCAGCCCTGAACTTCGGTGCCTTCCAGCGCCATCTGGCGCAGGCGGATGTAATAAATAGTCTTGATCCCCTGACGCCAGGCGTAAATCTGCGCGCGGTTGATGTCGCGGGTGGTGGCGGTATCGCGGAAGAACAGCGTCAGCGACAAACCTTGATCGACGTGTTGAGTCGCAGCGGCATAGGTGTCAATGATCTTTTCCGGCCCGATCTGGTAGGCATCCTGGTAATAATCCAGGTTGTCGTTAGTCATATAGGGGGCAGGGTAGTAAACGCGACCGATTTTGCCCTCTTTGCGGATCTCGATCCGCGAGACGATCGGGTGAATACTGGAAGTCGAATTGTTGATGTACGAAATCGATCCGGTTGGCGGCACCGCCTGCAGATTCTGATTGTATAAGCCGTGCAGCATCACTGACTGGCGCAGCGCCAGCCACTGCTCTTGCGTCGGGATCTCTACGCCGGCCTCGGCAAACAGCTGCCGCACCCGCTCGGTTTGCGGCTGCCACTGACGATCGACATATTTGGCGAAGTAGTCGCCGCTGGCATAGGCCGAGTGTTCAAAGCCGTCAAAGGCGTTACCGCGTTCAATCGCCAGCTGATTGGACGCGCGGATGGCGTGATAGGCCACGGTGTAGAAATAGATATTGGTGAAATCGATGCCTTCTGGCGAACCGTAGTAGATACGTTCACGCGCCAGGTAGCCGTGCAGGTTCATTTGGCCAAGGCCGATGGCGCGCGAGGCGCGGTTGCCTTCGGCGATTGATGGCACCGAACGGATGTCGCTCATCTCCGCCACGGCGGTCAGGGCACGGATGGCGGTGTTGACCGCTTTGCCAAAGTCGGCGGCATCCATGGTTTTCGCAATGTTCAACGAACCAAGGTTGCAGGAGATGTCCTTGCCGACCTGCGCGTAGCCGAGGTCGTCATGATACTTGCTGGCGCGATTGACCTGGAGGATTTCCGAGCACAGGTTGCTCATGTTGATACGACCGGCAATCGGATTTTCGCGGTTTACCGTATCTTCAAACATCATGTACGGATAGCCGGATTCAAACTGAATCTCCGCCAGCACCTGGAAGAAATCGCGCGCGTTGATGCGTGACTTGCGGATGCGCTTGTCATCAACCATCTCGCGGTATTTTTCGCTGACGCTGATGTCCGAGAATGGCATGCCATAAACCCGTTCTACGTCGTACGGCGAAAACAGGTACATCTCTTCGTTGTTTTTTGCCAGTTCGAAGGTAATGTCCGGGATCACCACCCCCAGCGACAGCGTTTTGATGCGGATCTTCTCGTCGGCGTTTTCACGCTTGGTATCAAGGAAGCGCAAAATATCCGGGTGATGGGCGTTGAGGTACACCGCGCCGGCACCCTGGCGTGCGCCCAGCTGGTTGGCATATGAAAACGCGTCTTCCAGCATTTTCATGATTGGAATCACGCCGGAAGACTGGTTTTCGATGCGCTTTATCGGCGCGCCGACCTCGCGAATATTGCTCAGCAGGAACGCGACGCCACCGCCGCGCTTGGACAGCTGCAGCGCCGAATTGACCGCGCGGCCGATGGATTCCATGTTGTCTTCAATACGCAGCAGAAAGCAGGAAACCAGTTCGCCGCGCTGGCGTTTGCCGCTGTTGAGAAAGGTCGGCGTCGCCGGTTGGAAACGCCCGGAAATCATCTCTTCCACCAGATCTTGCGCCAGTTGGCGATCGCCGGCCGCCAGCGTCAAGGCCACCATGCAAATCCGATCTTCGTAGCGCTCCAGGTAGCGTTTCCCGTCGAAGGTCTTCAAGGTGTAGCTGGTGTAATACTTGAAGGCGCCAAGGAAGGTTTCAAAGCGGAACTTCTTCGCATACGCCTGCTTGAACAGCTGCTTGATAAAGGGGAAGTCGTACTGCGCCAGTACCTGTGGCTCGTAGTAGCCTTCCTCCACCAGATAGCGCAGCTTTTCTTCCAGGTTATGGAAGAACACCGTGTTCTGATTGACGTGCTGGAGGAAGTAATGCCGCGCCGCCAGTCGATCCTTGTCGAACTGGATGTGACCTTCGGCATCGTAAAGATTGAGCATCGCGTTAAGCGAATGGTAATCCTGCGCGTTGGTTGCGGGGGTCAGTTCTGTCGTTGCCAAAATGCGGTTACTCCCTGTCGAACGTTTGCAACGTCTTGTGCGGTGCCAAGCAGCTCAAAACGATATAAAAAAGGCACCTGGCATTTTTTGGCGATGATATCGCCGGCAATGCCATACGCTGCGCCGAAGTTGGTGTTCCCGGCGGCAATCACGCCGCGCAGGAAACTGCGGTTCTGTGGCTGGTTTAGAAAACGGATCACCTGGGTGGGCACTGCGCCGGTGCTGCCACCGCCGCCGTAGCTCGGCACAATCAGAATATAGGGCTGAGCCATCAGCAACGGGCTGCGGCTGCCGGCGATCGGAATACGCATCGCCGGCAGGCCGAGTTTCTCAATAAAGCGGTGGGTGTTCTCCGAACTGCTGGAGAAATAGACCAATGGATTCATGGTCACACCTCACGATGCCGTGGCGTGGGCCAGTGCGCCTATTTTATCCGGGCGGAATCCCGACCAATGATCGTCACCGGCGATAATCACCGGAACCTGCTGGTAACCTAATGATTTTACATGGGTCAACGCCTGCTGATCCTGAGTGAGATCGACCACCTGATAGTCCAGTCCCTGCTTATCGAACGCCCGATAGGTCGCATTGCACTGGACACAGTCAGGTTTGCTGTAAATAATAATCATCATGATTCGTATTCACCTTTTATCTTGAAGGAAAGGCGGATAAGCCAGAAATAATTCGTTCAAAGGGCAGTTTCTGGCGCTGTAATCAACCGGTAAGCATCCCTGTGGTTGACGTTTTAAATACTATATATTGATCCTGATTTTATCAACCGCACCATATATGGTGTTTTGTCGCAATTTGATGGCAGGGCGCAGCAGGACTGGATTTAGGCGGGGAAATTTATTTTTGTCGGTCAGTGGGCCGGCAGTGCCGGCCCGGTAACATCACTTCTTCATACTGACCGCCAGGCGATTGAAGGCGTTCATGATGCAGATGGCGAACGTCAGATCGCTGATCTCGGCCGCGCTGAAATGCTCTTTAAGCGGCTCAAAGACGCTGTCCGGCGCATGGCTGGCGGCGATCAACGTCACCGATTCCGCCCATTCCAGCGCTGCGCGCTCACGCTCGCTGAACGCGTTGCTGACCCGCCAGCCGGCCAGCATGTCCACTTTGCCGTGACTGGCACCGCTTTCCCGCAGCGCCTTGCCATGCATCTCCAGGCAGTAGGCGCAGCCGTTAAGCTGTGAAACGCGCATGAATATCAGCTCGATCAACGGTTTTTCCAGCGGGCCGTGCTCTAGAGCGAGCAGGGCGCTGACCATGCTTTTGTACGGCGCCGGCGACAGTTCGACATAGTTTAAACGTGGCGTAATCATCGGAGTTCTCTTCTCGGTTAGGTGTCGGCAGCCACTTTAACCACGATATGGACTATGCTATAGAGCCATAAAATGATTATTTAACCAGGCCATAATGCGACCATTCTTTGCTTCCCTGCGGCTGGACAGCCAACTGGCTGAACCGCTGTATCGGCAGATTTATCTACGTATCAAACAGGCGATAGGACAAGGCGTGCTGCCGGCAGGCAGCCGTTTGCCGTCGGTGCGTGGTTTGGCGAGCGATCTGGGGGTGGCGCGCGCGACGGTGGAAAGCGCGTATGCGCAACTGGTTGCCGAAGGATTTTTACAAAGTCGCGGCCAGGCGGGCACCTATGTCTCGGCGCAATTGCCGCCGCTAGCGCGGCAATTGACGTTGGCGGCGGCGATGGCGATGCCGACGGTCAAACCGCCTGCGTCGCCGTTCAGCCCGGATGGCGCAACGCTGGCGCCGTTCCAACTGGGATTGCCGGCGCTGGACGCCTTTCCACGTGCGGTGTGGCAACGGATCGTCGCGCGGCAACTGCGCGCTACCACGGCGCTGTCGTTGGCGCACCCGCCAGCCAGTGGTTTGAGCGCCTTGCGTGAGGCGATTAGCCACTATCTGGCGTTGTCGCGCGGTATTCATTGTGGTCCGGATCAGATCTTTATCTGCAGCGGCTATCAGGCTCAACTGGATCTGATCGTCAATACGCTGTTGCAGCCGGGCGATGCGGTGTGGCTGGAGGATCCCGGTTACCCGATTACGCGACCGTTGTTACACGCCGCCGGCATACAGACGGTGCCAGTACCGGTTGATTCGCAAGGCATGAATATAGACCTCGGTATGGCCCGGCGGCCAGACGCCCGCATGGCGGTGTTGACGCCGACTCACCAAAGCCCGTTAGGTGTGTCGCTCAGTCTGGCTCGGCGTATGGCGCTGCTTGAATGGGCACAGCAACGGCAGGCGTGGGTTGTCGAGGATGATTATGACAGCGAGTTTCGTTATGTCGGCCGCCCATTGCCACCGTTAAAGAGTCTTGATGGCCAGCAGCGGGTGCTGTACGCCGGTTCGTTCAGCAAAACGCTGTTCCCGTCGTTGCGTCTGTCTTATCTGGTAGTGCCGGCAGCTCAGGTGGCGGCGTTTGAGCAGGTTGCCCGCCAGCGTCTGTGCGGCAGTCCTCCGTTGATACAGGCCAGCGTGGCGGCATTTATCAGCCAGGGGCATTTTTACCGACATCTGAAGCGCATGCGGCCGCTGTACCGCCAACGCCGACAATGGTTGGCTGACGCATTGCAGCAGCAGTTAGGCAGCGTTTTGAGCGTGGCGGCGCAGGCGGGAGGGATCCAATTGCTGGCGCGATTGACAACGGGAAGCGACAGCGCGCTGGCGGCGGCGGCATGGCGTGACGGGTTGGCGGTGCAGGCGCTGTCTGACTGGCAGCAGACGTCCGCGCTGCAGCAGGGCATCTTGTTGGGGTTTACCAATTTTACCCAGCAGTGGGAGGCGGAGCAGGCGGTGGCGAGGTTGGCGGCGGCGGTTGGTCAGCCTTAATTAAACGGCCCGCGGTTTCCCGCGGGCCAGACGCACATTTGTCTTATCTTTATGATGACTGCAAGGGGTGTTAACGCCGGGCGAGCAGAACGCCGAGTACGATGCCAACAGCGGCTCCGATACCCACGCCCTGCCAAGGTTTGTCATGCACATAATCGTCGGCGTGACCGACCGCATCGCGTGCGTGCTGTGTCAAACTGGTGGAGCCATTAAAACGCGCACGGGCGTCGCGTAATACGCCTTTGGCTTTATTGTGCAGCTCACTCAGTTCCTCTTTGGTCTTGTCGCCTGAAGCTTTTAACACTTCATCCAGTGTATCGGCCAACAAGGTAAGGTCCTGATCGATGTCTCGTTCAACTTTTTCTGTTTTCTTAAACATTCGACTCTCCGTTTGGACACATGTCCTTTAAGTGTAGACCATTTCTTAAAATGTGTCGGCGATCGCACAAAATACCGAATTTTATTTTGAGGCCTGGCGCGGACTGTCAGGTTGTACATTTGGTTACTCGGCGAAACCAATCACTCACTGAACGGCAACATCGCTTGCACTAGTATCTGCTGCAACGGCCCCACCGGGGCTTGCCGAAAAACACTCTGAGGAAGCAAAGATGAAAAAAGTATTAGCACTGGTTGTTGCCGCCACTATGGGTCTGTCTTCTATGGCTTTCGCTGCCGAAACCACCGCGGCGCCTGCTAGCGCACCGGCTGCGACCACCACGACCAGCGCAGCTGCCGTGAGCAAGACTCCGGCGAAAACCACCCACAAGAAAACCCACAAGAAGTCGAGCAAGAAAGCCGCTGTGCAAAAAGCGCAGGCCGCCAAAGCCAAGAAACACAGCAAAAAAGCACCTGCTCAAAAAGCACAGGCAGCAAAAAAGCACCATAAAAAAGCCACCAAGAAAGCCGCAGCACCTGCCGCTTAATCTCTCGGCCCCAACGACGCCGTCAGGGCGTCGTCTGATATAGCCCGATGCCAACACCCGGCCCCTTCCGGGTGTTTTTTATTGGAGCGTCTATGATAAACCGCTATCTGTTCGAGCTGATGTTTAGCGCGGTGGCGCTGTGCGGCGCGATCGTCGCCTGGCCGTTGTTCGCCGAGAATTTTCTGTAATTAGCCAACCAGCGGTGTTTCGTGCAGATGTCGCCACTGAATCTGCGCGTCAAGCTGGGTAAATACTACGGTAGAATAACGCAGCGTAGCCGTCTGGCCAGGCAGCGTTTGCCGCTCTCGGTAGTTCACCACCGCGCCGCCCGGCCATTGCGCCAGCAGCGTCATCTCTTCAATGGCGATGCGCAAGCCACGCTTGGCCGCATGATGAGCCTGAAAAAAACCGCGCAGCGCTGGAAAATCCAGTTTGCTGCCGTTGAGCGCAATCAGGGTAAAATCGGCATCAAATCGTGCCAGTAGCGCGTCGAGCTGGCCTTCGCCTTGCCCCAGCCAGTTTTCGATCGCCACGTGGGCGTCCAACACTTCGTTAAAATAACGGTTCATGATATCTCCTGTTGCAGATGGATATGGCGCACCACCGCCCGATTGGCGATGCGCAGGCACAGCAGCAATGGGATTGGCGTTGCTGCGGCGGCCAGATAAAAACTGGTTTGGTAAGCGTTAACGCCGGGTGCATAACGTTGCAGCAGGTTGAACGCCAGGCTCAGCAGCGCCACGCCAAAGCAGAAACTGAGCTGACGATTGATATTCCATAGTGCGCTGGCGTCGGCCAGACGCGCGTCGTCAAGGGTCAGGAAGGCGCTGCTCTGTGCGGTACTGCTGCATAAACTGCCGCCAAATCCCATCATCGCAAAGGCGGCAAGTTGCCATGCGAGCTGGTCGGCGGCGCTGATGTGCGCCAGCGTCAGGATCCCCAGCCCCTGCATGATGCAGCCGAGAATAAATAACGGGCGTGGGCCAAGACGGTTGAAGCTTTTGCCGGTCAGCGTAATCGCCAGCAAAGAGGCCAGAGACCAGGGGATCATCAGCGCGCCCACCGCGGCGGCCGACATCGCCAGCTGATTTTGCAGGTACAACATGGCGAGCAGATTGACGCCGAGAAACAGTCCGGGAATGGTCTGGTAAACCAGCATCGAAATACGTAGCAGCGGGTTTTGCATCAGGCGCAGATCGAGCAGTGGGTGCGGGTGGCGCAGGCTATGGCGCAGATAGATAGCCGTAGCCACGCCAGCGCCGACCAGCAGCAGCGCCGCCGAGCGTTGCGTCTGTGGTTCGCCCAACCGGCTCAGACCAAGCAGCAATAAACTCAAGGTAGCGCAGGCGCTGAGCAATCCCCAGACATCCAACGGCGAACGCTGCGGCGACGGTGCATCACGGCGTAGCCACAGGGCGGACAGCAGCAACGCCAGTAGCGCCAGCGGCAGATTGGCGAAGAATACCCAGCGCCACTCCAGGCGATCGACGATGAGCCCCCCCAATAGCGGGGACAGCGCCGGCGCCAGCAGACCCACCAGCATGATGGCGGCAGACAGCCGGGCGCGTTCATGGCTGCGATACAGCTGATAGGTCAGCGTCTGACCGATCGGGATCAGCAGGCCGCCGCCGATGCCTTGCAATACTCGCCAACCAATCAGCGCGCCAATCGTGCCGGCAAAACCGGCGGCGGCGGTGGCGAGGATAAATACGGTCAGTGACAACAGAAACACCCGTCGTGCGCCGATGCGCTGCGCCAGCCAGGCGCTGAGGGGAATGACCAGCGTCAGGCCGAGAATATAGCCGGTGCTGACCCAGGCCAGTTGGTTGACGCTGGCGTGCAGCGCGCGGCCAATCGCCGGGTAGGCGATGTTGGCAATGAACATAGTGATCAGAGCGACAAAAAAACCAAGCAGATAGACGAGCGCGACGCGAGTACGATACGGCATAGGGCCTCCGGTTGAAGGCGTGCAGTGTAGCGGGGGGAAAGCAGCGGATAAATCGGCGCCAGGCGGTTACACTGTCAAAATAATTTTGACAGTCATCGAGGATTCCATGCTCAATTTACAGCGGCTGGCTATTTTTGTTGCCGTGGTCGAGGCCGGTAATTTCACCGCGGCGGCAAACACGCTGGGGCAAAGCAAAGCGGTGGTCAGCTTTAATATCAAGCAGTTGGAAAGCGAGCTTGGCGTATCGTTGTTGGCGCGCAGCACGCGGAAACTGTCGCTGACCGACGCCGGCGAACGGTTTTATCAGCGCAGTCTGCGCCTGTTGCAAGAGGCAGAAAACGTCTTGGATGACGTGCGGCGCGACCACCACGGCCTGAGCGGCACCTTGCGCATTACCAGCACGCCGGAATATGGCGCTCACGCGGTGGTGCCGGCGCTGGCGGCTTTTGCCCAGCTGCACCCACGGTTACGTATCCAGCACGTTTCTTCTTCTCAGCATGCGGATTTGATTGCCGAGCGCTTTGACGTGGCGATTCGTCTGGGGCGCATGGCAGATTCAAACCATCGTGCGGCACGCCTCGACGATTTCGCCATTTTGCCGGTCGCGTCACCGGACTATCTGGCGCGACAGCAGATTGTTTCGCTGGCGCAACTGGCGCAGGCGCAGTGGATTGTTCACAGCCGATTAGCGTCTCCGCTCAGTTGGCAGGTGGTAACGCCGCAACGGCAGGCGGTGCTGTTCGACGTTGAAACCCCTGCCGCGCTGACGGCCGACAGCGCGACGGCGCTGCTGGCGTTCGCCCTGCACGGCGCCGGCGTTGCCCTGCTGCCGGACTGGCTGGCTCGCCCGGCACTGCAGCGCGGACAATTATGTCAGCTGTTGCCAGACCACCGCTTCCCGACACAGAGTATTTATGCGCTTTACCCCAATACGCGCCACGTACCGGAGAAGGTGCGGGCATTTATCGATTTTTTGCGGTCCTGGTTAGCCAAGGGTGAATAAACTGCAATACCGTGGCAATGGTCTGTTGATGTACTGCTGCACGCTGCGCCGTTGTCGAGTCACAAATAAAGCTTTCCCCCTCCTGCGCCAGCACGGTTTTTGCCCGTGGGGTGCATAAGGGCAAGAAATCAAAATGACTGCTGTCAGGGATTTGCACGCTGGTAATGGGGTGCCTGCCGGCATACTTCGCCAGCGACGCCCCCCCAGACCGTCCGCCGTTGCCAGATAGCGCTGCGCTTCGACAATCAGCAGCGGGGCGGAAAGCGAGCCCAGGCTGGCGGGCAACAGGTAGGGTGCCATGCCGGGATCGAGCGCAATGGCAAAGCGAACGCGGCGATCCTGATAGTCATGGTTGAAGCGCTGGGCTGACAGCTGCCGCAACTCAACCTTGGCCTGCGTATAAAACTGGCAGTTGGCTGAATGCGGTGCGCGATGGCAGCCGTGAATAAACTGGCGTAGATCAAGGCGCCCGCCGACCAGTGCAATGGCGCTGTAGCCGCCTTTGGAATGCCCGATAACGCCAATGGCGTTGGCATCGATCCGTTGGCTCCAGCGCGCATCGTCGAGCATGGCGCCGATCAGCGCGGACATATCCTCGGTTTGCAACCATAGGCGGGCAGACTGCGCCGGGAGAGAATTGCCGGTAGTACTGCCGGGATGATTGGCCGCCGCTACGATTATCCCTTGTTCAACCAGAGCCTTGGCCAGCCAGGCCTGACTGGCGTTGTTACCGCCGCTGCCGTGGCTCAGGATCACCAGCGGGAATCGGCCCTGGGCAACGGGCGCATTAATCCTACTCGGGATACCAGCAAACACCGGGTTGGCTGCCAGCACATGTTGCGGGCCGCTATCCTCGGTGGGGTAGTAAATGCGGCTGTCGAGTGCTCTGCCGTTAGCATGAAAGGTGTGTTGTGCGTCGGCAAGTTGATAAGGGGCGGCGTTGGCGAATGAACCGATCAATGCCAGCAAGATAACGAATGTCTTCATGATGCTTCCTTGACAGGGAAAGCGGCCAATTTGCAGCAGGGGGATAGGTTGTGGCGACCTCGATCGCGATTTAGGTCGTTAACGGTTTGTTTTTGCAAGCTTAAGATTTTACACTCGCGGACACCTTCCCGGTTATTGCGAACCCTGGCCATGCCGCTTATTCCACTGACATTTGTCTTTGCTGCCGTGTATCTGGCACTGTTGATTCGCCTGGGGGCTCCCCAGCGTCAGCGCTGGGTATTTCATCTGTTACTGCTATTGTGCATCTGGCAAAGTCTGTTGGTCGGAGTGCGTTATGGCTATCATTTCAACCAGTTCAATGCGCTACAACCCTATGGCGCTATCGCCATTCCCGCGCTGATTTATCTGGCGCTTACCGCGAGCGCGCAAGGCGGGCGTTGGCACTATGGTCTGGTGGTGGCGATGCCGTTGGCGATTGCTGGTTGGGCGCAGCTGTGGGCACCCTGGCTGTTGGATGGTCTGATCATTGCGGCCTATCTGGGGTTTGCCCTCGCCATGCTGTTGTTTTTACGGCAGGGGGAAAACAGCTTACCCAGGGTAGCGCTAACGGAAAGTTGGCTGAGTCTGCGCCTTTGGCGCGCGCTTGGCATGCTTTTATTGGCCGGTGGCTTAGCTGAAACGGCCATCGCCTGGGATTTTGCCTTTCACGCCGGGGAGCATGCCGGTGCCATCGCTACCTTGAGCAGCCTGCTGGTGGTGCTGGGGCTTGGCGCCATTCTACTGCGGGCGCATTTACCTGCGCATACGGTGGAGGAGCCTCCAGTTGAAGCCGAGCAGCACAAGCCGACCGAGGAATGGTTCGCGCTGATTGAGCGCCGCCTCAGGCAGGATGGCCTGTATCTGGACGCTGAGCTTAACCTGACTCGTCTGGCGCGTAAGGTTGGCTTGCCGGCACGCAAGGTGTCCCAGGCGATTAATCAGCATGCCGGGATGAACGTATCGCAATATGTGAACCAAATGCGCATTCATCAGGCAGCTCATTGGCTAAGCGCAAGCGATCGGCCGATTACCGACATTATGCTGGAGGCCGGTTTTACCACTAAATCCAATTTTAACCGCGAATTTCAGCGCATTTGGGGCCTCAACCCCAGCGAATGGCGCAAACGGCATGCGTTAGCCAAGCAATAATGGTCTGGCCGTCGCTATGATCCCGGTTTACCGCCGCTTGGGGGCGAGGGGGGGATTCCCGGTGGCAGGTAGCCAGCGCTGTCGTTGCCAACTCCAATTTTAACCGCGAATTTCAGCGCATTTTGGGCCTCAACCCCAGCGAATGGCGCAAACGCCATGCGTTAGCCAAGCAATAATGGTCTGGCCGTCGCTATGATCCCGGTTTACCGCCGCTTGGGGGCGAGGGGGGATTCCCGGTGGCAGGTAGCCAGCGCTGTCGTTGCCAACCAAAGCGTTGCCTGCGCAATCCTCGCTCCCATTGGGGAATGACCGTGTATCGTTAGCTGCCTGCGATGCGTGAAACAGCCACGCCAGCCTTGGCTCAAGCTGATGATTAAGGATTATTCCGAAACCCGGATGCACTCTGAGAAATTTATTGTTTCAGCCAATGATTCCGGTAAGGTCGCACTGCGGTTCAGAATGAGAGGAGGAATCGATGTATTTACGGCCGGATGAAGTGGCTAGAGTGTTGGAGAGTACCGGTTTTGAACGTGATTATGTCACCGATCAAGCCTACGGCTACCGCAAGGGCGATCACTATGTGTATGTTAACCGCGAAGCGCGGATGGGCAGAACTGCGTTGGTGATACACCCTGCGTTAAAAGAGCGCAGCGTGCACTTTGCGACCCCGACGTCGCCAGTGCGTACCAGCGAACAATATACTGAATTCCCATTGGATCTCACCGGCGACACGCCAAACCTGCGTTACGGCATTCCGCACGGCTTCAGCTCGCGCGAAGCGCTGTCCCGCTATCTTTACAGTATGTTCCTGTAACCAGGGAGCGCAGTCCGCTGCGCCCATGGCTCACCCGTTGACGATGGCATCCAGATTGAAGCGCTCGTTATAGGCGCGGCGAAACTGCGCCAGTTCAAACGCATCCAAATCCAGTTCAGCAAAGTAAAATAGCGCCGACTCGGTGTGTTCGGCGTGCAACTGCGGCGACAGACCCGCGCGGATCAGGGTTTCGCGCCACAGGCCTATCTGCGTATCGTCCGCCTGTTTGATAAAGGTGACATAAATAAACAGCAGGTAGGCCGCACGGTGCATTTCTTCGGTGTAGCCGTTGTTCAGCATCCGGATGAAGCGTTGGCCGTTGTGCCCGCCCATTTCCTGCACCATCGATTCAACCAGCATCGGTTTGACCTTCAGCCAGTTCGCCAGAGAATCAATGGCCTTGCGGGTATCGGAGGTCAGCAGGCGGTAACCGACAATAAAGACCACGATCAGGGCGGCGATAATAATCCACGTCATTGGGGTGTCTTGTACTCGTTAGTTGCCAGCAACTGGCCAGGGGCGCCGCTGACGGCGCCGGTGATGTCAGTGTTGTTCGCCGCTGAAATTATCCGCTGCCCGTGGTGGCTGATTATGCACACGGTGATTGAAGGTGGCGGCATCCTTGGCCAGCGCATCCAGGTGGGCGCCGAGCATTTTGATTTGCTTCACCAGCGCATGCTGTTCCGGCACCGAGCTGGCGGTGCTCAGTTTCCGCGCCAGCTGTTCGTTCTGTGCACGAAGGGCAGCTTCGCGTTGTTGAGCTTCCAGCAATTGTTGTTGCAGTGCGTGATAGCGTTGTTGCCATTCGCGGTGCTGCTTTTCGAAGCTGGCCTGCAACTCATTCATTGCATTCTGAAACTGGATTTCCAGTTCGCGCATTGTCATGGGCTCGATCCTTTGCGGCACTCAATATTGGCTGGCAGTATAACGAAAACTACGCGCAAGCTCACCCGCTGGTGACAAAAGCAGACAATCCCCAGCGATAAATCGTCACTTGCAACCTCGCCATGGCGTCTTACAATCAAGCTCATCCCCCCGCAATACAGGAACCTCGGTCGTTTTCGGTATTAACTTCTAGGTGAGTGGCAGCGAGATGAACAACGAAGAAAAAGGTTTTTTTGAGCAGGCAATGGCCGACGTTACCCCCTTATCCGGGCGGCAACAGACGCTGTATCTAAAAGCCGACCATCGGGAGGACCAGCGCGCGCGCCGCGCCGCGCAGGCGCTGCAACAGGAAAATCCGCTCAGCAGCGACTTGCTGGAGATTATTCCCTGCGATGTGCCACTCGAATACCGGGGCGAGGGTATTCAGCAAGGGGTGCTGGAGAAGCTGCGCCATGGCCGTTATGCGCCGCAGGCCAGCCTGAACCTGCTGAAACGCCCGGTGGAAAGCTGTCGTCAGGAGCTGTTCCGCTTTATCGTACTGGCGCAGCAGGAAAACCTGCGTTCGCTGCTGGTGGTGCATGGCCGTGGTCGTGAAGATGAAAGTCATGCCAACATTGTGCGCAGTTACCTGGCCAAATGGCTGGCGCAACTGGAACCGGTGCAGGCGTTTTGTCGCGCACTGCCGCGCGACGGCGGCGATGGAGCCTGTTACGTAACGCTGCGTAAATCGGCGCAGGCCAAAGCGGATAACTTTGAGCGCCATGCCAAGCGCAGTCGCTAAGCGGGCAACCCACGTCAGGCCGGCAGCGGATTGGCTATTTCGATCAGGTTGTTGTCCGGATCGCGCAGGTAGATCGAGACGATCGGCCCGTTGGCGCCGGTGCGTTCTATCGGACCTTCTTCAATAATCACCCCCAGATCGTCCAGCTCCTCCATGACCAGCGCCAGCGGGGTGGCGGCGATAAAGCACAGATCCGCCGAACCGGGCGTCGGGCGATAGGCCTTTGGTTCGAACTCGTTGCCAGCCTGATGCAGATTGATCTTTTGCTGACCGAAGGCCAGCGCCTTGCGCTCGTCGGCGAAAGTGATGATATCGAATCCCAATACCTGTTGGTAAAAGCGGCAGCTGCGTTCAATGTCTGCCACGGTTAACACCAGGTGGTCCAGTTTATTTATCTTCATGGTAAAGCGCGTCGTCGTTGAGGTGGATTAAATCGGCCAATAGCGTGCTCGGCTATTGGCCGTGGCTAATTATTTATCGAACAGTTTATGATCCAGGGAATAACGCCCGGCACCGGTAACCGCCAACAGCAGCAGGCCGCCAATGATGCTGATATTTTTAAAGAAGTTTATTTCATTGCCCATCATCTCCGCACCGGTCATATTCCAGAACGGGTGGCCGATAAACGCCGTACCCAAAACATACAGAGCAAAAATAACCGTGATAGGTCGCGTGAAAATGCCGACGATTAACGCGATGCCGAAAATAAATTCAACCACCACGGCAATAATCGCGGCAAAATACGGCATTGGCGTGCCGTAGCCTTCCATTGACGTGACCGTGCCGCCAAAATTGGTCAGTTTCATCCAGCCAAAAATAATGAACAGGATCATCAGCAATATTCTGGAGAGCAGAATAACGCCGTCTTTTGAGCTATCACCCATGTTGAACTCCTTAGCCACTGCTGAAAATTATTGTTGCACTGCTGATTAAAGCGTAGACCAGTTGGCCGGTTTTTCTAGGCACAGCAGGGGATTGCGCACGTTTTTACGCCGCTGACGGGGCCGAGGGTTTGTTGGCTATACTTAAACCAATTC
Organism: Serratia odorifera; assembly: GCF_900635445.1. Lineage (NCBI taxonomy): Bacteria > Pseudomonadati > Pseudomonadota > Gammaproteobacteria > Enterobacterales > Yersiniaceae > Serratia > Serratia odorifera. The sequence continues at coordinate 2,708,107 of NZ_LR134117.1, forward strand.
AGCACTGGGTAAACGCACTCAGCCGGCAGCATCCTTTAAACCGTGAGATGAAAATATGGACCTGGAAATATTACAAGACGACACCCGTTTCTTTATTAATGACCAGCAGGGTAACGCTATTGCCGAGATTTCTTTTGTGCCTAGCGGTGACAGATTAACCATTATCGATCATACCTGGGTAGACGAAACGCTAAAGGGTCAGGGCGTAGGGAAAGTGCTGGTGGCTCGGGTAGTGGAAAAAATGCGCCAGCAAGGGCGCAAGATTATTCCGCTGTGCCCATTTGCCAAACATGAGTTTGACACCACGCCGGCTTATCAGGATATTCGCGCATAAACTTGCCAAGGCGGCCGAATACTGGGGGAGGCGACCTCCCCAATAATGGATGTGTTAATGGTGTTTAGTTTATGGCGAGCATTACTGAGCGGGTTTCTGCGCGGCAAGAATAAATATCATCGGGCGCTCCTTTTCTTCATCCAGCGCCGGGTTGTCGTGGATTTGCCGTGCTGAAGGCCCCCATTCATTCAGATAGGTGATAGTAAATCCTTGCTGTATCAACATATTGACGTAGCTGCCCAACATGCGATGTTGCTTGATCACCCCTTCCGCCAGCCAGTTGGAAATACGCTCGCCCTCCTGCTGATAGCTATTGACCGGCCACGATTGTTGCCCATCTTCGGCGACCAGCCAGCCCTGCTGCCTGGGGGCGCTATAAATCGGGTGTTCGGCGGTGAAGATAAACTGCCCGCCCGGTACCAGCGACTGAAATACCGTGGCGAACAGTTTCTGCAGGTTGACGATGTAATGCAGCGTTAGCGAGCTGTAGGCCAGATCAAAACGCTCCGCCGGCAGTTGTAGCGCCTCCAGATCCTGTTGGCGATAGTCAATCGCCGCATCGTTGGTCATTTTCCGCGCTTTATTCAACATTTTCTGCGACAGATCGAGCCCCAGCACGCTGGCGGCACCCTGCTCGCGCGCGCTACGGCAGAACCAGCCATAGCCGCAGCCAAGATCGACCACCTGCTTGCCGTGCAGGCCCGGCAGAATACGGCGAATGGTTGGCCATTCCGGCGCGCCGTCGAGGCCGTTGACCGAACGCTCAAGCTGGGCGTAGCCGTCAAAGAAGCGCTGATTATCATAGATATTTTGTGACATAGAGACTCCTTTTTTACCGTGCCGCATGCTGCGGCAGCTGCCAGAGAATACGCGTTGGCATCCTGGTTCTCAATCATGCCGGCAGGGTAGCGTTCTGATTAGGTTGTGCCAGCGCTGACAGGTCGGCTTTGGCTGGTTTGTTATTCCGCTGGCACGTTACCTTATTCGGGCGTTAACGGATTACGTACCAATACATCACGGGAGAACGGGATGCGACTTTATATTTATCTATTGCTGGCGGGCTGCTTGACATTATCTGGCTGCGTCGCTGCGTATTATCGCTAAGGAGCAAGGATGCGTCATTTTTTATTATTGTGCCTGGTGCTGTCATTAACGGCCTGCGCCTCGCTTTATTACCGGTGAACGAATGAGAAAAATCATACTGTTTGCCGCGTTGGGGTTAAGCGGCTGCGTCTGCGTGTATGGCCCGACCAAAAGCGGCAACGTGCCGCAGTCTGATGAGAGTGCCTCTCCGGCGGTGGCGCCCGTTGACGCGACAACGCTGATTGGCAACCGGCGGCCGGACGAACTGTTCAGCAAGGCGGAAGCATGGTTTGCCAGTAAAGGGATCACGCCGGTGGTCAGCAATGAGCAGAGCGGCATCATTGCCACGATTGGCGACTCCCCGGCGCTGGCGCAGAGCTATCTTGATTGCTCTGCGTTAGGACAATCGCAGCCGCTGCAGCGACAATATCGGCTGGTGGTACAGGTGTACAGCGCTGGGGAGGGCAGCCGAGTCAGCGCGCAGGCCAGTGGAACGGCACGGTTAACCACTGCAGATGGTAACGACAAGGTTAAACCGGCCGAATGTCGCTCAAACGGCAATTTTGAAAAGGATATGCTGGAGACGCTGCGGAAATAACCTGGATTCTGCAAGGTCTTTTTCGCATTGACGAGGGAATAGCTAACTGATATTACGTCTCATTAGCATTGTTGTCGGGGCTCCCCCCGAATGAATCGTACCGATCAGGAAATCTTATGCCGTTGTTTTGTTGTCGTTTTAAGTGGGTGGTAACCAGCTTGCTGTTGGGGACGCTATTACCGGCAATGGCCATGGCCAAGCCCGATCTGCAGCGCAAGATAGGCGTGACCGTGGCGGATACCGGCGCGCGTGATTACCGCTTTAGCGACCTGCGCCTGGACTCGGCAGACGGCAAGCGCCACTATCGCATTCGTATCGCCAAGCCGAACCAGGCGCCGCCGGCGCAAGGGTATCCGGTGGTGTATTTTCTGGATGGCAACGCGGTATTAATGGAGTTAAATACCAAGCTGCTATCCCGCCTGGCGGCCGGGGCGCATCCACCGCTGTTGGTGATGCTGGGTTATGACAATGACTTGCGGATTGACGCGCCGAGCCGGGCGTACGATTACACGCCGCAACCCCCGCAGGAAGCGCAGCAAAAGCCTGTGCCGATGCCGCATTGGCCCAACGGCGGAGCCGATGAGTTCCTGCAATTGATTGAACAGAAAATAAAACCGGCGGTAGCTGCGCAGGTGGCGGTCGATCCCCAGCGACAGACGCTGTGGGGCCATTCGTATGGCGGCGTTTTTGTGTTGCACACGCTGTTCAATCAACCGCAGGCGTTCCAGCGCTATATCGCCGTGGAGCCGTCGCTGTGGTGGGGAAACGGTTTTATCCTCAAAGAGGCGCAGGCCTTTATGCAACAGCGGCCGGCGCTACGGGCGCAATTGGCATTATGGGAGGGTACCCGGCGTCAGCAGCAAAGGGCGAGCGGAGATGCACCTCCCGGGGCAGGCAACGCCTCGCCGTCCGAGGGGACACAGCAACTGGCGCAGCGGCTGTCGACGCTCAACGGGCTACGGGTGAATTATCACGCATGGCCACAGCAGGGCCATGGCGGCATGCTGGCAGCGGCGGTCGCACCGGCGTTGCTGGAGGCGTCGGAGTGAGTAATGCCAGGTGTTAGGCACAAAAAAGCCTGCAAACCATAGGAATGCGGGCTTTTTCGTTATTGCCACCGGGTCTGTCTGGACTGGGGGGATTGGGTGGGGGAGTCTGAATACGTCGCAGTAATACATCGTGCCGCCATCCGGCCTGAACCAGACGCTGTTCGGGATAGCGACTTCGGGCTGAGGAGGCGTCTCAATCGTTAGCGTAGCCATGTTAATAAGTCTGTGAAATTTACCGACGACTTTCAGCGGATAACCTTCATCCATGGTGCTAAAGACAAAATTTCCCGAGCGATCGCAACGCCCATCGTCTATTCGTGTTCCGCCAGTCCCTGCTGATGCCGTCACAGCGGTAAAAATCTGGGGATTCAGATCATAGAGGCCAGTCTTGCACTCTGTCAGTGCAGAAAACGCTCAGACAGCCGATCGCCGAACAACATGATGACAAGACCGGTCAGCATGACCAGCATTCCCCCCAGCTTGAGCAACGAAACCGGTCGTCGTATGGCGCCCAGCAGACCAAAATGGTCGATCATCTGCGACGAGATCAACTGTCCGACAATTGCCAGCCCGAGTAGGGCTGAAAAACCGATTTTCGGCGCGAGCACGACATAACTGAACAATGCGCAGGCACCGATCAGACCGCCAGTCAGACTCCACAAAGGCTGAGACGGAATGGCCGTCAGCGAGGTGAATGATCCCCCGCGCAGCAGCGAATAAACCCCAAGGCTGAATGCCCCGGCCGCGAAGGAGAACAGTGCGGCGGTGACTGAATCGCCTCCGAGTCCTTGAGCCAGTTGGCTGTTCAACGTCGTCTGCAGGGTAATCCCGAGACCTGCGGCAAAAGCGATTACGTAATAGGTCATGCCCATGCGTGTTGTCCCTGTCAGTGCGCCGGCTTCAGCGGCAGGAAGGTTTCCGCAAAAATGTCAGGCGCATGCCCGGCGGCGGCAAACAGATGTTCACGCGATTCATCAATCGCGGCGCGAAGACGCGCGCTGTCCACGCCCTGGACTTTTCCGTTCTGCTTGACGATGCGCCCGCCAATCATGACGGTATCAATGTTACTGCGTTCTGTAGCATGTACCACCGTGCCAAAGGCATTGCCGGACGGATAGAGGTTGATGTCGCCGGCGTTAATCAGGATCAGGTCAGCCTGTTTGCCCGGCGTCAGGCTGCCAATCTTGTCCTGCAGTCCTGCGCAGGCAGCGCCATCGACGGTCGCCGCTTTAAGAAGTTGCGCTGCCGGGAGTGTTGTCAGCGAATGCTCTGAATCACAGCAGTGCTGCTTATGCATGCCCATCACCCGCTGTAGGTAAAATGCCACGCGCATTTCCATAAACATGTCGGTACTGTAGGACGTTTCATTGTCAACGCTCAGACCGGGGTTGATGCCATGACGTTGCGCAGCTTCAATGGCAAACATACCGTCTTCGATGCCATAGTGCGCATCGGAGCGCGGGCAGACGTTCACTCGCACACCCGCTTCCCGCAGGATCTTCCATCCCTCGTCAGGCAGCGCTGTGCAGTGATTGAAAATATTGTCTGTGCCAAGAAGGCCCTGTTGATGCAGCGATTCAAGCTCTGACGCCATCTCAGCGCCAAAGAATTCAGTGACGATTGGCAGTCCCAGCCTGCGAGCTTCGGCCCACAACTCTGGCTCCAACTGAGCCATGCCACCAAGAGAAACAAGGCTTTCAGAATTGTTCGTGAAATACTTTTCCTGTAGACGCTGCCAGTTACCCGGCCAGTGCGCTCTGTCCCAGTCACCTGATACCGGCGCTCCGGAGGCATGGATGGCACGAATGCCCGAGTCAAGCAAGGCCTCTACGGCGGCGTCCGAATGCGCAGCGGTACGACTGTTATGGGAATTATCAATGATTGTAGTTATGCCCGCGTCAATAGCTCCCAGGGCAGTCAGCAGGTTACCGATATAAATATCGCCGGGGCGATATTATTTGGCGAAAGAGAAATGCGTGGCGTTGCTGTAGTCGTCTAGACAGGTGGCATTAGGGTTGATGCGGCGCAACTGTCCTTCCCATGCGTGACGGTGAGAATCCACCATCCCCGGCATGGCAATCATGTTCGTGGCATCTATCTCGTGGGCACTTTGCGCGTCCAGGTTCTGACCCACGGCGGTAATGGTTGATCCGGTGATAAGAATATCACCGCGCTCAATATTACCCACATTATCATCCATGCTCAGTATGGTTGCGCCACGGATCAACGTTACCGGTGGGTTTTCAGTCTGATTATTAACAATATTTCTAATGTAATCGGTCATTTAAAGTGTCTCTTTTCTCATCAACAGGGAAAAGATACGTCACTCTATTAATATGAAAAAGATGCTTAACGCGTTTTCATTATTCATAATTTACGAATAATGATGTTAACTATGGGCAGATTTATTGGCACTGGGGAGAAGGAATGTGGATCGTATTCAGGCTATGCAGATCTTTACGCGGGTGGCCGAAGCCGGAAGCTTCGTGCGCGCGGCGGAAACGCTGTCACTGCCTCCGTCGACGGTAACCAGCACCTTAAAAGGCTTGGAGAAATACCTGCAGGTGCGTCTGCTTAACAGGACAACGCGGCGGGTGAGCCTCACCCCTGAAGGGTTACAGTATCTCGCGCAGTGTCGGGAAATACTCTTCTTGATCGACCATGCGGAAGCCAGTCTGACGGATTCGGTAAAGCGGCCGCAGGGGCGCTTGCGGGTAGATATGCCCGGTGGAATCGCCCATTTCATTGTCATGCCAAACCTGAAAGACTTTTTCCGACGTTATCCGGATATCTACCTGATGGTCGGGGTAAACGATCGGCAGGTCGATCTGATTCAGGAGGGCGTGGACTGTGTGATCAGGGTTGGAGAGCTCAATAACTCAACGCTGGTCGCCCGCCCGCTAGGCCGGTTTCGCTGGTCACCTGTGCATCGCCGGACTATCTCAGGGAATACGGCATTCCGCAATCGCCTGAAGAATTGTCCCGGCATCGGGCGATCCACTATTTTTCCGGTCAAGCCAAACGTGCGAACGAAATGCGCTTTGCCCGCGGCGCTGAAACACGATCCATACCTATGAATGGGGGGACCGCCGTTAATGAAACGGGCCTCTACATCAAAATGTGTCTTGATGGTTTCGGACTGGTGCAGCTTGCCGAGAGCGTGGTCTCAGAGTATCTGCAGGCGGGGAAGTTAATCGAGGTTCTGGCTGACTGGCAGCCACCGTCAATACCGGTGAATTTGCTTTATCCGCATCAGCGTTTTCTTTCTCCCGCCGTGCGCGTCTTTGCTGACTGGGTAGCCGGGCTGATCCACAACGCCAGCCCGGCCAGTAAATACGAAGAGCATCCCCTCTGCGCTCAGAAGGGGATAAATGTAAGCGTGTTTGAACAAACACAGGGAAGAAAGCGGGGCCACACAGTCGCCATCCTCCAGCCTGGAAAACATCAGGAGGACGACCTGTCTCCTGAAGACAGAGGCCAAGATTCAACTCCATGAGGATGCGGGTTCCAGATGTGCGTTTCGTCCTGCAGCCATGCCGGTACCGGCGCCGGCCACCGCGACCGCCGCAGTCACCAGCAGCGGCACAGCTCAGCCGCCGGACCAATCATGCACTTTACCCAGCAGCAGGGGGCCCATGGCGGCCATCAGATAACCGACACATTGTGCCATGCCTGACAGGGCCGCCGCGTCGCCGGCGTTCTGGGCAGGGACTTAATACAACCATCGCCCGGCCTTGGCGGAGTTAATAAGCATCTCCAGAGTGAAATCGGGAACCTGAGTCAGCTTTTCACTATCGGGATAGTAGGTATCTATGCTGAAACCCTTGCTGTTTACATTGAATTGATTAAAGAAGTCTCTCATTAGCTCCTCTGCTTCTTCACGCTCGAAATGTAAATCGGTGTCTATATCCGTTTTGACAGTCCATTTCTTCTTGAAGAATGGAATGATCGAACAACCATCATGTTTTTTGACCAAAGAAAATACAGCCTGTTGCACTTTGTCTATGGTCATAAACCTGTCCTCTGCACGAGCAATTTTGTTGTAGGTTGTCATGGTCCGGATTGTGATGATAGAAACATCGTTGGCCAGTATCGCCCACCCCGATGACAGGGATTGTCCTTCCGGCAAAAGTGCCAATATTCGCGACCATCCTGATCTTGAACGTTTTAAGGTTTAGTGGGCTACCGATAACACTGGGCATTTTTATGCCGAACGGGAATTGGCTATTCTTGAACACATTTCTCGCCATTTTGCTGGCTCTGGATGTTCCCGAGATCGCTCCACTAGGTTTGGTTCGTGTTAACAAGTCTCGGCGGCCCCAAGAGGATAGCCGTTGCGGCAAAAGTATCTTGTTAACCTAATTGCTCAAGCGTTTTCTGCACAAAGATGGTGAGCAATAGTTCATAGGCCATGAGGTTTATTAGGCCGTTGTAGAAGTAAGTTCCACCTAGCTCTTCAACTGTATCCATAGGAATTCCTTTTCATTAGCATAGTTGTACGATAACCAAGCATATTAAGGGATTCAATCAGCAAGGTGATTGCTTTACCTTTGCCCACAAAAAAAATTTATAGGAAAACTGTTCACCCTATACACTAACGAATATTTATTATTTATTTCAATGTGTTAGTTGACGATCGCTTACCTTCACACTGTGCAGTTGACCTGCTTCAATGCGAACCATTGCTTGATCTTACCCAGCAATAGTGGACACGCGACTAAGTGAGTAAACTCTCAAGCAAGAGGTGACTCACATGACAAAACCAGCATCAACCACTAAAAAGCCACGCAAGCAACATACACCTGAATTCCGCGACGAAGCCCTGAAACTGGCTGAACGTATTGGTGTGGCCGCAGCCGCCCGCGAACTCAGCCTTTATGAGTCGCAAATTTACACCTGGCGTAGCAAGCGGCAGCAACAGGCAACGTCCTCTGAACGTGAGGGCGAACTCGCCGCTGAGAATGCCCGCCTCAAACGCCAACTGGCTGAACGGGACGAGGAACTGGCCATTCTCCAAAAGGCCGCGACATACTTCGCCAAGCGCCTGAAATGAAGTATGTCTTTATCGAAAAGCATCAGGCTGAGTTCAGTATCAAAGCCATGTGCCGGGTACTGCACGTCGCCCGCAGTGGCTGGTATGCCTGGCGTCAGCGTCGTCACCAGATAAACCGGCGTCAACAGTTCCGACTTGTCTGCGATGATGCGGTTCGACAGACCTTTGCCAAGGCAAAACAGCGTTATGGAGCGCCTCGTCTTGCTGATGAACTGCCGGAGTACAACATCAAGACTATCGCCGCCAGTCTGCGTCGTCAGGGCTGCGGGCGAAAGCCTCGCGCCGGTTCAGCCCGGTCAGTTACCGTGAGCATGGTCTGCCAATATCCGAGAATCTGTTGAAGCAGGACTTTTACGCCAGCGGCCCGAATCAAAAGTGGGTGGGTGACATCACGTATCTGCGCACCGGTGAAGGCTGGCTGTATCTAGCGGTGGTGATTGACCTGTGGTCGCGGTCAGTCATTGGTGTCGCTACCGATGTAAAACTGGCCCACCTGCCGATGTAAATCTGACCCACCTAGGGTAAAAATGGCAGTTTTAAGGCACTGCCAATGATGACATTGGAGACCAGAGTGGAGATTAGTGTTTTACACACCGTCAGGGCATGTCGATACGCGCCATCGCGCGCCAGCTTTCATGGCTCTCGTGAGACCGTTCGCAGATATATCCGTAGCCCGCTGCCCGTAGCGGATATGCGCTACAAGCCTCGCGCACCCAGACCCTGCAAGCTTGACCCGTTCAAGACCTATATCCTTGAGCGCGTGGCCGCTGCCAGGCCCCAGTGGATACCCGCCAGTGTGCTGCTGCGTGAGATCCGTCAGCGTGGTTACGAGGGCGGTTACAGCATGCTGACCGCTTTCCTGCACCCCATGAAGCAGCCCGTTACTGAAGAGTCACGCGCTTCGAGACCGAGCCTGGCTTTCAGATGCAGGTTGATTTCACCATCATCAGGCTCGGTCATAACCCACTGCTGGCCTTTCCGTCGCCACGCTGGGCTGGAGCCGCGCAACTTTCGTCAAGTTCTACAGCAACCAGGACTCCGCTGCCTGGTGACGGCATTGAGTCTGCACTCAGGTCTTCGGCGGGACGCCGCATCAGCTGCTGTTCGACAAACGCCAAGGCCATCATCATTGAGCGCGATGTCTACGGCCCCGCAAGCATCGCTGAACCCACAGTTTGATGCACGTTGCCGAGAAGTATGCCTTTACCCCCAAGGTCTGCCGCCCCTATCGCGCCAAGACCAAGGGCAAGGTTGAGCGGTTTAACCATTACCTCAAGAACAGCTTTATCGTGCCCCTTACCGTGACCTTCCGCAAGCCGGCTGGTACTGGGATGTTCCCGCTGCCAACGCTCGCATTGGCGAGTGGCTGGTCACCGTTGCGAACACGCGAGTTCATGGCACCACAGGCGTACCGCCTGAGCAGCGCATGCCGCGCGAACGCGCAGCATTATTGCCGTTACCGAAGGTGACGTTGGCATTGCCTGCCCCCCGTCCCAACACTCAAGCAGCGTCCGCTGCCGACCGAGAGCCTGCCAACATCCTCTTTGCAACGTATCAGGCCTTGCTGGAGGTGCCAGCATGAACCTTCAGCATGATCGTATTACAGCGCTTTGCGAACAACTCAAGCTCGACCGCCTGCCGGCAGAGTGGCCCGGTGTGGCACAGGCGACCATCGACAACAGCGGCACACATGCCGACTTCCTGGAAGCCGTTTTGCAGCTCCAGCATGATGGCCTGAACGAACGGCGTCGGCAGACCATTTTGCGGTTATCAGGCCTGCCGGTGATAAAACACTGGAGCAGTTCGATTACGCCTATGCCAGCGGCGTTCCACGAAGCCAGATCCAGGAGTTAGCGGGTCTTGCATTTATAGAGCGTCAGGAGAACGTTGTCCTGCTCGGGCCTTCTGGCGTCGGCAAGACGCACCTGGCGACCGCGATTGGCTATAAAGCCGCGATGGCGGGTTTAAGCATTCGGTTCATCACCGCCGCCGATATGATGCTGCAACTGATGGCGTCACACCGTCAGGGTGATCTGAAGGGCTACCTGAACCGCGTCGTAGGTAAGCCTAAGTGTTGATCATCGACGAAGTGGGCTATCTGCCGTTCGGCAAAAATGGAGGCGAACCTGTTCTTCCAGGTTGTCGCTAAAACGGTATGAGTCAGGCAGCGTGATCCTGACCAGCAACCTGCCGTTTACGCAGTGGTCAGGAACGTTTGGTGATGACGAGACGCTGACGGCGGCAATGCTGGATCGGCTGCTTCACCATGCGCATATCGCGCAAATCAGCGGTCAAAGCTATCGACTGAAAGATAAGCTGAAAAGCGGCCAACTCCAGAAGAAAACGAAAGCAACAGCGCTCGAGTAATTCAAAGGGGGTGGTCAGTTTTACTTTGGCAGGGGGGGGGTGCGGATGTTTTCCTGGACTGATTTACTGTGTGATCCCAAGTTGTCGCCGATACACTTCCGGGCTAACTGCGCCCAGCGACAGTTTAATACGTCGTTCGTTATACCACCGGATGTAAGCATCCACATGCTGCATGAAGTTTTCCAGCGTCACGTTTGACCACTCACGACCGTAATACATTTCAGTTTTCAGCCGACCGAAGAACCCTTCGCACGCCGCATTATCCGGTGAACACCCTTGCGGGACATAGAGCGGATAAGACCTGCCGCATTCACCCGCGCCAGCCATCCCGGCCAGCGGTAATGCCCGCCTCTGTCACTGTGGATGACCGGACGATCGCCTGCGTTTAACGTGCCGATCGCGCTTTCCAGCATCGTATTGGCCAGCTCTGCATCTGGGCGTGTACTGAGCGACCAGCTCACCACTTTGCCATCGAAGCAGTCCACCACTTGGCGACAACCACACTTTACCGGCCGGAAGCTGGAACTCCGTGATATCCGTCAGCCATTTTTGATTAGGCTGCGCCGCTTTAAAATCTCTGGCGAGAAGATTATCAGGTGCCGGGCCGATTTCTCCGCAGTACGAGCTGTAGCGCCGGCGCCGGGAACGACTGACAACAAGCTGCTCTTCCACCATCAGCCTGCGCACCACCTTTTCAGAGAGCCGCAGACCTTTGTGCCGTAGCATAGCGTGCAGACGGCGATAGCCATAACAACGATAGTTGCCGTTGAAGATCTCTGTCATTGCGATACGTACGGTCGCGTATTTGTCTCCCGAGCGCAGTGCTGTCCGGTGGTAAAAAAAGCTGCTCCGCGCAAGTACAAGGACTCGCAGCAGCTCTGTCAACGGGTACGAGTCTCTCAGGACATCAGCGATCTGTGTCTTTTCCCTGTTTGTCAGAGTGTTGACGCTGATGTCCGGATCTTTTTTTATGATTTCCTCCGCTTTTTTCAGGATGTCGATCTCCATCTGCTGTCGACGTATCTCCTGATTGAGTCGGTTAACCTCTTCGCGCAGCGCGTCGCGCTCCTCCGTAAGAGACGGTCTTTCATGTTTGCGCATGGACTGGTAAGCCTCATCGCCGATGATTTCATCTTTCCATTTGTACAATACCGTGCGACTGATGCCAATTTTCATGGCGATTTCTCTGGCAGGTACATGCCGTGTACTAAGCGCCATGACAGCCTGACGTTTCACCTCAGGTTCAAAAGGTGCATTTTGATTGATCGTACTGGTGAAAATAAGCCGTCTGTCGGGATGACGTTCATTAACCCAGCGAGCCAGTACATCACAGCAGGGATAACCAAGGGTCCTGCTGGTAAACGCCAGGCAGCAGCCATGGTTAAGATAATGTTCAACAGCAGCCTGCTTTTGCACATCAGAGTAACGTGGCTTACGGCGAATGGCTTTTGTAGCACCGTCACTCGCTTCCCATAAACGGATCCAGCGTCGCAGATTTCTTTTAGAAGGGTAACCCAGTTCACGAACCACGGGAGCCAGTTTTCTGCCGTATTTAAAGTAAAGTTCAATTGCGCGGAGCCGTTCTGCTTCGGTAAACATTATTTATCTCCTGAGTGTCCAGGAAATCGTCCGCACCTCCGGGTGGGTCAGAATTCGATCGGTATTGACACATTGGCTGGTCGATGTCCTCACGGATGACGGCACAGCTTGCCTGCGATGCACTACAGATGGCGTTATGGCGGCGTAAACGCCCGGAAAATGTCATCGTGCACACAGACCGAGGTGGCCAGTACTGTTCAACGGATTACCAGAGCTTACTGAAACGGCATAATCTGCAGGGCAGTATGAGCGCTAAAGGTTGTTGTTACGACAATGCCTGTGCGGAAAGCTTCTTTCACTCACTGAAGGTGGAATGTATCCACGGGGAGGACTTTGCCAGCCGGGAAATAATGCGAACGACAGTGTTTAATTATATCGAGTGCGATTACAATCGCTGGCGTCGTCACAGTGCCTGTGGCGGTCTTAGCCCGGAACAGTTTGAAAACCAAAACCTCGCTTAGGGCCGTGTCCACATTACGTGGGTAGGATCAAGGGGCCAAATCATGATGCGTTGCCCACTGTGTACTCATTCGTCTTATACCCGAACCAGCCGTTATGTCACGGAACAAACGAAAGAGGCCTATTACCAGTGCCAAAACATCGTGTGCTCCTGCACGTTTAAAACAATAGAGAGCGTCGATAAGATTTTATGCCAACCGATTCAAGCGGAGACGGTGACTGGTGGTGATTTACCGCCGCCGGAAAAAAGGACATTAAATCGCTACCGCCGTTATAGCCGAAATCAAACACTTCATTGATTGAACCAGCCCCGCTGCAATGCTGATTTTGCTGCGGGCTTTTATCGTCCCTCAAGCCCGAAAACAGCCTTTTCTCTGGCTAGCCTGCCTTAAATCGAGCGTGCATGCATAGGGTGCATGATTTTGCATTAATCCCCAGCCTTTCAAAACAGCCGAAACCCCGCGCCACAAGGGCTTGCAGGGCCTCTGTGTCATGCATGAAATGTGCATGATAAAGTCAGAGCGCGTAGGCGAGGGAGTATTGCGCGCGCAGAGGTTTGAGCGACTTTTCGTTTAGTGCGTCAGCGCCTCTTTGAGGCGTCTCCTATTTAATAAAATTTTACCAAAATGAATCAAGATCTATTGTGTCACTCTCTGGTGCTAAGGTCGAAGGCAGCCGTTGCATTTGAACTACCATAGGTGTGTGGAATGCGGTTCCTGACACGACACATGCTCCTGCAGGTAAAACTGGTACTAATGCTCGAGATGAACTATCAAGCGTGCTAATTGAGTTTTTGAGTAAGAATAGGTCGTTTTCATTAACCAATCGATGAAGAAAGTAATTGTGAATCTGAGATATTATCGTTGGTGATATATCTGCCGGGCGTTGACTTGCAATAGTAACGAAATAACCAAACTTCCTGCCTTCTTTAATTATCTCTTCGAAAAGTTCAAGCCGATAATCTTTCCATGTTTCTGACTCTCTATTTGATGATTCTGAGAGTATATTATGAGCTTCATCTATTATAAGGTGGAAGCTGTTTTTTGATGTGTCTTTTCTTTTATGTTCTAAAAATGAGCACTTTGCAATCATCATTGGTATTGTTTTTTTTGTCTCTTGATTGCAATTCCTCAATGATATAAACAAGAGAGGCTTCAATCCTGTTTCTAGATCATCAATAATGTCTATTACTTTTTCAAGTGAACTCGTAGAAGAATTTATTTTGCCAATTAATGGGCTTATATGTTCATACTGGACGTAGTTTCTAGATACAGATTGAATCAGTTGTAGTGTTGCCCTGACTGTGATTTGTTGGAAAGCCGAAATATTTTCCATTGAAATATTGGTTTTAGATAATATTGGTAGATGAGCTAAATATGCTTCTGGAGTGTTGAATGAACTCCCATTTTTGTAATATTTATTATTATCGCCTCTAGAATACCAACTAAACTCGGAGAGTTCTTCATTGATTTTTGACTGTTTTTTGGATTGATGATGTTTATTATTGATCGCAGTACACTAATGGTCTCTCTATGTTGGTTTTGACCAAACATTACTTTTATCGTGCTATGAAAGTAATCGTTTAGTTCATCCCCAAATTTATCTCTATTTCGTACCAATATGTTAAGGAAGGGTTTCTGTGTTTTCTCAGTTGCTGAAAATAAAACCGATAACAATTCTGAATCCCAGAACTCTGATTTCTTGATTTTTAGTTTGTTGTTCCCATTTTTTAAATGAGTATCTAGTTCTAAATATGTGCTTTTATCCTTGAACTGGTTATGAATTGGTTTGTATTCTCCGTTAAAATCTATGAAAACAAACGTGGATTTTTTTAATACTGTCTTACCAAGACTCGAGAACAATTCATGGTATATTTTTGCTAAAGAATTTGACTTCCCGCTGCCGGTATTTCCAAATATTCCTATATGAGAGTTAAAAATACCATTTACAGGGATATGAACAGGTATTTCTTCAAGTAGTGACTTCCCTATTAATATCTTTTTTGAATCAATTTTACCATCAAATGCATAAATGGCAGATATTAATTCATCAGAAATTAGATGTAATTCGTCTTGAATCATTGGTAAGTACTTTATGCCAGAACGAAATTTACCATCTAGAATATAACCAATTATTTTGATATCAATGAATCTATCAAACTTATCATTGTTTGGCATCGATTCATTAAAGGATTTCTTCTCAATAATCTCTTCGCCTTCTATTTTTCCAATAATATCGTGATAACCTTTCTTTATGACGATAAATTCATTTATTGCTACACCTCTGTACAAGCTGCCGTCATGAATATAGGTGGTTTGATATAAATTAGGATGTACAATAGCGCGTACAGTTGTACCTCTAACGGCGGTAACATACCCAATTATAAGCTGCATGATAAACCCTCGGTTGCATCCTTGCTATCTAAAGAGAATATACATTCAATAAATCTATTTAAATCGATGACATTATCACTTTCATCATTATCAGGAGATATGAAGATAACTTTTTTATTATCGATCAATTCTTTTATTTCAGATTTGTTTTGCTTTTTATAGCAAAATACGTAAACAATCAGTGAAGGATTGCTTAGTGAACGATGAATTATCTCTCTTATATGTTCATCTTTGAAAGAAAATCCAAAGCATATCAGAACAGTCTGCGGTTTTTCTAATTCATAACTTAATAACCTTAAAGATTGATAGTAATGCTGCTGAAAAACAGTTTCTTCAAATTTGGCCTTTGTCGGGTTAACTATTGCCAGTTTATTATATTCCTGTCGAAACTTCTTAAGCTTTGATTCATCCTCATCTGCCATGTCTATTATTTCTTTGCAGGTTTTTAATGTTGAGTTTTCTTCGATTTTTGTGACTATTTCTTTTATGTCATAATTATCTATTTCAATTTCCAATCCTGATGGGAATTCATTTGCATAGCTTACTTCTATAATGTCATCACTCCTTTTCTGCCATGATACGGAACCATGCATTTTTATAAGGTTTACTGTTGGTATTTCAAATTTATATAAATCATTAGTTCCTTGATGCCATGTGGATGTATGAAAATTACTAATTTTAAGATAGCGCCTAGAAAGTCCTCTTGCACCATCATTAAATATAAAATTCAATGATTTACGTAGTAATTGATCAGAGGCTTTCTCGATAAAAAGATCATAGTTAGTTGTAAATATGTTGGCTCTGCTTATTAAATTGGCACCTTTTTTATCAATTAAATTCACGATATTTTCTATTAAAATCTTATAGGAACTTAATGTTTCCCTTCGTTTTCTTCGTGATAAATTTCCATCGGGTAAAAAACAAAAACTCTTTTTTAATATGTTTTTGTAATAACTATGAAGAATCAAATCATTAATATCAGAATAGTTTACATCAGTGAGAATGTCCTCATATGTTTTATCTTCATTAATCATTAATGTCGGTATATATGAAGCTGACGCGCCAGAACCAATTAGGAAGTTAATGTTTTTATCACATAGAGCAGAGGCTTTAAATGCTGTAAAAATATCGTTAGCCATGATAGTCCATCTCCTTATTACTCACATGTTTTTTTTGCAAAATATCCCCCACCAATCCATCAATTCTTTTCGATGCTCTAAATAACTTGATCTATTGTATGCCCTTCGTACCTCATTTTTATCGTTATGAGCAAGTGCAGCTTCTATTACGTCAGCATTAAACCCTGCCTCATTCATAGCAGTACTAGCTATAGATCTCAACCCATGGGCAACGAGTTTTCCGCCATATCCAATACGTTTTAAGGCAGCATTTGCCGTTTGGCTGTTCATGGGTTTGCGTGGGTTATTGCGACTAGGGAATACGTACTGACGATTACCACTGATTGAACGCATGATTTCCAGCAGCTCTAAAGTTTGTTCTGACAACGGGACGATATGGTCGCGCTTTGACTTCATCCGTTCTGCCGGAATACACCACTTACGGTTTTCTATATCGATCTCGGCCCATGCGGTTGCCGAGGCTTCAGCAGGGCGTATCAGTGTCAGCAACTGCCACTCAAGCAAACAGCGGGTTGGTATCGAAAGATTGCTCATGGCGATAGTGCGCATTAGCTTAGGCAGTTCTTCGGGCCGTATAGTCGGCATATGTTGCTTCTTAGGCCGTTCGAATGCGTTACCAATACCAGAGGCCGGGTTAGCATCAATCAAGCCAGTGTTGACGGCGTAGATCATGATTTCGTTGATGCGTTGCACTAATCGGCGAACGCTCTCTAATGCACCACGGGCCTTGATAGGTTCCAGCACTTGGATCAGTAAACGCGCTTTGATGTCCTGAACCGGGACATTCTCGATAGATGGCAGTATGTCTTTTTCAAGAGAACGCCAGATGTCCTCCGCATGCTTAGCGCTAACGCTGGCCTGCTTCAACGCGAACCATTGCTTTGCCACATTCAGGAAAATGCTTTCTTGGGCTACCTGCTTTTGTTCCGCTTCTTCTGCTTCTTTGGCCTGTGGGTCAATGCCTCTTGCCAGTATCGCGAGCTTTTCGGCACGTATTTGCCGGGCGTCGGCAAGTGACAGGGCAGGGTAGGCTCCGAGGCTAACCATAGTCCGTGAACTGGTGCTGGGACGGAGGTAGCGGAAACGCCACAGTTTCTTGCCGGTGGTTTTGACTAACAGGAATAGGCCGTCACCGTCGTGTAGGGTGAGGTCTTTCTCTAGGGCCTTGGCTTTTTGTACTTCGGTATGTGTGAGGGGGCGTGTAGTCCGCGCCATGTAAGGATTCTTCCATAATTGGTATACGTTTATGGCATACATTTTAACGTATACCTAAACGTATACCAATAAATCCCGGATTTAGCTGGATGTTCTCGGACTACTACAGACACAAAAAAGCCCGCAAACCTAGGTGGTATGCGGGCTTTCCGTACTTCTCCGGACTTATCTGGTAATACCCGGATCATCATTTGGTGGAGCTGGGGGGATTTGAACCCCCGTCCGAAATTACTACACCGTCGGCACTACATGCTTAGTCCAATCTTTACATTCGCCGGTCAGCTGCGGATGGACACGCCACTAACAAACTATCCTGATTGGGTTTAACGCTTCAGCCCCAGGCAAGGCATCCACGCGATCTCTTTTAGGTTTGACCTCTCTTGATCCCCGTCCTAAGAGCGGAGGCTAGGGAGAGAGGGCTCTGAGCAGGGTATTAAGCTGCTAAAGCGTAGTTTTCGTCGTTTGCGACTATTTTTTTGCGGCTTTTTACGAGGCCAACCGCCCCTCGGCATGCTCCTAGGGCTTCGCAAATCCCGTCGAATCCAGAATCAGCCCCAAGTAACTAATCGGCATTATATCAGAAGTCTGCGCCGTAACGCCAGTGGCTTAACGGTTTGCGTGCTTCATGATACGGGCTTTCGCCGTTTGCCATTCACGATCCTTGATGTTATCGCGCTTATCGTGTTCTTTCTTACCCTTGGCCACGCCAATCTTCAGCTTGACCCAGGCATTTTTCCAATACATTGACAGGGCGACAACGGTGTAGCCCTCGCGGTTGACGCGCCCGAGCAGTGAATCCAGTTCACGCTTGTTCAGCAGCAGCTTACGCGAGCGGGTTGGATCGCATACCACATGCGACGACGCCACGTTCAGTGGCGTAATGGTGGCGCCAAACAGATAGGCTTCACCGTCGCGAAAGGTAATGTAACTGTCGCTGATGTTGGCCTTGCCTGCGCGCAGTGATTTAACTTCCCACCCTTGCAGGGACAGGCCAGCCTCGAATTCGTCTTCGATGAAGTATTCAAAGCGGGCACGCTTGTTTTGCGCAATGGTGGCTGAGCCGGGTTTGTATGCTTTTTTCTTTGTCATAGTGCGTTCATTATACTGGATGCGCCAGCGAAAGAAATCCTTTAGCGTTCAATGCCTGAGCAAATTTTCTCATTTTTGCCAGTGGTAGGGCGTAGCAGATTTTTTGTCTGAAGCCAGATAAATGTTATTATCTGTACGTTTTATGTTTCACAGGAAATGATATGCCCCAGATTAGTCGTTCTGCCTTGGTGCCCTTTAGCGCCCAGCAGATGTACCAGTTGGTTAACGATGTTCATTCTTATCCCGATTTCTTGCCTGGTTGTACCGGTAGTCGGGTGCTTGACGCTTCCGCTAACCAGATGACCGCGGCGGTTGACGTTGCCAAGGCGGGGATCAGCAAGACGTTTACCACGCGCAACACGCTGCAGGATAACCACAGCATTAATATGCAGCTGGTTGATGGCCCGTTCCGCAAACTGATGGGTGGCTGGCAGTTTACGCCGCTGAGCCCGGAGGCCTGCAAGGTTGAATTGCACCTGGACTTCGAATTTACCAATAAACTGATTGAGCTGGCGTTCGGCAAGGTATTCAAAGAGCTGGCCGGCAGCATGGTTCAGGCCTTCACGCAGCGTGCAAAAGAGGTCTACAGTGTCTGAGATACGCGTAGAGGTGGTGTATGCACTACCGGAACGGCAGTATCTGCGACAGGTTACGTTAGACGCCGGCAGCAGCGTTGAGCAGGCCATTGTGGCGTCCGGCCTGTTGGAATTACGTAAAGATATCGATTTGCACAGCAACAAGCTGGGAATTTACAGCCGGCCGGCAAAATTGGCCGATGTGCTTAACGACGGCGACCGGGTTGAAATCTACCGGCCTTTGATTGCCGATCCCAAAGAACTGCGCCGGCAACGGGCAGAGAAAGCAAAAAAATAAGGCGCTCCAGGCGCCTTATTTCTTACCAAAACCCCATTAACCGCTGTTCCGAGTTGCAGCCTGCCACTGTCATGCAAGGGATGGAGCTTCTCGCATGGGCCGGAAAAGGGCCGTGCTGATTATTTGGTCAGCGCCGGCTTGTTCTGGATATCGGTCAGTACGCCTGCGCTGTCAAAGGTCAGCGTCAGCGTTTGCTGCGTGATCTTTTCATGGCCAGGCTGCTGGCGGAACACGTAGAACCAGGTCTGGGTTCCGAAAGGATCTTGCAGCATCGGGGTTCCGAGAGTGTAAGCGACTTGCTGCTGGGTCATACCCTTGTGGATTTTTGCCACGTCCGTTGCCGTCAGGTAATTGCCCTGATTGATGTCGGGGCGGTAAACCACTTTTTCAAAAGTAGAACAGCCTGCGGTCAGCATCACAAGAGCCACAGCGGCAGCAGTCAGCATTTTACAGCGCATAGTAATCACATTCCTTTAGGGCATAGGATGCCGATGATAATAGACCTTGCAGCAGTTGGAAACCGGAAATCTACCGGTTACTCCTTCATCTTTCACGTTGTTGCATTGAAATCGTCCGGGTTGCAGCGCTAAAGTCAGACCGCAGGAATGCAAAAAAGTTGGGCTTTTTTATGCCGCGAGCAGCTCCTTGGCGTTGGCCAACGTATTTTTTGTTACTTCGCTGCCGCCAAGCAGTCGCGCCAACTCTTGCAGACGGGCGCGTTTGTCCAGCGGCGACATCTGCGTTTCGGTTTCCGTGCCGTCGGTTTGCTTGCTGACAAAGAAGTGCTGATGACCACAACCGGCCACCTGCGGCAGGTGGGTCACGCACATAACCTGGGTGGATTCGCCCAGTTGACGCAGCAAACGCCCGACGATGGCCGCCGTTGGGCCGCTGATACCGACATCCACTTCATCGAAAATCAGCGCCGGGGTTTCCATTTTGCGCGCGGTAATCACCTGAATTGCCAGGGCGATGCGAGAAAGCTCGCCGCCGGAAGCAACTTTGGCCAGCGCCTGCATCGGTTGCCCCGGGTTAGTGGACACACGGAACTCAACGCGGCTGGCGCCTTCGACGCCCAGGTGTTCCGGTTCAAAGTGTACGTCGATGCAAAACTGACCGTGCGGCATCGACAGTGCATGCATGCTTTCGGTAATCAGGTGAGTCAGTTCGTCGGCATACTGCTGACGCTTTTGATGCAGCTGTTGCGCCAACGCCAGCGCGTGCTGGTGATGCAGCGAAACGGCCTCGCTCAGATGCTGTTGATCGCTTTCCTGTTGCGAAAGTTGCTGCTGTTCATCCAGCAGTTGCTGATGCAGCAACGGCAGTTCCTCCGGCGCGACATGGTGCTTGCGCGCCAGACTGATTTGCCGCGAAATGCGTTGTTCCAGCTCGTGCAGCCGATTGGGATCGAGATCCATCCGCTCGGCGTAATGACGCAGTTCGTCGCTGGCCTCGCTGATCTGGATCGACGCTTCTTCCAGCATGTCGAGCAGGCTGGAAAGCCTGTCGTCCATGCCGATCAGCTCCACCAGCAGCTGCTTGGAACTGTACAACTGGCTGAGCATGTTGTGCTCGTCATCATCGGCCAGCAATTGCAGCGCGTGCTGGCTGAGGGTCAAGAGTTGGCCGCTGTTCGCCAGACGTTTGTATTCTGCGTCGATCTGCTCGAATTCGCCGCTCTGCGGTGCGAACTCGTTGAGCTCTTTCAATTGGTATTGCAGCAGTTGCCGGCGCGCGTCACGTTCGATGGACTGTTGTTGATGATGCGCCAGCTCACGACAGCTTTGGTGCCATTGCTGATAAGCATGACGCATGGCCAGCAGCAGCGTGGGTTCGCCGACGTAGGCATCAAGCAGGGATTTTTGGTGTTCAGGTTTTAGCAACAGTTGATGCGCATGCTGGCCATGGATCTGGATGAGACGCTGGCCGAGTTCGCGCAGTTGCGACAGGGGCACCGAGATGCCGTTGATAAAGCCGCGCGAACGGCCGTCGGTACCGATAACCCGCCGCAGCAGGCATTCGTCGTTATTGTCCAGATGGTTTTGTTCTAGCCATTCACGGGCGGAAGGGGTATCTGCCAGCGAGAAGCGGGCACACAGATCGGCGCGGGAGGCTCCCTGCCGCACGGCATTGCCGTCGGCGCGGCTGCCGAGGCACAGGCCCAGTGCATCAATGGCAATTGACTTACCGGCACCGGTTTCACCGGTAATCGCCGTCATACCCGGTTGAAAGTCGATTTCCAACTCACGAACGATAGCAAAATTGTTGATGGTTAATTGCGCCAGCATGAGAACCTTCCTGTGCATAAACACATAACTGTAGTTTCATACAGTATAAACTGGTTTTATATACAGTAAAGTGGCTGGCGTAAATTTTAGAACAATTTTTTTGACCACCCGAGCTTTGTGCTTAACGTATTGAAATAGCTGTAGTCCTTTGGGTGAATAAGATTCAGGTGATAATCACTGCGGCGTATCAGTACTTCTTCGCCTTCCTGAATCGGCAGCGCTATCTGGCTGTCGCAGCTGATTTCCAGATCGCTGCTGATATGGGAAAACTTCAGCCGAATGGTACTGTCGCCATTGATCACCAACGGGCGGGCAGACAGGGTGTGCGGGAACATCGGCACCAGGGCGATCGCTTCCAGCGAGGGTGTCAGGATCGGGCCGCCGGCAGACAGCGAATAGGCCGTCGAGCCGGTCGGCGTCGCGATGATCAGGCCGTCGGAACGCTGCGAAAAGGCAAAGCTATCGTCGATATACACTTCAAATTCAATCATGTGTGCGACTTTGCCGGGGTGCAGTACCACCTCGTTGATCGCCGTGCTGATGCGGCATTGCTGGTGTTGGCGATGAACGATGGTTTCCAGCAGAAAACGCTTTTCGTCGATGTATTCGCCTTCCAGCACGTCAGCCAACTGTTGCAGCGCGTTGTCGGGATCCAGATCGGTCAAAAAGCCCAGATTGCCACGGTTGACGCCAATCACCTTGATGTCGTAACGCGCCAGCACGCGCGCCGCGCCGAGCATATTGCCGTCGCCGCCCACCACCACCGCCAGATCGGCCTGCTGGCCAATCTCCGCCAGGCTGCCGGTCACCGCGTCTTTCAGGCCCAAATCCTTGGCGATCTGCTGTTCGATCAGCACCGAGTAACCACGAGCGACCAACCAGTGAAACAGCATCTCGTGAGTGGCCAGCGCCGAGGGGTGACGCGGGTGGCCAACAATGCCAATACATGCGAATTTTTTATTCATTGTTGTGATTTTCCTCACCGGAGCCAGATTATGCCCCACATTGTGACCGGTTGACTTGAAACCCCGATTTTGATCCCCATAATAAGCCAAGTTGCGAGATTAATGCTAAAACGCGGAGATATTCATGAGTAGTAAAGAACACAAGACGCCAAACGAGCAAGTCTCGGAAGAAATGGAAAACGTTCAGCACGAAGAACAGCAGCCGGAAGCAGCGGAAGGTGTCGATCTGCGTGATCAACGCATTGCCGAGCTGGAAGCTCAACTGGCAGAAGCTCAGCAACGCGAGCGCGATAGCCTGCTGCGCGCCAAGGCCGAGATGGAAAACGTTCGTCGCCGCACCGAACTGGATATCGAAAAAGCGCACAAGTTCGCGTTGGAGAAGTTTTCCGCCGATCTGTTGCCGGTGATCGATAACCTGGAGCGCGCGCTGGAACTGGCCGATCGCAATAACCCGGAACTGGCTGCAATGATCGAAGGCATCGAACTGACGCTGAAATCGCTGCAGGACGCGGTACGCAAGTACGGCATCGAAATCGTTGGCGATGTCAACGTGCCGTTCAACCCGGACGTGCACCAGGCGATGAGCCTGATGGAATCAGATCAACACCAGCCAAACCACGTAATGATGGTGATGCAGAAAGGCTACACGCTGAACGGCCGTTTGCTGCGCCCGGCGATGGTGGCGGTATCAAAAGCCAAAGCCTGACGGTTTCTGAAAACAAAAGGCACCTTAGGGTGCCTTTTTTGCGTCTGGATTATGCCGGTTCTACCTCGTTGGGCAGCTGCGGCGTCCAATCGATCGGTGCCAGCCCTTGCTGTTCCAGCAATTGATTGGTCTGCGAGAAATGCTGGCAGCCAAGGAAACCGCGGTGAGCGGAAAGCGGCGACGGGTGCGGGGCTTTCAGGACGTGGTGACGCTGGCGATCGATAAAATTACCTTTCTTCTGCGCGTGCGATCCCCACAGTAAAAAGATGACGCCTTGGCGATTTTCGTTCAGCGCGGCGATCACTTTATCGGTGAAGGTTTCCCAACCGAGCCTGGCGTGGGAGTGCGCTTGACCGGCCTCGACGGTGAGCACGGTATTGAGCAGCAGTACGCCTTGTTCCGCCCAGCTTTGCAGGCAGCCGTGACTCGGACGCTCAAAACCGGCAATGTCGCTGGTCAACTCTTTATAGATGTTGACCAGCGAAGGCGGCACCGCGACGCCGGGGCGCACCGAAAACGCCAGACCATGCGCCTGATTCGGCCCATGATAAGGATCCTGACCGAGGATGACGACTTTGACATCCGCCAGTTCGGTAAAGCGAAACGCATTGAAAACGTCTTTTTGCGGCGGGTAGATGGTCTTGCCAGCCTGGCGCTCTGCGGCAACAAAGGCGAGTGTTTCAACAAAATAGGGTTGCTCTTTTTCTTTTCCGATGACGTCATGCCAGGTGAGGGAGGTGGTCATTAACGCTCTCCTTTGTTTTTGTTAGCAATTAATTGGCTATAGCTTACCGTTTACGCCCCGCGAGTGAAACCGCTCTTTCTTGCCCTGGTCACGGCATTGTCGCGGTGGTTTTCAATTTTTTTTGAAAATTTACAAAACTTATTGCGTTGGGCCAACGGAAGAATATTGATATAAAACAAAAATTTGCCGCCTTTACGATGCGAGGTGTCCGGTGGAAATTGATTTTAATCAAAGAATTGCCGCCGTCGGACTGGTATACAGAATGATATGGCAACGGGGTTCTACCCATTGGGTGAAACCCGGTTTGGGTTTTAATCAAAATAATTTATCGCCCTTGTACGGAGGCAACAACATGATCACCGGTATTCAAATCACCAAAGCCAGCAATCAGGCGCTGGTTAACTCTTTCTGGCTGTTGGATGACGAAAAGTCAGAAGCGCGTTGCGTTTGCGCCAAAGCCGATTATGCGGAAGATCAAATCGTCCCGGTAACCGAACTGGGGCAGATCGAATACCGCGAAATCCCGATGGAACTGCAACCTACCGTGCGCGTAGAGGGCGGCCAGCATCTGAATGTTAACGTGCTGAGCCGTGAAACGCTGGAGGATGCGGTGCAAAACCCGGAAAAATACCCGCAATTGACCATTCGCGTTTCTGGCTATGCGGTGCGCTTCAACTCGCTGACCCCGGAGCAACAACGCGACGTTATTACCCGCACCTTCACCGAAAGCCTGTAACTGGCCCTGACATTGACGGCATTCGTTTACGGATGCGTCGCTTGCCACAGGCATAAAAAAACCGCCGTTGATACGGCGGTTTTTTATTGCTGCGAGTTATTAGATTACTTGCCGCTGTCTTCAGGCTTGGCTTTGGCCTGACGACGTTTGCCAACGTTTTTGGCGTCGCGGTGACGCACCTTCACTTTGGCTTTTTCTTTGTTCTTTTCTTTGCTCTCTGCGCGCTTGGCCAGCACCTTCTTGGACGGTTTGCCGTTGCTCTTTTCGCTTGGCTGCTTGGTGCTTGGTCGCAGCTCATCAATCACCCGCGCTTTCAGCGGTTCATTGAGATAACGGCCGACCTTGCCCAGCAGCAGATGATCGTGCGCTTCCACCAGTGAAATGGCGGTGCCCTTGCGTCCGGCGCGTCCAGTACGCCCAATGCGATGCAGATAGGTATCGGCGGTACGCGGCATGTCAAAGTTGAACACGTGGGTGATATCGAGAATATCCAGACCACGTGCCGCAACGTCGGTGGCAACCAGCACGTTGACCCGGCCGTCCATCATGCGTTTTACCGCTTCGTTGCGCTTGGCCTGCACCATTTCCCCTTCGAGATAGCAGGTGTTGATGCCCGCCTCACGCAGCCAGGTCGCCAGTTCATGCACCCGTTCGCGCTTGCGCACGAAGATCACCGACTTTTGCACATCCGGCTGTTGCAGCAGATGAACCAGCAGCGCGGTTTTATGCTTAACGTCGTCGGCACGGTAGTACCATTGCAAAATCTTTTTGCGTTCGCGACGAGAAGGGTCGGCTTCAACTTCCACCGGCTCTTTCAAAATGCGCTCGGCAAATTCGCGGATGGCTTCGCCTTCCAGCGTGGCGGAAAACAGCAGCGTCTGGTTGCGCCAGCGGGTTTCGGCCGAAATGGTTTCGATATCCTGCGCGAAGCCCATATCCAGCATGCGGTCGGCTTCGTCGAGGATCAGCGTTTCTACCGCACGGCAGTCGAAGTTTTCTTCTTTGATGTATTGCAGCAGGCGGCCGGTGGTGGCGACCACCACGTCCTGATTTTCGCTGAACACTTCCGCGTGGTTCATATACGCCACGCCGCCGGTAATGGTGGCGATGTCCAACGAGGTATGAGCAGCCAGTTCACGCGCCTGATCGGCGACCTGCATTGCCAGTTCACGCGTTGGGGTGAGGATCAGTACGCGCGGTGGGCCGGATTTTTTACGTGGGAAATCCAGCAGATGCTGTAATACCGGCAGCAGGAATGCGGCGGTCTTACCGGTGCCGGTTGGCGCCGAACCCAATACGTCACGCCCGTCCATGGCCGGCGGAATGGCTGCGGCCTGAATGGCGGTTGGGCGGTCGTAGCCTTTATCGCGCAGGGCGTTAATCAGGCGTTCATCGAGATCGAGTTCGGAAAAATTGGTTGCTGTCATGGTCTACCTCTACTTGGGCGCCGATTATAGACGGGTTGGCCGCCGGGTTCACCCTTTTTAAGGAAAGCATCTCTTTTACCCACTAGCAGATTGCCTTATGCTACGCCAGTTTTCTAGCCGGATGGTCAATGTGAGCAGTCAATCAAACGCCGATTTCAAACCGCGACGCGGTGGTTTTACCTTCAAGCAATTCTTCGTTGGTCACGATCGCTGTGCGATGAAAGTCGGCACCGACGGCGTGCTGCTTGGCGCCTGGGCGCCATTGGCGCAGAGCGGCAAGGTGCTGGATATCGGCTGCGGCAGTGGCTTGATCGCCTTGATGCTGGCGCAGCGCTCGCCGGCTGAGATACATATTGATGCGGTGGAACTGGATACGGCTGCCGCAGAGCAGGCGCAGGAAAACGTCCTGCAATCACCGTGGTCGCAACGTATCAGGGTTTATGCGCAGAATATCGAGGATTTCGCCCAGCGTCACGCCGGGCGCTATGCGCTGATCGTCAGCAATCCGCCATACTTTGAGCCGTCAGTGGCCTGCCGCGATCGGGCGAGAGACACCGCGCGCTATACCGAAACCTTGCCGCACGATCTGCTACTGGATTGCGCGCAGCGCTTGCTGGGTGACAACGGCCAGCTGTGCGTGGTGCTGCCGTATGCCATCGGCGAGGCGTTCGCCGCCGATGCACAGCGGCGCGGCTGGCATATGGCGCTGCGAGTGAACGTCAGCGATCGGCCACAGACGCCGCGCCACCGAATGCTGCTGTCGTTGACGCGTGAACCGCAGCGTTGTGTGGAAAACGATCTGGCGATCAAGCAGGCCGACGGCAGCTACAGCGAGGCATTCCGCGCGCTGATTGCCGATTTTTATCTGTTCTATTAATTAACCGGGACACCGCTGGTGCCCCGATTCGCAGGTCAGGGTTGCAGGATCGTCGGGCGCGAGTCTGGCAGCATATCCGGGTAGTCCAGCGTATAGTGCAGGCCACGGCTTTCCTTGCGCGCCATGGCGCTGCGCACGATCAGCTCCGCGACCTGAACCAGATTGCGCAGTTCCAGCAGGTTGTTGGAGATGCGGAAGTTGGCGTAATACTCATCGATTTCCTGTTGCAGGGTATTGATGCGGCGCAGGGCCCGCTCCAGGCGCTTGCTGGTGCGCACGATGCCGACATAATCCCACATGAACAACCGCAGTTCGTGCCAGTTGTGCTGAATCACTACCCGTTCGTCGGAGTCATCGACGCGGCTTTCATCCCAATGAGGGAGCTGCCTGGCTAGCGTAATGAACGGCAGGCGGGTAATGATGTCTTCCGCCGCCGACCAGCCGTAAACCAGACATTCCAATAAAGAATTCGATGCCATGCGGTTGGCGCCGTGCAGGCCGGTGTAGCTGACTTCGCCAATCGCATACAGGCCGTCCAGATCGGTGCGGCCATGTTGATCGACCATTACGCCGCCACAGGTGTAGTGGGCGGCAGGAACGATCGGGATCGGCTGCTTTGTCAGATCAAAGCCCAGCGTCAGCAACTTCTCATGGATCATCGGGAAGTGCTGGGTGATGAACTCAGCCGGTTTATGGCTGATATCCAGATACATGCAATCGGCGCCGAGGCGCTTCATTTCATGGTCGATGGCGCGCGCCACGATATCGCGTGGCGCCAGTTCACCCCGCGGATCGAAGTCCGGCATGAACCGACTGCCATCCGGGCGTTTCAGATAGGCACCTTCGCCGCGCAGCGCTTCGGTCAGCAGAAAATTACGCGCTTGCGGGTGGAACAGGCAGGTGGGATGAAACTGGTTAAACTCCAGGTTCGCTACCCGGCAGCCCGCACGCCAGGCCATGGCAATGCCATCGCCGGAGGAGATATCCGGATTGGTGGTGTATTGGTAAACCTTGGCGGCGCCACCGGTAGCCAGTACCACGGTTTTGGCGCGATAGGTTTCCACCTGTTCGCGCTCTCGGTTCCAGACATAGGCTCCTACGACGCGTCGGGTACCCGGCAGGCCAATCTTGTT
This sequence comes from Serratia odorifera, assembly GCF_900635445.1. Classification (NCBI taxonomy): domain Bacteria; kingdom Pseudomonadati; phylum Pseudomonadota; class Gammaproteobacteria; order Enterobacterales; family Yersiniaceae; genus Serratia; species Serratia odorifera. The sequence goes on from NZ_LR134117.1 coordinate 2,736,235, forward strand.
TGAGGTGATCAGGTCAACCGCGTTGCGGCGCTCCATCACGCAAATATTCGGGTGGGCGCTTGCTTTCCCTACCAGGGTAGTCTCTACTTCCTTACCGGTGGCATCGGCAGCGTGCAGGATGCGGCGATGGCTGTGGCCGCCTTCGCGCGTCAGGTGATAACGTTCTTCACCCTGTGCGTTGGTTTCGGTATCGAACAGCACGCCCTGGTCGATCAGCCACTGTACGCAGTGGCGAGCGTTGCCGGCGATAAATTCTACCGCGTCTTTGTCACACAATCCGGCACCGGCAATCAGCGTGTCATCAACGTGTGAGGCAATACTGTCTGTTTCATCAAATACCGCGGCGATCCCGCCCTGGGCATAAAAGGTGGCGCCTTCGTTGAGCGGGCCTTTGCTCAGCACGGTAACCTTGCAATGCTGCGCCAGTCGCAGGGCCAGTGACAGGCCCGCCGCGCCGCTGCCGACGATCAGTACATCACTGACATGTTCATATGATGGTTGCATAACGTATGATGTGTGCAGAAGAAGAGTGAAAATCATGTTAGCCTACTTGTCCGGGCAAAAGCCACGGATAGGGCGACATCTACAGAAAAAACAATGGCGGTATGGAACTTCGGGTTTCATATGAACTCCAAGCGAGTGCTTGCTCAGGAAAATAACGTATGGCTGGCAGTACAATTTCACGCGTGGAGACAGATTTGGGGAGAATTTACCTCGGATGAGCGAGCAGTTAACGGATCAGGTGCTGGTTGAACGGGTCCAAAAGGGCGATCAGAAATCGTTTAACTTACTGGTAGTACGTTACCAGCATAAAGTTGCGAGTCTCGTTTCCCGCTATGTGCCGCAGGGCGATGTGCCGGATGTGGTGCAGGAGTCGTTTATTAAAGCCTATCGCGCGCTGGAATCATTCCGCGGCGACAGCGCCTTTTACACCTGGTTATATCGAATCGCTGTCAATACAGCAAAAAATTATCTGGTTGCTCAGGGGCGGCGTCCACCGGCTAGTGATGTGGATGCCAACGATGCGGAAAACTTTGAAAGTGCAGGCGCACTAAAAGAAATTTCGAACCCTGAGAACTTAATGTTGTCTGAAGAGTTGAGACAGATAGTTTTCCGTACCATTGAGTCACTCCCGGAGGATCTTCGCATGGCGATTACCCTGCGTGAGTTGGATGGTCTAAGCTACGAAGAGATAGCGGCCATCATGGATTGCCCGGTCGGAACCGTACGTTCGCGTATTTTCCGCGCCCGGGAGGCTATCGATAATAAAGTTCAACCGCTGATTCAGCGTTAGCGATGGCGGGCACAGGAAGGGTACTTAGGCATGCAGAAAGAAAAGCTTTCCGCTCTGATGGATGGTGAATCACTCGACAACGAACTGCTCAGTTCGTTATCCAAAGATCGTGTGCTTCAGCAAAGCTGGCAGAGCTATCACCTGATACGTGATACGTTACGTGGTGATGTCGGACAAGTCATTCATCTCGACATCGCCGAACGCGTTGCTGCTGCATTGGAGAAAGAACCTGCACGTCTGGTTCCTTCCGCAGTGCCTGAATCTCAGCCGCAACCACATACCTGGCAAAAAATGCCGTTCTGGCACAAGGTGCGTCCATGGGCAACCCAGTTGACCCAGGTGGGCGTTGCGGCCTGTGTGTCGCTGGCGGTGATCGTCGGCGTACAGCATTACAATCAACCTGCGGCAACCGAGCAGGGCAGCGCGGAAGCGCCGGTGTTCAACACCTTGCCAATCATGGGGCAGCCGTCACCGGTGAGCCTGGGCGTGCCGGCCGACAGCTTCTCTACCGGCAGCGGCCAACAGCAGCAGGTGCAGGAACAGCGCAAACGTATCAACGCCATGTTGCAAGACTACGAACTGCAACGTCGTTTGCATTCGGATCAGTTACAACTTGAACACGCTAACCCGCAGCAAGCGGCGGTTCAGGTTCCAGGAACCCAGTCTTTAGGAATGCAACAGCAGTAATGAAGCAACTTTGGTTCTCCGTTTGTCTATTGACGGGTAGCCTGCTCTATTCAAACATCGCCCCGGCGCAGACTGCGTCCGGGGCGTTGTTACAACAAATGAGCAGTGCCAGCCGTTCACTCAATTATGAACTCGCCTATATCAGCATCAGTAAACAGGGGATTGAATCGCTACGCTATCGTCATGCGGTGGTCGATCAACAACCTCTGGGACAACTGTTGCACATGGACGGCCCGCGTCGCGAAGTGTTACAGCGCGGCGGCGGCATCAGCTATTTCGAACCCGGGCTGGAGCCCTTCACGTTAACCGGCGACCATATTGTCGACGCGTTGCCGGCCCTGGTGTATGCCGACTTTGACCGTCTGGCGAAATATTACGACTTTATCTCCGTTGGCCGTACGCGCATTTCCGATCGCCCGTGTGAGGTGATTCGCGTGGTGGCGCGTGACGGTTCGCGTTACAGCTATATCGTCTGGATGGACGTAGACACCAAGCTGCCGCTTCGGGTCGATTTGCTCGATCGTGATGGCGAAACGCTGGAACAGTTTCGCGTCATCTCGTTCGTGGTTGGCGCCGAAGTGCAGAATATTATGCAGGGCCTGCTGAAGGTCAACCTGCCACCGTTGCTGTCGCTGCCTGCGACCGAAAAGGTCAATCTGAGTTGGAACACCGGCTGGCTGCCGGCCGGGGTGAACGAAGTGGCGCGCAATCGTCGCAAGTTGCCAAACGTATCGGTACCGGTAGAATCACGCTTGTACAGCGACGGTCTGTTCAGCTTCTCGGTTAATGTCAGCCCGAGTGGCGCTGGCGCCGGCCAACAGTTTTATCGGCAAGGGCGGCGTACCATACAAAGCATCGTGCGTAACGGCCACGAGATTATCATCGTCGGTGAATTGCCACCGTCTACGGCCAAGCGTATTGCTGACAGCATCACCTTCAAGGTAGCAGCACAATGATGAAAGAATGGGCCACGGTAGTATCGTGGCAACAGGGTGTGGCGTTATTGCGTTGTGAACCCAAAGCCGGCTGCGGCAGTTGTCATGCCCGTTCGGGCTGCGGCGCGCGGGCGCTGAATGAGCTGGTGCCGGAAACCGAGCACCAGCTGCGGGTGCATATCGAGCAGCCATTGGAACCGGGACAGCGCATTGAAGTCGGTATCGCCGAAGGCAGTCTGCTGCGCTCGGCGATGCTGGTATATCTCACTCCATTGATCGGCATGATGCTGGGCGGCGGCTTATTGCAGCTGTGGCTGGGTAGCGACGGGGCGGCGGCGATCGGCGCACTGGTTGGCGGCGTGGGTGCATTCTTGCTGGCGCGCCGCTTGGCGCGGCGTCTGGGCGAACAGGATGCCTATCAGCCGATCGTACTGCAAATCGGCTTGCCGCCAACGGCACTGCGCCTGCAGGCCGACAACCCGCTTCCTCACTAGCACGCTTGCTGCGTCACCGCCGGATTACGGTAGGCGGGGATGCGGTTGGCGATCATATGCTCCAGCAGCGCGATGAAGAGATCGGCGCTCAGCAGCGAAAAATAACACAACGTCACCAGCGTCTGGCCTTGATCATTGAGCAGATGGATCTTTCCTTGCTCAGCATCGGTTACCTGCGAATGTATCTGTTCAATGGCGATATTGCCCTGCGGCGTTGACAGGGTTTTGGCGCTCAAATGCAGCGTTTGGCCTTGCAGTCGCTGCAAATCGCCGCGTAGCAGCAAATTCAGCCAACGTGCTTTGCAATTCTGGTAGCGGAAATCGATAACCTCCCCCTGATACAAGGCATTCAGTGCCATGGTGCCGCGTAGCTGAATTTGCTGATTAATGATGGTATCTCGCAACGTCCAGGCATGAGATACATTGCTGAATACCGTGCACCATGGCTGATCGGCCGCGGTGCGAAAGGCCATCGCTTCACATAATCCACCGCATAGCCCACCGAGTAACGGTATGCCACGGAAACGATAGATATCGGTGATTTTTTCAAACGGGATAAAGCGTTCTTTGTGGTTATGGCTACTGACCACCCGAACGCCATGTTCATACAGCCGGTAGCTGAATGCAGGCCGCAGAAAATGCCGCAGCGCCAGGAGGATACAGCCGAGTAAAATCGTCGCTGCGCCGGTTTGCAATAGGGTCAACACGCCGCTTTCTTCCATGTTGCTCAGCAGCGGTAACAACAGTAGCGTACCGCCAATGGTTAACAGCAGCGCTGCCGCCGCCAGAATGCCCCAGTTGACCTTTGAAAAATCGTGCCGGCTCAGCATCTGCCCTTTATCGATCATTACGCACCTTCCAATCAACTTACAGAGATATGCTGATGAACTCCGTTGGGCATGCCGATGTAGAGCCCTGTTTAATATTTGTTACGGAGTTCTGCCTCCTTTCTATAGGAGGCGGGGCAGGGGCGTATATGGGTTTTTTCCTAAAGCGGGAGAGACACTTATCATGTTGCATTCGCCAATGACAACAGCGCTGAGGTGTTAGCAATGCGCGGTATTTGTAACAAAATTGCCGGGGTAAAGTGGGCCGGCGCGGCGTTATTTTGCCGCGTGGTTATTCTTTGCGTAAAGAACCGAGGTTAAAATTACTCAGTTCCGAGAATCAGCTTAATCAAGATTACCTGATAGCGAGGGGTTTAACCTGGTTGCGAGCTGTTTTCTATTCTACGGCAAATGTTCCGTGCAAATTTAATCAGCCTCTGTTCCACGAAGTAATACAGGATAATCGACAAGCTGATGGAGAGTGAAATCGAATAAATATATTTGACGACACCTTCATTGGCTGGTAGGCCCGGTAGTCGATCTCCATGGATTTGAATGAACTTTAATACCGGCACATGAATAAGGTATAAAGAATAAGAATAGGCGCCAATGTTAACCAGTACGGATGGGAGCGTGAGTTTGAGTGCGTGTTCCATCGTCAGTAAGGCGACGATTAACGCCAGGGCGATAACGGCAGAGTGGGTTATACCCTGTCCGGCACGATAACCGGTTAGCCAGAATAATATGCAAATAATAAATATTGGGATCATTAACACCGCAGTTGGCTTATGGTGGAACAGTCGGCTATATTTTGACTGGTAAAGCTCCGCCAACATCAATCCCAAGACAAAATCCAATACGATAGGATTAAAGATAAAGCCGACGTTGCGCCACGCACCGATATCAGCGATGGTGAAGCTGTTCGCATCCAGCGTGAACTGGCCACCAGGCAGCATGCAGCCCAGTAGGTAACCGGCGACCAGCAGCAAAGCGCACAGGTAACTGCGATACTTCTTGCTTAACGCCATGGACAGGGCGAAGAGGAGGTAAAAGTAGACTTCATAGCCCAGAGTCCACGAGACGACCAGCGTACCCCAGCCATAATAAGGAGCGATATTGTTGGGATCCAACGGCAGCAGCAGATAGGACTTCAGCACATTGGTAAGAGAGAATTCTGGTCCTAGCCAGGTTCCGGAGGAGCTGTTATAGCCAATAACCATGATAAAAAGTGAAAACACCATAAAATAAAGCGGGTAAACCCTAAAGAAGCGCTTGATGGTGAAATCTACGATCGGGTAAGACAGTAATCTTTTGGTGGAGTAGGCAATAATAAATCCACTGATGATAAAAAATATCTCTACGCCAAATGCGGCATTTAACGTAAGGTAATCCATAAACGAACCGCTGTTAATATCGCCTAGAAGAGATCTGTTATGGCCAAATACTACCATCAATGCTGCAATGCCACGTAATAGCTGTATGCTTTCAATATTATTGTTTTTCATTAAAGGTTCCAACGGATAATAATAAAAGTAGTAATGTTGAGCTCGAAGCAGGTATTTATATTATTGTTTTAACGTTTGGTTAAAATGAATTATTGGTTTGTCGTGTTTTGTAAACCTGATTTAGCTTCACTAAGTCATATTTAATAGCAAGCTTGGTTTTTTATCGCTATGTCCATCATTAACGCCAGACTGGCGTCTGTATTAGCAATGGGGATGGTGCGTAAGGCGTACATCATATAGGCAGTAAAACATAAAAAGTAGGGTTTTTTAATGCATAACGCTCGACAGGGACTTCCGTTGCCGGCCTCCTTTCGCACGGCGCTCTTACAGTGTAAGATGCGTCACATTCTATGTGGGTAGTTTGGGTTTCGTATCCATCACTGCGTCCACCGATCAAATACTTAAGCGCTTAATTAGAGAAAACATTAATTAAATGAAGCACATAAGAAACTTTTCTATTATTGCCCACATTGACCACGGTAAGTCGACGCTGTCCGACCGTATTATCCAGATTTGCGGCGGCCTGACCGAGCGTGAAATGGCCGCGCAGGTTCTGGATTCCATGGATCTGGAACGTGAGCGTGGTATCACCATCAAGGCGCAAAGCGTCACGCTGGATTACAAGGCGCTGGATGGTCAAACCTATCAGCTTAACTTTATCGATACTCCCGGCCACGTTGACTTCTCCTATGAAGTTTCCCGCTCGCTGGCGGCCTGCGAAGGCGCGCTGCTGGTGGTGGATGCCGGCCAGGGCGTAGAAGCGCAGACGCTGGCCAACTGCTATACCGCGATCGAAATGGATCTGGAAGTGGTGCCGGTGCTGAACAAAATTGACCTGCCGGCGGCCGATCCGGATCGTGCAGCGCAGGAAATCGAAGATATCGTCGGCATCGACGCCACTGACGCAGTGCGCTGCTCGGCCAAGACCGGCGTTGGCGTGCCGGAAGTACTGGAACGCCTGGTGCGCGATATTCCGCCGCCGGAAGGCGATCCGGAAGCGCCATTGCAGGCGCTGATCATCGACTCCTGGTTTGATAACTACCTGGGCGTGGTGTCACTGGTGCGCATCAAGAACGGCACCATGCGCAAAGGCGACAAGATCAAGGTAATGAGTACCGGACAGGTGTACAACGCCGATCGTCTGGGGATCTTCACGCCGAAGCGCGTCGACCGCGATGTGCTGAACTGCGGCGAAGTGGGTTGGCTGGTATGTGCCATCAAGGACATTCTCGGTGCACCGGTCGGCGATACCCTGACGCTGTCCCGCCAGCCGGCAGACAAGCCGTTGCCGGGCTTCAAAAAAGTGAAGCCGCAGGTTTACGCCGGTCTGTTCCCGATAAGCTCCGACGACTATGAAGCCTTCCGCGATGCGCTGGGCAAGCTGAGCCTGAACGACGCCTCGCTGTTCTACGAGCCGGAAAGTTCCACCGCGCTGGGCTTCGGCTTCCGCTGTGGTTTCCTGGGCTTGCTGCACATGGAGATCATTCAGGAACGTCTGGAGCGTGAATACGATCTGGATCTGATCACCACCGCCCCGACGGTGGTCTATCAGGTGGAAACCACCGGCGGTGAAACGGTGTACGTCGATAGCCCATCCAAGCTGCCGCCGTTGAACAACATCGCTGAGCTGCGTGAGCCGATCGCCGAATGTCACATGCTGATGCCACAAGAATACCTCGGTAACGTGATCACGCTGTGCGTGGAAAAACGCGGCGTGCAGACCAACATGGTCTATCACGGCAACCAGGTGGCGCTGACCTACGAAATTCCAATGGCGGAAGTGGTGCTCGACTTCTTCGACCGTCTAAAGTCGACGTCACGTGGCTATGCGTCCCTGGATTATAACTTCAAACGCTTCCAGGCCTCCGACATGGTGCGGGTTGACGTATTGATCAACGGTGAGCGCGTGGATGCGCTGGCGCTGATCACTCACCGTGACAACTCGCAGTATCGCGGGCGCGATCTGGTGGAAAAAATGAAAGAGCTGATCCCGCGTCAGCAATTCGACATTGCGATTCAGGCGGCGATCGGTACGCACATTATTGCGCGTTCAACGGTCAAACAGCTGCGCAAGAACGTATTGGCGAAGTGCTACGGCGGTGACGTCAGCCGTAAGAAAAAGCTGTTGCAGAAACAGAAAGACGGTAAGAAACGTATGAAGCAGGTGGGTAACGTCGAGTTGCCGCAGGAAGCGTTCCTGGCCATTCTGCACGTTGGCAAAGACGGTAAGTAAGAGCGAAAGCTCACGTAACTAGGGAGTTTGCATGGCGAATATGTTTGCCCTGATCCTGGCAGTTGCTACGCTGGTGACCGGGATCATCTGGTGCTTTGAGCGCTTTAAATGGGCTCCGGCACGCCGGGCGAAAATCGCAGCGGTCAACGCGCAGACCGCAGGCGCGGTAGACGAAAAGACGCTGGCGAAAGTGGCCAAGCAACCGGGCTGGGTTGAAACCGGGGCATCGGTGTTCCCGGTGTTGCTGGTGGTGTTCGTGGTGCGTTCGTTTATCTACGAGCCGTTCCAGATCCCGTCAGGGTCAATGATGCCGACGCTGCTGATCGGCGATTTTATTCTGGTGGAGAAATATGCCTACGGCATTAAAGATCCGATTACCCAGACGACGCTGATTGAAACCGGCCATCCGAAGCGTGGCGACATTGCGGTATTCAAATATCCGCTCGATCCGAAACTGGACTATATCAAGCGTGTGGTCGGCCTGCCGGGCGATCGCGTATCGTACGATCCGGTGAACAAACGCGTAACGGTACAGCCGGTGTGCAATACCGATCGACCGTGTGACAAAGCGCTGGCGGTGACCTATAACGACGCACAGCCAAGCGACTTTGTGCAGATGTTCAGCCGTAGCGGCGCCGGCGAAGCCAGCAATGGCTTCTATAATATCCCGGTGAGCGACAACGTGCCGCAGGGCGGTATCCGCCTGCGCGAGCGTAATGAAACGCTGGGCAACGTCACTCATTCGGTGCTGACCGTACCTGGCACCCAGGATCAGGTAGGCGCTTACTATCAGCAGCCAGGCCAGCAATTGGCGGAATGGGTAGTGCCAGCCGGCCATTACTTCATGATGGGCGATAACCGTGATAACAGCGCTGACAGCCGTTATTGGGGATTCGTGCCGGAGAAGAACCTGGTGGGCAAAGCCACGGCTATCTGGATGAGTTTTGAAAAACAGGAAGGCGAGTGGCCTACCGGCGTACGTTTGAGCCGTATTGGCGGAATTCATTAATCTTGCGCGTATAAACGCAGCATAATAATTTCTTCCGTTGTAGAATACCTTCCTGAGCGATAAAAGTTGGCTCCCTGTTGGGAGCCACTGCAAACGAAACAGCTTTGGATCGGCTCTCGACGAAGCAGGCCTGTTCCGTGTGCTGCAAAGTTTTTGACGCATTCTTGATCTATTGGTAACTCATGAACCCCATCGTAATAAACAGGCTGCAGCGGAAGCTGGGCTACACTTTTCAACAGCAGGAGCTCTTGCTGCAAGCGTTGACTCACCGCAGCGCCAGCAGTAAACACAATGAACGGCTTGAGTTTCTGGGTGACTCTATCCTGAGTTTCGTCATCGCCAATGCGCTTTATCACCGCTTCCCGCGCGTTGATGAAGGCGACATGAGCCGCATGCGCGCCACGCTGGTGCGCGGAAACACGCTGGCGGAAATGGCGCGTGAGTTCGATCTGGGCGAATGCCTGCGCCTTGGGCCGGGAGAACTGAAAAGTGGCGGTTTCCGCCGCGAGTCGATTCTGGCGGATACGGTGGAAGCATTGATTGGCGGCGTGTTCCTGGACAGTGATATCCAGACCGTTGAACGACTGATTCTGGACTGGTATCGCAGCCGGCTGGACGAAATCAGCCCCGGTGATAAGCAGAAAGACCCAAAAACCCGCTTGCAGGAGTTTTTACAAGGTCGTCATCTGCCGTTGCCTTCTTATCTGGTGGTGCAGGTTCGCGGTGAAGCGCACGATCAGGAATTTACTATCCACTGCCAGGTGAGCGGTTTGAGCGAGCCCGTTGTGGGCACCGGTTCGAGTCGCCGTAAAGCCGAGCAGGCGGCAGCGGAACAAGCGCTGAAAAAGCTGGAGCTTGAATGAGCGAAGAAACACAATACTGCGGATTTATCGCGATCGTTGGTCGTCCGAACGTGGGCAAATCCACGTTATTGAACCAACTGCTGGGGCAAAAGGTCTCCATTACTTCGCGTAAGCCGCAAACCACGCGCCACCGCATCATGGGCATTCACACCGAAGGGCCTTATCAGGCGATTTACGTCGATACCCCCGGGTTGCACATCGAAGAAAAACGCGCCATCAACCGTTTGATGAACCGCGCCGCCAGCAGCTCGATCGGTGACGTGGAACTGGTGATCTTCGTGGTTGAAGGCACCAACTGGACTGCCGACGACGAAATGGTGGTCAATAAGCTGCGCAGCCTGAAATGCCCGGTGCTGTTGGCGATCAACAAGGTCGACAACGTGGCTGACAAAGGCAAGCTGCTGCCGCATATCGCTTTCTTGAGCCAGCAAATGAACTTCCTCGACGTGGTGCCAATTTCTGCCGAGAAAGGCATGAACGTGGACACCATCGCCGGCATCGTGCGCAAACTGTTGCCGGAAGCGGAGCATCACTTCCCGGAAGATTACATCACCGATCGTTCCAGCGCTTTATGGCGTCGGAGATCATTCGCGAAAAACTGATGCGTTTCCTCGGTGAAGAGCTGCCGTATTCGGTCACGGTCGAAATCGAACAGTTCGTGGCCAACGATCGCGGTGGCTATGATGTCCACGGCCTGATCCTGGTTGAACGCGAAGGCCAGAAGAAAATGGTCATCGGCAATAAAGGCTCGAAGATCAAAACCATCGGCATTGAAGCCCGCCAGGATATGGAACAGATGTTTGAAGCCAAGGTGCATCTGGAACTGTGGGTGAAAGTGAAATCCGGCTGGGCGGACGACGAACGTGCGCTGCGTAGCCTGGGCTATGTCGACGATCTGAAGTAACGTCCGATGGAAGGCTGGCAGCGCGCTTTCGTCCTGCATGGGCGGCCGTACAGTGAAACCAGCCTGATGCTGGATCTGTTCACCGAAGGCCACGGACGGGTGCGCTTGCTGGCAAAAGGCGCGCGCAGCCGCCGCTCCAATCTAAAGGGTTGCCTGCAACCCTTTACCCCTTTATTAGTCCGCTGGGGCGGGCGTGGCGATATCAAGACGCTGCGCAATGCCGAAGCGGTTTCCCTTGGCTTACCGCTTAGCGGCATGATGCTTTACAGCGGCCTGTACGTGAACGAACTGCTGTCGCGGGTGCTGGAACAGGAAGCCGACTATTCACTGCTGTTTTTCGACTACCTGCAATGTTTGCAGGCGTTGGCGGCTGCCGAACGCTCACCGGAACAGGCCTTGCGCCAGTTCGAGCTGGCCCTGCTGCACCACCTGGGTTACGGCGTCGACTTCCTGCACTGTGCCGGCAGCGGCGAGCCGGTTGACGACGGCATGACCTACCGCTATCGCGAAGAAAAAGGCTTTATCGCCAGTCTGGTGGTAGACCATTACAGCTTTACCGGACGTGAACTGCGTGCGCTGGCCGAACGCCAGTTTCCCGACGCCGATACCCTGCGTGCCGCCAAACGTTTTACCCGCATGGCGTTAAAACCCTATCTGGGCGGCAAACCGCTAAAAAGCCGCGAACTGTTTCGGCAGTTTGTGCGCAAGCAGCCCGATCCCCCGGTCGACGACGCGTAATCCGCTTTCTGCTTTTGCGCTTTTCCCGCTGCGTGTAAACTGCTGACACTGAAATCGTAATCTAGAGGTTGTCATGGCTGATTTGCTGCTCGGCGTTAATATCGATCATATTGCCACCCTGCGTAACGCGCGCGGAACCCAGTACCCCGATCCGGTGCAGGCGGCGTTCAGCGCCGAACAGGCCGGCGCGGACGGCATTACCGTTCACCTGCGCGAAGACCGTCGTCATATTACCGATCGTGACGTACGTATTCTGCGCCAGACCATTCAGACCCGTATGAACCTGGAAATGGCGGTGACCGACGAAATGCTGGATATTGCCTGCGAACTGCGGCCGCACTTCTGCTGCCTGGTGCCGGAAAAGCGCGAAGAAGTGACCACCGAAGGCGGGCTGGACGTGGCAGGGCAGTTGGACAAAATGACGCTGGCGGTGGAGCGTTTGACCCAGGCTGGTATTCAGGTTTCGTTGTTTATCGACCCGGACCACCGGCAGATTGATGCTGCGGTGGCAGTAGGCGCGCCGTATATCGAAATTCACACCGGTGCCTATGCGCAAGCGCAAGGCGAGCTGGCGGTGCAGGCCGAACTGAAGCGCATTGCCCAGGCGGCGCGCTACGCGGCGCAAAAAGGCCTGAAGGTCAACGCCGGCCACGGTTTGACCTACCATAACGTGCAGCCGATCGCAGCGCTGCCGGAAATGCATGAGTTGAACATCGGCCATGCGATTATCGGCCAGGCGGTGATCGGTGGCCTGTCTGCCGCGGTCAGCGACATGAAACTGCTGATGCGGGAAGCGCGTCGCTAATGGCCGTGCTGGGCCTCGGTACCGACATTGTCGAGATGGCGCGCATCGAAGCGGTGGTGGAGCGTAGCGGCGATCGTTTGGCGCGGCGGGTGTTGAGCGATGCGGAATGGGCGGTCTATCAGCAGCATCAGCAGCCGGTCCGCTTTCTGGCCAAACGTTTTGCGGTCAAGGAGGCGGCGGCCAAGGCGTTTGGCACCGGCATTCGCAACGGCCTGGCCTTCAATCAGTTTGAAGTGTTCAATGATGGCCTGGGCAAGCCGAATATCCGCCTGCCATGCGCGCGCCGCCGAACTGGCACAGGAGATGGGGGTGACTTCGATCCACGTCTCGCTGGCTGACGAACGGCGCTATGCCTGTGCGACGGTGATTATCGAAGGTTGACTTCAGACGGGCGCGGCGAGCGGCGCCCGGTTACGGCAAGGTTACAGCCGGTCTGCGTGGTGCAGAACCACAAACTTGTCCCACAGCTGTTCCTGACTTTCCAACCGGCCGGGATCGATAATGATGGTGTTATCGATCGGGCATACCTGCTGGCAGGTCGGCGTCTCGTAATGTCCAACGCATTCGGTGCAGCGATCGGCGTCTATCTGGTAGATATCCTCGCCCATCGAGATCGCCTGATTCGGGCACTCTGGTTCACACATGTCACAGTTGATGCATTTGCGTGTGATTAACAGGGCCATAAACTATCTCTCATCATTTCTAAGGGTATTTAAGCGGAGCGCGAATTATACGCTTCATACCAGTTTTTTCATTAACTGTTCGCTGTGTTTTATCCGATCGCGCGCATGGTCCAGGTCATGCTGAATCAGCGCCATAAACAGCAGGTCGGTGAGCGCATACTGCGCGGTGCTGGACGAGATCGCGGCGCTGCGGGTATTGGGTTCTTCCGCAATGGTATACAGGCAGTGATCGGCACGCTGTTGCAGGCCGTTGGGGGAAAAGCAGGTCAGGGCCAGCACCTGCGCACCGGCGATACGTGCTTCTTCTGCCGCCAGGTTGATTTCACGCCGTTCGCCGCTGAACGAAATGGCCACCAGCAAATCCTGTTTGTCCAGCGCTTGCACCGCCGCCAGTTGAACGTGCATATCCGATTCGGCAACCGCCATCACGCCCAGTTTGAGTAACTTGAAGGAAAAGTCTTTCGCCACCAGCCCGGACGCGCCAATGCCCATCAGTATCACCCTGCGCGCCGCGCGCAGCATGCTTAACGCCTGGTGCAGCCGTTCTTCGCTGTTGATATCCAGCGTGGCGCGCAAGGCCGCGTGCTTTTCCACCAGTAACTTTTCACCGACGGTTTTGAGCGCGTCACTGCTGAGTATCCGGTTATGCACCGTGACTACCGGAGCGCTTTGCGGTTGGGCGAGGGTTTCACTTAGCGCCAGTTTCAACGCCGGGAAGCCTTTATAGCCCATTTTCTGGGCAAACTTGACCACGCTTGACTGGCTGACGCCAGCCACCTGAGCCAGCGTTTGCGAGCTGAGATGGCGCGCCTGTTCAGCGTTGTGCAGCAGGAAATCGGCCAGCTTGCGATCGTTCTGCGCCAGCGCAGGATACATTTGGCGAATGCGAAGAAGGGTACTCATTATTTTTTCCTTGATGTCAGTCGGCATTCTGCCACGGTGGGCGTGGAAACGTGCAGCGAAAATTTTTGTGAGCTCCCCGTTAAAATAGCAAATAGTGCTCGCTTTGTTGAATAAAATATTCAAATATTGAATTAACATTGTGAATTAAAAATTCAAAGGTGATGAAATGAACCTGGGCGCATTGGTATCAGAAACCCGTAATCCGGCAACGCTGCGGCTGGACGAGATGTCCACGCTGGAAATGGTGACCTGTTTTAATCATGAAGATCGCAAAGTGCCGTTGGCGATCGAGCCGGTACTGCCGCAGATCGCGCAGGCGGTGGATCTGACGGCGGCGGCATTGCAGGCCGGTGGTCGGCTGATTTATCTCGGCGCCGGCACCAGCGGTCGACTGGGGGTGTTGGATGCCTCGGAATGCCCGCCGACCTTTGGCGTACCGCACGGCGTGGTGGTCGGGCTGATCGCCGGCGGGCCGGGCGCACTGCTGAAAGCGGTGGAAGGGGCGGAAGACGACGCTGAACTGGGGGCGCGTGACCTGCGCGATCTGCAACTGACCGCGACCGATATGGTGATCGGGCTGGCGGCATCTGGCCGTACGCCGTATGTGATAGGCGCGCTGCGCTATGCACGCCAGTTGGGGTGTCCGACGGCGGCCATTTCCTGCAACCCGGATTCGCCGATTGCCCAAGAGGCGCAGGTGGCGATTTCACCGGTGGTCGGCCCGGAAGCTCTGACCGGTTCGACCCGCATGAAGTCCGGCACGGCGCAAAAACTGGTGCTGAACATGATTTCCACCGGGGCGATGGTCAAACTGGGCAAGGTATATCAGAACCTGATGGTTGATGTTAAGGCGACCAACGTCAAATTGGTCGATCGCGCCTGCCGTATCGTGACCGAGGCCACCGGCGCCGATCGTAGCCAGGCGGAGGCGGCATTGACGCAAACCGGCTTTGAGGTCAAACCGGCGATTCTGATGATTCTGGCCGAGGTCAGCGCCGAAGAAGCGCAGCGGCGTTTGCAACGGCACCACGGCTTCTTGCGTGCGGCACTGGCGGGTTAATCCACTTTCGGGGCAGGCGATGGACAAGACAACGGCTCTGGCGACACAAATTCTGGCGGGCATCGGCGGTGAAGGCAATATCCTCAAGCTGGAAAACTGCATGACGCGGGTGCGGGTTGAAGTCAGCGACGAGCAACGTCTCGATCTGGCGCTGCTGAAAAAGCTGGACGGGGTAAAAGGGTATATCAAGCAGGGCGATCAGCATCAGTTTATCGTCGGGCCGGGTGCGGCAGCCAAAGTGGTGGACGCGATGCAGGCGCTGCTTGGCAGTGCGCCACCAGTGTCGGCGGCGGATGACATCTCGCGTAACAAGGCCGCCGCCAAGGCCAGATATGCCGCGCCAATGAGCGACGCGTTAAAGAAACTGGCCGACGTGTTTATTCCGCTGATCCCGGCATTTATCGCATCGGGGGTTGATTACCGGCATTATCAATATTTTGAAACGCCCGGATATCGCCGGCGACATTGCGTTGAGTTATCCGAATGTGCTGGGGCTGTTGGCTGTTTTCGGCAGTGCGGTTTTCGCCATCATGAATATCCTGGTCGGGGTCAATGCGGCGCGGGTGTTTGGCGGTTCGCAGGCGATGGGCGGCGTAATGGCCGGCATCCTCTCCAGCCCACAGCTGGCGCAGATCACCCTGTTCGGCGAAGCGCTGCAGCCGGGACGCGGCGGGGTGATTGCGGTACTGCTGGTAGTGGCCTTTATGTGCTGGGTGGAAAAAAAGGCTGCGTAAACTGTTGCCGGAATCGCTGGAACTGATCCTGAATCCCTTATTCACCACCTTGATTACCGCATCGCTGGCGATAGTGCTGCTTCAGCCGCTTGGCGGTTACATTTCCGATGCCATCGCCCATGGCGCCAATCTGGCGATCGACAAAGGCGGCCTGCTGGTGGGGGCGGTGCTGTCCGGCGTTTTTCTGCCGCTGGTTCTGTCAGGATTGCACCAGGGACTGGTGCCGATCCACGTTGAACTGGTGCAGGCGCACGGTGCCAACCCGCTGTTGCCGATCCTGGCGATGGCCGGTGTCGGCCAGGTGGGCGCAGCGTTGGCGGTGCTGCTGAAAACCCGCAACGAACGTTTAAAGAAAGTGATTAAGGGCGCCTTGCCGGTTGGCGTGCTGGGCATTGGCGAGCCGCTGATCTTTGGCGTGACGTTGCCGCTGGGTAAACCGTTTATTGCCGCCTGTCTCGGTGGCGCGGTGGGCGGCGCACTGATCAGCTACTGGAAAGTGGCGACGGTGATCACCTTCGGTATTTCAGGACTGCCTTTGGCGTTAACCATCGTATCAGGTAAGGTGATGTTGTATCTGACAGGTATGCTGATTACGATTATAGCGGGCTTCATTTTTACCTGGCTAATGGGTTTCAACGATCCTGAGGAGTAGCGCTTGAGTGACAAACCACGCCAACAGGCTGAGGAAGGCCGCCGCGTCGTGTTCTTCGATTTGGACGGTACGCTACATCAGGAGGATATGTTTGGCAGTTTCTTGCGCTTTTTATTACGCCGTTTGCCGCTGAACTTATTGCTGGTAGTGCCGCTATTGCCGGTGGTCGGTATCAGTATGCTGGTCGCCGGTCGTGCCGCGCGCTGGCCGATGAGCGTGCTGCTGTGGTCGATTACCTTCGGTCGTTCACAGGCCAGGCTGCAGGCGCTGGAATTGCAGTTTGTTAACTATTTCCGCCAAAAGGTCACCGCCTTTCCGGTGGTACAGCTGCGTCTGCGCCAGTATCTGGACGAGCATGATGCCGAAGTGTGGCTGATTACCGGCTCGCCCGAACGCCTGGTGGAGCAGGTCTATCAGGATTCCTCTTTTCTGCCGCGGGTACGTTTGGTGGGCAGCCGCATTGCGCCTCGCTATGGCGGCTGGGTACTGGCAATGCGCTGTCTGGGGGTGCAAAAGGTGATGCAGCTTGAACAACGTATCGGCGCGCCGCTGAAATTATACAGCGGTTACAGCGACAGCAAACAGGATAACCCGTTGCTGTTTTTCTGCGAGCATCGCTGGCGGGTCAGCAAAGAGGGTGAGCTGCAGCAACTGGAGTGACGCACCTGGCCAGATGAGCCATGATGCCGTTCGGGGAAACCTGAGCGGCATTTTTTTGCCTGCTGCGGCGTGAGCCAGCGGCTCGGCGCCTTGGTTTGCCTGACAGCCAATGCACTACGGCCGCTGGTGACAAAAGAGGAGCCGAGCTGGCCTACTGTGTATAATGCCCGCCGCAATGCGCACGAGGACTTATATGATGATTGAATACAACGACGACTACTGGATGCGACAGGCGCTGACGCTGGCCCTGCGTGCGCAGGAAGAGGGAGAAGTGCCGGTGGGTGCGCTACTGGTGCTCGACAACCAGGTGATTGGCGAAGGCTGGAATCGGCCGATTGGCCGACATGACCCGACCGCGCATGCGGAAATTATGGCGTTACGGCAGGGCGGCGCGGTGTTGCAGAACTATCGGCTGTTGAACGCCACGCTGTATGTCACGCTGGAGCCCTGTGTGATGTGCGCCGGCGCGATGGTGCACAGTCGTATTCGCCGTCTGGTGTACGGCGCATCGGACGAAAAGACCGGGGCTGCCGGATCGCTGGTGGATATTTTGCGCCATCCTGGCATGAACCATCAGGTAGATATTACCGCCGGCGTGCTGGCCGAGGAATGTGCAGCCACGTTGAGCAACTTCTTCCGCCTGCGCCGGGAACAGCAAAAAGCGTTGAAGCAGGCGCAGCGGGCGGCAAAACCGCAGGATTAATCGAGATTGAGCGCCAAATCGGGCGCTACGGTAGGGTAGCCGCGGCCGAGTGCCGCCTGAGCCTGCGCCGTTTGCGCCGCCTTCTTTTCCTTTTCCTGCAAATATCCCACCAGACTGACCTGATAACGGCGGATGTTTTCCACGTAGTTATACGCTTCGCGACCGCGCGCGTAGCCATAGGTCAGCTGCGGGTAATAGCGTTTCTGGCTGAGCATCGGCAGGCGTTGTTTGACGTCAACCCAGCTATCCGGGTTGCCCTTTTGCATTTTTGTCAGTTTGCGCGCATCGAGCATGTGCCCCCAGCCCATATTGTACGCCGCCAGGGCAAACCATACGCGTTCGTCTTCCGGCACCGTGTCCGGCATTTTGTCCATCAGGCGTTGCAGATACAGGGCTCCGCCCCTGAATGCTTTCTTCCGGATCGAGACGGTCATTGACCCCCAGCCCATCTGCGGTGGCGCGGGTTAACATCATCAGGCCGCGCACGCCGGTTGGCGAGGTTGCCAGCGGGTTCCAATGAGACTCCTGATAGGCAATGGCGGCCAGCAGTTTCCAGTCGATGATATTGGCATACTTTTCAAACAGCGGCTGAAAGGTCGGCAACACCGAATCGATGGCCGACAGGAAGGTTTTGGTATCGACATAATCGAAACTGCCGACGTGACCAAGGTATTTCTCTTCCAGACGCGCCAGGGTACCGTCTTCTACCATTTGGCTGTAAAAATCGAGCAGAGCGGCGTACAGGCTGTCATCATTGCTGCGTTTCAGATACCAGGTGACCGGCTCTTCGTCGGTGGCGTCGAAGGCCACCGCCAACTGTGGATGGATGCGTTGCAGCAGCGCGATGGTCACCGAGTCGCCGAGGGTATAGTCCAATTTGCCGTCGGCCACCCGTTCCAGCAGTTCTTTGGAGGTCAGGTCACTGGAGGATTGCCAGCCGAGATCGGGGAACTTGCCGTTTTTGAGCTGTTTTTAGCGTGCTGACGTGGGCAGAGCCGGAAGCCACTGCCAGCGTGCCTTTGAGATCGGCGAAGTTTTTCGGCCGCGGGCTGCCAAGGCGATACACCAGCTGCTGGGAACCGAGTAGTACGCCGGACCGGTGCGGGCACGGCTAAGGCGATCCTGATTGTAGATCAGGCCGGCGGCGAGGATATCGGCGTTGTCATCGTCCAGATCGTCGAACAGATCGTTAATGTTTTGATGCGGCAAAACCACCAGTTTCACCCCCAGATAGTTGGCAAAGCGCTTTGCCAGCTCGTAATCGAGGCCGCTCGGCCCCTGTGGCGTGGTGAAATAGGTTAATGGCGAATTTAACGTGCTGACGCGTAATTCGCCGCGGGACTTGATCTCTGCAAGTTGTCCGTCCTGGCCGCCCCGCCATGGGATGTTAGGCCACAGGGCTAGCGCCAGAAGCAGAGTGACAGTACCGACAAGGATGTAATTTATTTTTAGGCGTTTCAAATAGTTGTCTCTCGGCGATGCATGTCTGCCGCAGGCCGGAAAGGGTTTTTTGGTATGGTTATATCAACAGTATCGGGGCATTTTGCGTAACAAAACGCCAGCGTGCAACTTTATTGGCAATGTTATGACAATTCGTCGGTAAGAATACGATTTATCAATTATCGCCACGCAAACGGTTTCGTCGGCGGCGTGGATTCTCTATAATAGCGCGCGTTTTCCCCTGTTGCGCCCAATGAAGCACTGGAGTCAGTGGCTTCGAAGACGAGAGAACTTTGATTATGGAAATACTGCGTGGTTCGCCCGCTTTGTCGGCTTTTCGTGTTACCAAACTGCTGTCCCGCTGCCAGGACGCACAACTTCCGGTCAGTGATATCTATGCCGAGTACGTCCACTTTGCCGATGTTAGCGCACCGCTAAGTGCCGAAGAACATGGCAAGCTCACGCGCTTGCTCAAGTACGGTCCTTCTCTCGCCGAACACGCTCCGGGAGGGACGCCTGCTGTTGGTAACGCCGCGTCCGGGCACCATTTCCCCCTGGTCATCCAAAGCCACCGACATTGCCCATAACTGCGGCTTGTCGCAGGTTGAACGCCTGGAGCGCGGTCTGGCGTTTTACGTCACGGCGCCGGCGTTGAGCGAAGCGCAATGGCAGCAACTGGCCGCATTGCTGCACGATCGCCATGATGGAAACCGTGTTCAGCGATCTGCAACAGGCGGAAAAACTGTTTGCTCACCACCAGCCAGCGCCGTATCAGGCGGTGGACGTGCTGGGGGAAGGACGCAGTGCGCTGGAAAAGGCGGAATGTCAAACTGGGCCTGGCGCTGGCCCAGGACGAAATTGACTACCTGCTGAATGCATTTACCGGTTTGGGGCGCAACCCGACGGACATCGAACTGTATATGTTTTGCACAGGCCAACTCTGAGCACTGTCGCCACAAGATTTTCAACGCCGACTGGATCATAGACGGCGAACAGCAGCCTAAATCGCTGTTCAAGATGATCAAAAACACCTTCGAACATACGCCGGACTACGTGCTGTCAGCGTATAAAGACAACGCCGCGGTGATGGAAGGCTCGCAGGTCGGGCGCTTCTTCGCTGCGCCGCAAAACGGCCAATATGATTATCATCAGGAAGATACGCACATTCTGATGAAGGTTGAAACCCATAACCACCCGACGGCGATTTCTCCTTGGCCGGGCGCTGCCACCGGTTCCGGCGGCGAAATCCGCGACGAGGGTGCCACCGGCCGGGGGTGCCAAGCCGAAGGCCGGTCTGGTGGGCTTCTCGGTATCCAACCTGCGCATTCCTGGTTTTGAACAGCCGTGGGAACAGGATTTCGGCAAGCCGGATCGCATCGTCAGCGCATTGGATATCATGACTGAAGGCCCACTGGGCGGGGCGGCGTTTAATAACGAATTCGGCCGTCCGGCGCTGCTCGGTTACTTCCGTACCTATGAAGAGCAGGTCAATAGCCACAACGGCGTTGAACTGCGTGGCTACCACAAGCCAATCATGCTGGCGGGCGGTATCGGCAACATTCGCGCCGATCACGTGCAGAAAGGCGAAATTACCGTTGGCGCCAAGCTGGTGGTACTGGGTGGCCCGGCAATGAATATCGGTCTGGGCGGCGGTGCGGCATCGTCAATGGATTCCGGCCAATCCGACGCCGATCTGGATTTTGCCTCGGTACAGCGTGACAACCCGGAAATGGAGCGTCGTTGCCAAGAGGTCATCGACCGTTGCTGGCAACTGGGCGCCGACAACCCGATTCTGTTTATCCACGACGTGGGCGCTGGCGGTCTGTCCAACGCCATGCCGGAACTGGTGAGCGACGGCGGCCGCGGTGGCCGTTTCGAACTGCGTGACATCCTTAACGATGAGCCGGGCATGAGCCCGCTGGAAGTGTGGTGTAACGAATCGCAGGAACGCTATGTCATGGCGATTGCGCCGGCACAGATGGCGCAGTTTGACGAAATTTGCCGCCGTGAACGTGCGCCGTACGCGGTGATCGGCGAAGCAACCGAAGAACGCCACCTGACGCTGAACGATGATCATTTTGATAACCAGCCGATCGATATGCCGCTGGACGTGCTGCTTGGCAAAACGCCAAAAATGACCCGCGACGTCACGCGTCTGCAGGCCAAGGGCGAGCCGGTGCTGCGCGATGGTATCAGCGTGGCTGACGCGGTGAAACGCGTGCTGCACTTGCCGGCTGTTGCAGAGAAAACCTTCCTGATCACCATTGGCGACCGTACCGTGACCGGTATGGTGGCGCGCGATCAGATGGTAGGCCCATGGCAGATCCCGGTGGCAGATTGCGCGGTAACCACCGCCAGCCTCGACAGCTACTATGGTGAAGCGATGTCTCTTGGCGAACGTGCGCCGGTGGCGCTGCTGGACTTTGCCGCTTCGGGCCGTCTGGCGGTGGGCGAAGCGCTGACCAACCTGGCGGCGACGAACATTGGCTCCCTCAAACGCGTGAAGCTTTCCGCCAACTGGATGGCCGCAGCCGGCCACCCAGGGGAAGATGCCGGCCTGTATGAGGCGGTAAAAGCGGTGGGCGAGGAACTGTGTCCGGCGTTGGGCATCACGATCCCGGTGGGGAAAGATTCGATGTCGATGAAAACCCGCTGGCAGGAAGGTAATGAGCAACGCGAGATGACCTCACCGCTGTCGCTGGTGATCACCGCCTTTGCCCGGGTAGAAGACGTTCGCCATACCGTGACGCCACAGCTGCGTACCGACCAGGGCGACACCGAGCTGTTGCTGATTGACCTCGGTAACGGCCACAACGCGCTGGGGGCAACCGCACTGGCACAGGTTTACCGCCAGTTGGGCGACCAACCGGCGGACGTGCGCAGCGCTGAGCAACTGGCCGGTTTCTTCAATGCGATGCAACAGCTGGTAGCGGATCGTGCGTTGCTGGCTTACCACGACCGTTCCGATGGCGGTTTGCTGGTCACGCTGGCGGAAATGGCCTTTGCCGGTCACTGCGGCGTGGCGGTGGATATCCAGGCGCTGGGCGCGGATGCGCTGGCGGCGCTGTTCAATGAAGAACTGGGGGCGGTGATTCAGGTCAGCGCCGAACGCCGGGCTGCGGTGCAACAGATTTTTGCCCAGCATGGCCTGAGCGACAATGTGCATCATATCGGCCGGGTTCAGGCTGGCGATCGCTTCGTCATAACCCAGGGCGATAAACCGGTCTATAGCGAAAGCCGCAGCACGCTGCGCACCTGGTGGGCGGAAACCACCTGGCAAATGCAACGCCTGCGCGATAACCCTGACTGTGCCGATCAGGAACATCAGGCCAAACAGGATGAACGCGATCCGGGGCTGAACGTCAAATTGACGTTTGCGCCGCAAGAGGACATCGCGGCACCTTATATTGCCAAGGGCGCGCGGCCGAAAGTCGCGGTGCTGCGTGAGCAGGGCGTCAACTCCCACGTTGAAATGGCGGCGGCGTTCCACCGCGCAGGTTTTGACGCCATCGACGTGCATATGAGCGATTTGCTGACGGGGCGTCGCGATCTGCAGGACTTCCATACGCTGGTAGCCTGTGGTGGTTTCTCATATGGTGACGTACTGGGTGCTGGCGAGGGCTGGGCGAAGTCGATTCTGTTCAACCCGCGCGTACGTGACGAGTTTGAAGCTTTCTTCCACCGTCCGCAGACGCTGGCGCTGGGCGTGTGTAACGGCTGCCAGATGATGTCCAACCTGCGTGAGCTGATCCCCGGTGCCGAACAGTGGCCGCGCTTCGTACGCAACCTGTCGGATCGCTTCGAAGCACGCTTTAGCCTGGTCGAAGTGGCGGCCAGCCCGTCGCTGTTTATGCAGGGCATGGCCGGTTCGCGGATGCCGATTGCGGTGTCGCATGGCGAAGGGCATGTTGAAGTCCGTGATGCGGCGCATTTGGCCGCGTTGGAAAGTCAGGGACTGGTGGCATTGCGCTTCGTCAACAATGCCGGCCAGGTCACGGAAGCCTACCCGGCCAACCCGAACGGCTCGCCAAACGGCATTACCGCTGTGACCAGCGCCAGCGGGCGTGCGACGGTGATGATGCCGCATCCGGAGCGGGTATTCCGTACCGTCAGCAACTCCTGGCACCCGGAAGAGTGGGGTGAAGACAGCCCGTGGATGCGCATGTTCCGCAATGCGCGCCAGCAACTGGGTTAATGTCTCAGGGGCCGTTCCCGGCCCCGGTTACCGACACCTTGGCCAATGGATGCCTGGGTGTCGGTTCCTCCAGTTAAAATGTGCAACCAGACCCCAGACCCCAGCTTATCGCGGCGGAGTGGCTGAGCTGTCGGCGTCACCAGACGTCCTCTCTCGGCTTGTTCGATGCGGCAAGGTACCGGCCAGTAAACTCGCCAGTCGCGCTTAATCTGCTGATTCTCGCCAAAATTGCAGACTGTCGGTTATTCGCGACAAACCTTATTAAGGATGTCGCTAAAAGGTGACATCTAACCTATTGATTTATAATGATAGTAAATAAATTGACTTAGGTTGTCGTGTTTTGGCGACAGCCTGGTGAATTTACGCACAGCATTGCCGGGTGAAAACACCCTTTAAATAAGGATGCTTGTTAATAAATCGTTTTAAATCAGTTGAATATAAAAATATTTGAAAAGTTGGCACACATAATGCATGATACTTGTCAGTTGCTCATTCAACTTTTTATGATGGCCGGTAAATAAACCGAATCCATGCCTCATAAGCCTCCGAATGATGCCAAAGAAATGGTGCCTATCGTCCAACCAAACCGATAACAGACGCGCAAGCGACTTTATCAAGCATCGGGCGACACGTGGAGTGAGGCACCGCCTGTATCCAACTGTGATGAAACGTTCATCAATATCGGATACATCTGGATGCTATTCGTCCCATTCGATGCCAGCCTGCGGGCTACATCACCCTGGGGACGAGGCTTAAGGGCATCCACATATTCCTTGCGATGGGGCAGTTTTGCCCCAACGTCACTGCTCCAGTCCTCTTCTTACGTCCGTCTGTTTGCCGCCCTGCAATCCCCCTGTTTACCGATTTACCTGCGTGAAAGCGGTGTGGCGCGTTGCCTGGCGCTGTTTTGCATTGCAATCCATTTTGCGCCGTGCATGCAGGATTATCCACCTACAGGCTTTTTTCTTGCCGGCGACTCGGTTAGCATCAGGGCAGACAAGGGACAATGAGATGATTTCGTTGAAAAGATGGCGTTTATTCCCCCGCTCGCTGCGCCAATTGGTGCTGATGGCGTTTCTGCTGGTGTTACTGCCATTGCTGGTATTGGCATATCAAGCCTATCAAAGTCTGAATCATCTCAGCTCGCAGGCGGCCGATATCAACCGCACCACGCTGGTGGATGCCCGCCGCAGTGAGGCGATGACCAGCGTGGCGCTGGAAATGGAGCGCAGCTATCGTCAGTATTGTGTGCTGGTTGACCCGACGCTGGAACGCCTGTATCAAAATCAGCGCAAACAATATTCTCAAATGCTTGATGCCCATGCCCCGATCCTGCCGGATGAACGCTATTATCAGACGTTGCGCGATCTGCTGACGCAACTGGCGACCATCAAATGCCAAAGCAGCGGCCCCGATAAAGAAACCTCGACCCTGCTGGAGTCGTTCTCGCGTTCCAATGCCGAAATGGTGCAGGCGACGCGTGCAGTGGTGTACTCGCGCGGTCAGCAACTGCAGCAGGCGATTGCCGAACGCGGGCAGTTTTTCGGCTGGCAGGCGCTGTTGCTGTTTCTGGTCAGCGTGCTGTTGGTGGTGCTGTTCACCCGCATGATTATTGGGCCGGTAAAGGCGGTTGAGCAGATGATTAACCGCCTGGGCGAAGGCCGTGCGCTGGGCTCGGCGGCATCGTTCAAAGGGCCGCGCGAACTGCGCTCGTTGGCACAGCGGATCATCTGGCTGAGCGAGCGGCTGGCATGGCTGGAATCGCAGCGTCATGAGTTCCTGCGCCATATTTCCCATGAACTGAAAACGCCGTTGGCCAGCATGCGTGAAGGCACCGAACTGTTGGCGGACGAAGTGGCGGGGCCGCTGACCTCCGATCAAAAAGAAGTGGTGACCATTCTCGATCACAGCAGTCGCCATCTGCAGCAGTTGATCGAGCAATTGCTCGACTACAATCGTAAGCTGGCGGATGGGCCGGCCGAGCATGAAAACGTCGAGCTGAGCGAGATGGTCGAGATGGTGGTGGCGGCCCATAGTCTGCCGGCGAGAGCCAAGATGATCCGCACCGACATACAGCTTGATGCCGAAATTTGCTGGGCAGAGCCTACGCTATTAATGCGCGTGCTGGATAATCTCTATTCCAATGCGGTGCACTACGGCAAGGAATCCGGTAACATTTGGATTCGTAGCCGCCAAATTGGGCAACGGGTGCAGATTGACGTCGCCAACACTGGCACGCCAATCCCCGAAACCGAACAAACCATGATTTTCGAGCCTTTTTTCCAAGGTAGTCAGCAGCGGAAAGGGGCGGTAAAAGGAAGCGGGCTCGGCCTGAGTATCGCACAAGATTGTATCCGCCGGATGCGCGGCGAATTGCAGTTGGTCAACGTCGATGACGCTGATGTCTGCTTCCGAATTGAATTGCCATTAACCGCCGAGAATGAATAAATAATGTACATATGGCCACAACGCGCTCGTCTGACCCAGATCGAACGTTCCCCGCGCGCTACTGCGCGCGCACCGCTCGGCAAGCGTCCACTTTCTTTTCTGGGCACGCTTCTTTTTGCCCCGTTTTTGTTAGCCGGCTGCGCCGATCGCGCCGTCAGCAGCGGTCTCGAGCCGCAGCAGCAGGAAGCGATTCCTGATAGCAAAGTTGTCGACTACCGTATCGCACCGTGCGATACCCTGTGGCAGCTCAACGACAAGGATGCGCTGGACAATTCCCTATACTGGCTGCGTGCCATGGACTGTGCCGATCGGATCGGTTCCACCCAGGCACGTACCCTGGCAAAAACCCTTCCCGGCACCGCCTGGGATGGCATGTTCAAGCAAAGCATCCTGTTGGGCAGCGCCGAACCGACGTCGGCGGAACGTCGCCAGATGATCGATCGTCTGAACCACTACCGCCTGGACTTCCCGAGTACGCTGCGGCCGCTGCTGCAATTGTGGCGTCAACAGCAGGTGCTGCAAATTTCGCTGTTCGATGAACGAGCCCGCTATCAGCATCTGCAAGAGGCAACCGACAGCCAGATTGATACGCTGCGCCAAAGCCAGGCTCGGCTGCAAAGCCAACTGCAGGACACCTCACGCAAGTTGGAAAACCTGACGGATATCGAGCGTCAACTCTCTTCCCGTAAGCAAATGCAGGGTGAGATCCCCGATAATGCCGCCAGTCAGGCCAAGCCGAGCGCTACGGCCAAACCGGCCGAGCCGGAAGGCGCAACGGAAAAGGGCACCGCGCTGCCGGTTGAACCGGAAGACACTTATGCGCCGCCACCTGCCAATAAGGAGCCTAAAGCGCAATGACAGCCCGCAAACCGGCCAATTTATTATTGGTTGACGATGATCCCAGCCTGTTGAAGCTGCTGGGGATGCGCCTGACCAGCGAAGGTTTCCATGTCACCACCGCTGAAAGCGGCCAGGAAGCGCTGCGCCTATTGGCGCGTGAAAAAATCGACATGGTCATCAGCGACCTGCGTATGGATGAAATGGACGGTATGGCGCTGTTTGCCGAAATCCAGAAGCATCAACCGGGCATGCCGGTGATCATTCTCACCGCCCATGGTTCTATCCCCGATGCCGTCGCGGCAACCCAGCAGGGGGTGTTCAGCTTCCTGACCAAGCCGGTCGATCGCGATGCGCTGTATAAAGCCATCGACGATGCGCTGTCGCTGTCAAAACCGGCCGGTGACGAAAGCTGGCGTGAAGCCATCGTCACTCGTAGCCCGATCATGCTGCGTCTGTTGGAGCAGGCGAAAATGGTGGCGCAGTCCGATGTCAGCGTGCTGATTAATGGCCAGAGCGGCACCGGCAAGGAAGTGCTGGCGCAGGCGATTCACGGCGCCAGCCCACGGGCCAAGAAAACCTTTATCGCCATCAACTGCGGCGCGCTGCCGGAGCAGCTGTTGGAATCGGAACTGTTTGGTCATGCCAAAGGGGCCTTTACCGGCGCGGTCAGCAGCAGAGAAGGGCTATTCCAGGCGGCGGCCGGCGGCACGCTGTTCCTCGACGAAATCGGCGATATGCCGCTGTCGCTGCAGGTCAAACTGCTGCGGGTGCTGCAGGAGCGCAAGGTACGGCCGCTGGGCAGCAACCGCGATCTGGATATCGACGTACGCATCATTTCCGCCACCCATCGCGATTTACAGAAAGCGATGGCGAAGAATGAATTTCGTGAAGATTTGTACTACCGTCTGAACGTAGTGAACCTGAAAATTCCGGCGTTGAACGAACGTGCCGAGGATATCCCACTGCTGGCCAATCACCTGCTGAGAGAGTCGGCCAAACGACACAAACCGTTCGTGCGCAGTTTCTCTACCGATGCGATGAAACGCCTGATGACCGCCAGTTGGCCGGGCAATGTGCGGCAACTGGTCAACGTGATTGAACAGTGCGTGGCATTGACCTCGGCGCCGGTGATCGGCGAAGCGTTGGTGGAGCAGGCGCTGGAAGGCGAAAACACCGCGTTGCCGACCTTTGTCGAGGCGCGCAACCAGTTTGAATTGCATTACCTGCGCAAGCTATTGCAAATTACCAAGGGCAACGTGACCCAGGCTGCGCGCATGGCAGGCCGCAATCGCACCGAGTTTTATAAGTTGTTATCGCGTCATGAACTTGACGCCAACGATTTTAAAGAATGATGTTTTTTCCTGAACGTGCTTCGGCAGGTTCGCAACACATGACCTGGAAACAGACCATAGAAATATGAGCAGATCACTTTCCATTGCGTTAGCCCAGCTGAATTTGCTGGTGGGCGATATTGAAGGCAACAGCGAGCGCATGTTGCAAATCGTGCAGGAACAGCAGAAGGCGGGAGCCGATCTGGTTATGTTCACCGAACTGGCGCTGTCCGGTTACCCACCGGAAGACCTGCTGTATCGTGACGATTTCTATCAGCGCTGCGACCTGCAGCTTAACCGCCTGCAACAGGCGTCGGGCGAGGTCGCGATCCTGGTCGGCCATCCGTGGCGGGAAGGCGACAAGTTATACAATGCGTTGTCGCTGTTCGCCGACGGCGAGCTGCGGGCGCGTTACTTCAAGCAGCAGTTGCCGAACTATGGCGTGTTTGACGAAAAACGCTATTTCCACGCCGGGCAGGAAAGCTGCGTGGTGGAGCTGAAAGGCTACCGTCTCGGTCTGCTGATTTGTGAAGACCTGTGGTTCCCCGAGCCGATTGACGCGGCGAAAGCCGCCGGCGCTGAAATTGTCCTGTCGATTAACGCCTCGCCTTATAACCGGGAAAAGCCGTATATCCGCAAGACGCTGATGGCCGGCCACTGCCGGCGCACCAATCTGCCGCTGGTGTACCTGAACCAGATCGGCGGGCAGGACGAACTGATTTTCGACGGTTGCTCAAAGGTCTTTGATGCCGCAGGCAATATGACCCACCGCCTGGCAGCGTTTGCCGAACAGGTGACGTTGTTGCAGTTCAACGAGCGTGAAGTGGTGCCAATGACTGCGCCTGCCGCCGAATTGCCGCAGCTGGCGCAAATCTACGAAGCGCTGGTGCTGGCGGTGCGCGACTACGTCAACAAGAACGGTTTCAAAGGCGCGGTACTGGGCCTGTCGGGGGGCATCGATTCGGCCTTGACGCTGGCGATTGCGGTGGATGCGCTGGGTAAGGAAAAAGTGCAGGCGCTGATGATGCCGTTCCGCTATACCGCGGATATCAGCATTGCCGACGCCAAGGAAGAAGCCGAGATACTCGGCGTCGAGTTTGACGTTGTTTCCATCGAGCCGATGTTTGACGCCTTTATGGGCCAATTGGCGCCGATGTTTGCCGGCACCGAACGCGATACCACCGAAGAAAACCTGCAGGCGCGCTGCCGCGGCGTGGTGCTGATGGCATTGTCGAACAAACGGCGCAGCATCGTGCTGACCACCGGCAACAAGAGCGAAATGGCGGTGGGTTACGCCACGCTGTACGGTGATATGGCTGGCGGCTTCGACGTATTGAAGGATGTACCGAAAACCCTGGTGTTCAAGCTATCGGAATACCGTAATACCGTGTCGTATGTGATCCCGCAGCGGGTGATTGATCGTCCGCCGTCCGCCGAGCTGGCGCCGGATCAGGTCGATCAGGACAGCCTGCCGCCTTATGATATTTTAGATGCCATTCTGGAAGGTTACGTCGAACGCGATATGTCGGTGGTCGATCTGGTCGCCGCCGGTTTCGATGAAGCGATCGTGCGCAAAGTGATCCGCCTGGTGGACATCAACGAATACAAGCGTCGTCAGGCCGCCGTCGGGCCGCGCATCACCGCCCGGAACTTCGGCAAGGATCGTCGCTATCCGATCACCTCCGGCTTTGGCCGCAAAAATTGGTAATTGAAGCGCCTATTCACTAGGCGTCATTGTCGCCGTCAGTTTGGGTGCGGGCAGCGCGCAGGGCCACAGCGTACAGGCAGTACGTGAGACGTCCGAGCACTGCCCTGGCGCAAAATGGCCAGAAAACAGCCTAGTGGATAGGCGCGAGGAAACGAGATGAAAAAGATCGACGCTATTATCAAGCCGTTCAAACTGGATGACGTGCGTGAAGCGCTGGCTGAAGTCGGCATTACCGGCATGACCGTGACCGAAGTTAAAGGCTTTGGCCGGCAGAAGGGGCATACCGAACTGTATCGCGGCGCGGAATATATGGTCGACTTCCTGCCCAAGGTGAAAATCGAGATTGTGGTGGCCGACGATATTGTCGATACCTGCGTTGAAACCATCATGCAAACTGCGCAGACCGGCAAAATTGGCGACGGCAAGATCTTCGTGTTTGACGTGGCGCGGGTGGTGCGTATCCGTACCGGCGAGCAGGACGAAGAGGCCATTTAAGTCACCCCTTCCGGCATAAAAAAACGGGCCACGTCGGCCCGTTTTTTTATTGTGTTGCGTGTTGCGCGGTAGTTACAGCACCTTGTGCGGGCCGAAGCATTCATAGTGAATGCGCTCGACGTTAACGCCCATTGCCAGTAACTGTTGTGCGACAAATTGCATAAACGCCACCGGGCCGCAGAAGTAGTAATGCATCAACGGGTTATCGAGCGAAGCGCGAACGGTGCCAAGATCCATCAGGCCGCGTGATTGGTAATCACGGCCTTCAACGTCGTTCTCGCTCGGTTGGCTATACCACACATGCCGACTCAGCTTCGGCATCCGTGTTGCAAGGTCGGCAACCTCGTCGGCAAAAGCGTGGACGCGGCCGTTTTCCGCCGCGTGTAGCCAATGTATCTCAGCCTGGTGCTGATTGTTGTACAACGCGTTAAGCATGCCAAGCATCGGCGTTTGGCCAACGCCGCCGGAAATCAGCGCCACCGGCGTCGACGGTGAAACGTCGAGGAAGAAGTCGCCGTGCGGCGGTGCTATCTCAATCACATCGCCTTCTTTTGCCTGCTGATGCAGGAAGTTGGACACGATGCCGTGCTGTTCGCGTTTTACCGCGATGCGATAAAATTCGCCGTTAGGGGCGGCGGTCAGTGAATACTGACGTATTTCCTGGTGTTCAATGCTGTGGTGGTTGATATACACCGCCAGATATTGGCCCGGCTTGAAGTCAACCACGCGGCCACCGTCGACCGGCGCCAGAATAAAACTGCTGATTGCCTCACTCTGTGGCTGTTTTTTCACGATGCGGAAAGCGCGGCGATCGCGCCAGCCGCCGTCTCCGGTAGCACTTTCCTGATAAATCTGGCCTTCACGCTGGATAAATACGTTGGCCAATACGCCGTAAGCCTTACCCCATGCGTCCAGCACTTCCTGTCCCGGGCTGAACATTTCGTCCAGCGTTGCCAACAGATGTGTCCCGACAATCTGATACTGCTCTGGCTGAATGTTGAAGCTGGCGTGTTTTTGCGCAATACGCTCAACCGCAGGCAGCAGCGCCGCCAGATTTTCAATATTGCCGGCATAGGCGCAGATGGCATCAAACAGCGCCTGGCGCTGATCGCCGTTGCGCTGGTTGCTCATATTGAAGATATCCTTCAGCTCAGGGTTATGGGCGAACATGCGATCGTAGAAATGCGCGGTCAGCTTTGGCCCGGTGGCGGCGAGCAGGGGGATGGTGGACTTTACGGTGGCGATGGTTTGGCTATCCAGCATGGTGGCACTCCTTTGTGCTATGTTCCGATTTTATATAATGATGCATTTTAAATGCATCTTATAAGGTTGCGTCAGGCTTGTAAATACCCGCTTTTTTGTTATGTGTTTGTTAATCACCGATCGGCTTCACAGAACATGAAAAAAACGCATTGGCGGCATGAGGAAATGTCCGTTGAATAACGGGCGCATTTGGTGGATCAAAGCCTTGTCGCAGCTAAAGCCAATCGTTTGCGTAAAAACCTCTGTCAAGACCTATCTTCGACAGGTGAAAACAGTTTACACTGTTGCCCAGAACCCAAACGGGTAGTTATTTGGTGATTTTTTAGTTAGCGGGATTCAAGTCAGGAGAAGCCGGATGTTAAAGCGTGAAATGAACATTGCCGATTACGATGCCGAACTGTGGCGCGCAATGGAGCAAGAAGTGGTGCGTCAGGAAGAGCACATCGAGCTGATTGCCTCTGAGAACTACACCAGCCCGCGCGTCATGCAGGCTCAGGGTTCCCAGTTGACCAACAAATACGCTGAAGGCTACCCGGGCAAGCGTTACTACGGCGGCTGCGAATACGTCGATATCGTTGAACAACTGGCTATCGATCGCGCCAAGCAGCTGTTCGGTGCGGATTATGCCAACGTTCAGCCGCACTCCGGTTCTCAGGCCAACTTTGCTGTCTACACCGCGCTGCTGCAGCCGGGCGACACCATTCTGGGCATGAACCTGGCGCACGGCGGCCACCTGACCCACGGCTCTCCGGTCAACCTGTCCGGCAAACTGTATAACGTCGTGCCTTACGGCATCGACGAAAAAGGCCAAATCGACTATGACGATCTGGCCAAGCAGGCACAGACGCACAAACCGAAGATGATCATCGGCGGTTTCTCCGCCTATTCTGGCGTGGTCGACTGGGCAAAAATGCGTGAAATTGCTGACAGCATCGGCGCTTACCTGTTCGTTGACATGGCGCACGTGGCCGGTCTGATCGCCGCTGGCGTCTACCCGAACCCGGTGCCGCACGCGCATATCGTTACCACCACCACGCACAAGACGCTGGCTGGCCCGCGTGGCGGCCTGATCCTGGCGAAAGGCGGCGACGAAGATCTGTACAAGAAACTGAACTCCGCGGTGTTCCCGGGTGGGCAGGGCGGCCCACTGATGCACGTGATCGCCGGCAAGGCCGTCGCGCTGAAAGAAGCCATGGAGCCCGAGTTCAAGGTTTACCAGCAGCAGGTGGCCAACAACGCCAAGGCGATGGTCGAAGTGTTCCTGGAGCGCGGCTACAAAGTGGTTTCCGGCGGCACCCACAACCACCTGTTCCTGCTGGATCTGGTGGAGAAAAACCTGACCGGTAAAGAAGCGGACGCAGCCCTCGGCCGCGCCAATATTACCGTTAACAAGAACAGCGTGCCAAACGATCCGAAGAGCCCGTTCGTGACCTCCGGTATTCGTATCGGTACGCCGGCGGTAACCCGTCGCGGCTTCAAGGAAGCGGAAGTTCGCGAGCTGGCGGGTTGGATGTGCGACGTGTTGGACAACATCAACGACGAAGCCACTATCGAACGCACCAAACAGAAAGTCCTGGATATCTGCGCCCGCCTGCCGGTTTACGCATAAGTTCCATTGGGATGAACCAAACCCGCTGCGGCGGGTTTTTTTACGCCGATATCCGGCAAAGTGTGAACTGATCGACACTATGGTTCGGTGGATATGAATCATGATTGCTAGCCGATGTGAGCTCTGTCAAAGTATCGCCCACACACCGGAGGGAACATGGTTTTGCAATCAACGCGTTGGCTGTCTCTCAGCTATTTCACCTATTTCTTTTCTTATGGCATTTTCCTGCCGTTCTGGGGCGTTTGGTTAAAAGGCGAAGGGCTGGAACCCGATACCATCGGCATGTTGCTGGGGGCCGGACTGGTAGCACGTTTTCTTGGCAGTTTACTGATCGCTCCACGGGTTAAAGATCCGTCGAATCTGGTTACCGCATTACGCATCCTGGCGTTGTTGACGCTGGCCTTTGCGGTCGGCTTTTGTTTTGGCAATGGCTGGGGCTGGCTAATGCTGGTGATCGCCGGTTTTAACCTGTTTTTCTCGCCGCTGGTACCGCTGACTGACGCATTAGCCGCCACCTGGCAAAAACAGATTTCCATGGATTATGGGCGAGTGCGCCTATGGGGCTCACTGGCGTTCGTCATTGGTTCGGCGCTCACCGGGCAACTGGTGTCGGCCTGGGGTCATAATGCCATCCTGTTCAGCCTGATTTTCAGCCTGATGGCGATGCTGCTTGGCATGTTGCTCAAACCCAGCGTCATGCCGCAAGGCGAGGCGCGCGCGCATGAGGTGCCTCACCGTTCCTGGCGTGAACTGCTCAGCGAAGGGCCGGTCTGGCGTTTTTTGCTGTGCGTCACCCTGTTGCAGGGGGCGCATGCCGGTTATTACAGTTTTGCCTCCATATACTGGCAGGAAGCCGGCTATTCAGCCTCTGCCATCGGCTACTTCTGGTCGTTGGGGGTGGTGGCAGAAGTGATTATTTTTGCCAGCAGCAATATCCTGTTCCGCCGTTGGAACGCCCGCAATCTGCTGTTGCTGTCTGCCTGCTGCGGCATACTGCGCTGGGGGTTGATGGCCTCGACCACTGAGCTTAGCTGGCTGCTGCTGGTGCAGGTGTTGCACTGTGGCACCTTTACCGTCTGTCATCTGGCGGCGATGCGTTTCATTGCCGCGCGCAAGGGAGCGGAGGTGATCCGGCTGCAAGCGGTTTATTCCGCGCTGGCGATGGGCGGTGGTATTGCGGTGATGACGGTGATTGCCGGTTTCCTGTTCGAACATCTGCAAGCCGGGGTGTTCTGGGTGATGGCGGCGATCGTGGTGCCGGCGTTGTTTATCCGCCCACCGGCCGCCGCGGTCAGCCATTCGCTAAGGTGATTCCAACAATGCGCGGATAGTTTTGCGCTGTCCGCGTTCCAGCGGTAAGACGGTGTGGATTAGCGGTGGTTGCGCCGCATGCGGCAGGGTGGCGTAGGGGGTTATGACCAGCGCCACGCCCTGCGGCGCGCCGGAATCGTGAAACTCGCTTAGCGACAGATACTTGATATTTAACGGTAATAATGTCAATTCGCGGATCTGGTACTCCAGCGCCTCTTCCAACCGCGGATCGTCCAGCGTCAGCAGCAGCACCTGTTTCTCCTGCAATGCGTTGCCTTGCATCAGCCATGCACCGAAGCTGATGGCTACCAGACCGGCCTCCTCGCGCGAAAAATGAATGTCGTATTCCTGTTCGAACGGCGCCATCGCTTCCAGCGTAGTGCGCATCAGGCGTGGGTATTTACGCACCACCTCGTCCAGCAGCATATTGTCGATACCGATAGCAAACTGACAGCGTTCGACGGCGGGCGCCAGATGGGCAAACAGATGGCTGATCAGATCTTTTTTGCTGCTGAAGTTCATGCCGGAAAGCTGCTGAAAACGCTCCACCATCTGCTCAATGGCGCGCATCAGGCGTAAATCTTCCGCGGAATCGCTGCTTTCGTAACTGTGGTTCTTCAACATGGTAAACAGCAGCACCAGAAAATCCTGCTCGCTGTCATCCGGCGGAGCGGCAGACAGCGCCACCAGCGTCTGTGATAATGCGTTTGCGGCCTGAGATTCTGCTTTCTGATGCAGCCAGGCACGTTGGCGATCGTTGAACTTTGGGTGGCGCTGGCAGGCGCTTTCCCACAGGCAGTAGCAAAGGTAGTGCTGCAAGAATTGGCGATCTCGGGCGTCGAGTTCACGAGCAAGCCAGCGGCTGCAGTCATCAATGCCGCGCTGCAAACCCGTGGACAACTTGGCATCGGCCCCCAGCGCATGCAGCAACGGCGGGCTGAACGCGCTCTCGACAAACTGCGGACAGCAACGTAGCGCACGCCGCAGCCAGTGAATCAGGCACAGGCGCTTATTCAGCGTGCTTCCCATAATCTGGTAGCCATCGTCGGGGTTGCCAGCGATGTCCAAATGGTGGAAACGCTGGATTTCGCTGGCGACCTCGGCTATATCTTGCCGGGTAATGGGGAGCTCGACGCCGTTGATTTGGCTGAGGGTCTCCAGTTTTACTGTGGGCAGCGGTGCGTACAGCATCAAGAGCAGTTGGCAGCGCCGTTGTTGACCGGAGAGCTCAGGCACAGGAGAGGTGTCCAGGCTCATATCACCTTCTAGCAGGTAACGTTAAAATTATGCCTAAGCATAGCAAAAGGCATTACCGTGACGTGGACAGTACGCCTGCTTTTACTTCGGCTTACAACTTTCGTCACAGTTATTATGCCGTTGAGCGGAAATTTTGCGCCAGGTTGTGTTACTTTATAACAATAATGAGTGTCGCTTAATGCTAAAACTACGAAATCTGCTGGCTGGTTTGACGGTGTTGTACAGCGTGACAGCCACCGCCCATCCGCACAGCTTTATTGATATGAACACCACCTTTATTGCCAAGGATCGTCAATTGGTCGGTTTGAGAATGGTGTGGGTTATGGATGAGATCACCTCGGCGGATCTGCTGTACGACGCGGGCAATGCCAAAAGCGATTCGGTGACCTGGAAGAAACTGGCGGCTGAAGTAATGGCCAACGTGCTCGGGCAGCATTATTTCACCGACATCTATCGTGACGGCAAGCCGGTAAAATACGTGAATTTGCCAACGGAATATCACCTTTCGCGCCGTGGCCATAATGCGGTGCTGGAATTTGTACTGCCGTTGGCACAAGCGCAGCCGCTGGCGGGCAAACCGTTTGACATCGCCACCTACGATCCGACCTTCTTTGTTGATATGAGTTATAAAAATCAATCTGCTATCCATCTGCCGCCGGATATGGCGCAGCAATGTCAATTCAAACTGATGACGCCGAAGCCGGATGCGTCGCTGCAGGCGTATGCGCTGTCGCTCGATAAAAATGATTCTCCGGGAGAAGACATGCAACTCGGTCAGCAGTTCGCACAACGGATTACCCTGCAATGTCAATGAATCTCGGCAGCGCCGCCGGCCGCCGGCGTCACTGGGCCTTCAGCCTGTGGCCGCTACTGCTGTTTAGCGTCTTGTTTGCGCTTGGCGCACGGCTGGTGTGGCATTATTGGCCGCAAATTCTGCTGCAGAGCGTGGTGTGGCAAAAAACGCTGAATCAGCACATGGCTGGCCTGTTGCAACAGGTTAACGCCGCGCCGCAGCAGGCCGGCATGGCGCTGGTGCTGTTCAGCCTCGGTTACGGCGTGCTGCATGCCCTTGGCCCCGGTCATGGCAAAGTGGTGATCTCCACCTATCTGGCGACACACCCGGCGCGACTGAAAAGCAGCCTGCGGTTAACCTTTGCCGCTTCGCTGGTGCAAGGGCTGGTGGCGATTGGTCTGGTCACGCTGGTGTTGGGAGTGCTGGCGCTGTCGTCACGCCAGTTGCATCAAAGCAGTTTCTGGTTGGAAAAGGGCAGCTATCTGCTGGTGGCGCTGCTTGGCGTTCTGTTGAGCTGGCGTGCGCTGCGGCGTCTGTTTACTGCGATCCGCGCGTTGCGCCCGGTGCCGGCGATGCGTATTCGCGCCGTGCAGCCGTTGCCGGCCGATCACCTGCACAGCGCCGAATGCGGTTGCGGCCATCGTCATTTGCCGAGCGACAGTGAATTGCAGGCCGGCGGCGGCTGGCGTACCCAGTTGGCGATCGTACTGGCGATGGGCATGCGGCCATGCTCCGGCGCGATATTGGTGCTGCTGTTTGCCAAAGTGATCGGGGTATTTTTCTGGGGCGTGCTTTCCGCGCTGGCGATGGCGCTGGGCACCTCGATAACCATTTCACTGCTGGCGTTGCTGGTGCATTACAGCCGTCGTCTGGCGGTGCGCATTAGCGGCACGCGCACGCCGGCCGCCTGGAGCGCGGTGGCGTGGGGAACCCTGGCACTGGCCGGTGGGTTGATTCTGCTGTTTGCCGGCATTCTGTTGTACGCCAGCGCGGTGCCGGAATTCGGCAGCGGCGTGCGCCCCTTCTCCCGTTAACGGGCATAAAAAAAGCGCTGCAACAGCAGCGCTTCAATAGTCAAAGCAGGCTCAGACGTGCTGAGCTCATCGGGCGATATTAACGTTTCAGTGCTTCGCTCAATTCTTCACGCATGCTGGACAGCATGGCTTTCACTACGCGCGGATTGCCGGCAACGACGTTGCCGGAGCTGAAGTGGTTATGACCGCCAACGAAGTCGGTGACCAAACCGCCGGATTCACGCACCAGCAGTTCGCCAGCAGCGAAGTCCCACGGCTTCAGGCCGATTTCGAAGAAACCGTCAACGCGGCCGGCAGCCACGTAAGCCAGATCCAGTGCGGCAGAACCGGTACGACGGAAATCCGCACACTGGGTGAACAGTTTGCCGACGACGTTGATGTAAGGGGTCGCGTGTTGCTTGAGTTTGAACGGGAAACCGGTCGCCAGGATAGTGCCATTCAGGTCTTTGGCATTGGTGCCACGCAGGCGGAAACCGTTGAGCTGAGCGCCCTGGCCGCGAGTCGCGGTGAACAGTTCGTTGCGCATTGGATCGTAAACCACCGCCACTTCGGTGCGGCCTTTGATGCGCACGGCAATGGAAACGGAGAAATGCGGGAAACGTTTGATGAAGTTTGAAGTGCCATCCAGTGGATCGATCACCCATTGTACATCCTGATCTTCGCCGACCAGCTCACCGCGTTCTTCGCTGATGATAGTGTGTTGCGGGTAAGACTTGCGAATAACGTCAATGATCAGATGCTCTGCATCACGATCGACGTTGGTGACGAAATCGTTAGTCCCTTTCTGGCTCGCTTCAACGGCGTCCGGGGTCTCGTAGTTTTTGGCAATCAGGTTACCGGCCTTGCGCGCAGCGCGCACGGCGATAGTCAGCATCGGATGCATGGGTATCTTCCAACTAGGATGTTAAAGAACAGGAAACGGCGCGGAGTATAGCAGGTGTTCGGCAAAATACCTAATGTCCTTCATCCTGTGTTAAGATGCTACGATTTTCCGCTACGCTCAGAGTTTGTATGCTGCACAATATTCGCATTGTTCTGGTAGAAACCTCTCATACCGGCAACATGGGCTCGACCGCCAGAGCCATGAAAACCATGGGCCTGACCAACCTTTATCTGGTCAATCCGCTGGTAAAACCCGATTCGCAGGCCATTGCGCTGGCCGCCGGCGCCAGTGACGTCATTGGTAATGCCACCATCGTCGATACCTTTGATGAAGCCATTGCCGGCTGCAGTCTGGTGGTCGGCACCAGCGCACGTTCACGTACGCTACCC
The DNA here is from genome assembly GCF_900635445.1 of Serratia odorifera. Classification (NCBI taxonomy): domain Bacteria; kingdom Pseudomonadati; phylum Pseudomonadota; class Gammaproteobacteria; order Enterobacterales; family Yersiniaceae; genus Serratia; species Serratia odorifera. Next base: position 2,774,920 of record NZ_LR134117.1, read on the forward strand.
TGGCCGATGCTGGAACCGCGTGAATGCGGCGTGCGTGCGGTGCAGGAGGGCGAACAGGCGCCGGTGGCGCTGGTCTTCGGCCGCGAACGCGTGGGTCTGACCAACGACGAACTGCAAAAATGCCATTATCATGTCGCTATCCCGGCCAATCCGGATTACAGCTCGCTGAACCTGGCGATGGCGGTTCAGATCCTGGCGTACGACGTGCGCGTGGCGTACCTCGAACGTCAGCAGGCAGACGCGCCGCCGGCGCCGCAAGAAGCGGCTTATCCGCTGGTAGACGACCTTGAGCGTTTTTATCAGCATCTGGAACAAACGCTGTCGACCACCGGCTTTATCCGCCCAACGCATCCAGGGCAGGTCATGAGTCGGCTGCGCCGCCTGTTTACCCGCGCGCGCCCGGAAGCGCAGGAGCTGAATATTCTGCGCGGCATGCTGACGTCGATCGATAAGCAGATCAAGTAGCAGGGTAATTATTGCGACGCTGTGGACAGGCAACGCGGCAATAGCATTATTAATCCGTGGGATATAACATGCATTCAAGATGCATTTGTTATAAATCGGTACAAATAATGCTAATACTTGAGTAAATTACTCGGTTAAATAGTTGACTGATTTACTCGGGAATGTCAGACTTTCGGCCATGTTTCACCAACAGGTAACCACTTAGCTATGAGACTGACATCCAAAGGCCGTTATGCCGTAACCGCTATGCTCGACGTGGCATTGCATTCTCAGGAAGGGCCCGTTCCTCTGGCGGATATTTCAGAACGTCAGGGTATTTCGCTCTCTTATCTGGAACAATTGTTCTCCCGTCTGCGCAAGAATGGCCTGGTGGCCAGCGTGCGTGGCCCGGGCGGCGGTTATCTGCTGGGTAAAGACGCGGCTGAAATCGCCGTTGGCGCGGTGATTACTGCCGTCGATGAATCGGTAGATGCAACCCGTTGTCAGGGCAAGGAAGGCTGTCAGGGCGGCGATCGCTGTCTGACGCACACCCTGTGGCGCGATCTGAGCGAGCGCATCAGCGGGTTCTTGAACAACATTACGCTGGCCGAACTGGTGAACAACCAGGAAGTGCTGGATGTGGCAGACCGTCAGAATAACGATACGCGCCGCACGGCCAACGGTCGTCTGCAAGAAACCATTAACGTTAATCTGCGCGCATAAGCAGCTGGCGATACGTATTTTTGTTTTTGGAAGTGATGTACGGAGCACAAGAGCAATGAAATTACCGATTTATCTGGACTACTCAGCAACGACGCCGGTCGATCCGCGCGTTGCCGAGAAAATGATGCAGTTTTTGACCCTGGACGGTACTTTCGGTAACCCGGCTTCCCGTTCCCACCGTTTCGGGTGGCAGGCGGAAGAAGCGGTAGATATCGCCCGTAACCAAATTGCTGAACTGGTTGGCGCTGACCCGCGCGAAATCGTGTTCACTTCAGGGGCAACCGAATCCGACAACCTGGCGATTAAAGGCGCTGCCAATTTCTACCAAAAGAAAGGCAAGCACGTCATCACCAGCAAAACCGAACATAAAGCCGTGCTGGACACCTGTCGTCAGCTGGAGCGCGAAGGGTTTGAAGTTACCTACCTGGCGCCGCAGAGCAATGGCATCATCGATCTGAAAGAGCTCGAAGCCGCCATGCGCGACGACACCATTCTGGTGTCCATCATGCACGTGAACAACGAAATCGGCGTGGTGCAGGATATCGCCACCATCGGCGAAATGTGCCGTGCGCGCGGTATCATTTACCACGTTGATGCGACTCAGAGCGTGGGCAAACTGCCTATCGATCTGAGCCAGCTGAAAGTTGACCTGATGTCCTTCTCCGGTCACAAAATCTACGGGCCGAAGGGCATTGGTGCGCTGTATGTGCGCCGCAAGCCGCGTATCCGTATCGAAGCGCAAATCCATGGTGGCGGTCACGAGCGCGGCATGCGTTCCGGTACGCTGCCAGTGCACCAGATCGTCGGTATGGGCGAAGCCTACCGTATCGCCAAAGAAGAAATGGACAGCGAAATGGCGCGTCTGCGCGTATTGCGTGACCGTCTGTGGAACGGCGTGAAGGATATGGAAGAAGTCTACCTGAACGGCTCACTGGAGCAGGGTGCACCTAATATCCTCAATGTCAGCTTCAACTACGTTGAAGGTGAATCGCTGATCATGGCATTGAAAGACCTGGCCGTTTCCTCCGGCTCCGCCTGTACCTCTGCCAGCCTGGAACCTTCCTATGTGCTGCGTGCGTTGGGCATGAGCGATGAATTGGCACACAGCTCGATCCGCTTCTCTCTGGGGCGTTTTACCACCGAAGAAGAGATCGACTACACCATTCAGCTGGTTCGCAACTCCATCGGCCGTCTGCGCGATCTTTCCCCGCTGTGGGAGATGTTCAAACAGGGCGTGGATATTAACAGCATCGAATGGTCACACCATTAATTCATCGGATTCAGGAGCAAAGTCATGGCTTACAGCGAAAAAGTAATCGATCACTACGAAAACCCGCGCAACGTGGGATCCTTTGATAACGAAGATCCTAGCGTAGGCAGCGGCATGGTGGGTGCACCGGCCTGTGGTGACGTAATGAAACTGCAGATCAAGGTCAACGACGCCGGCATTATCGAAGACGCACGCTTCAAAACCTACGGCTGCGGTTCCGCCATCGCGTCCAGCTCGCTGGTCACTGAATGGATGAAGGGCAAATCCCTGGAGCAGGCCGAGTCGATCAAGAATACCCAGATTGCCGAAGAGCTGGAGTTGCCACCGGTCAAGATCCACTGCTCGATCCTGGCGGAAGACGCCATCAAAGCAGCGATTGCCGACTATAAGAGCAAGCACGGCGCCAAGTGATTATCTTTGAGTTATCTACCCGTTGAACCTCGGGGCCGTGGCCAAACTGGCGGCGGCCTTAAGCCAGGCGGGTAATTGAGTGTGAGGTTGTTATGTCGATTACTATGAGCGACAGCGCTGCGCAACGCGTCCAGGCATTTTTGGACCACCGCGGCAAAGGTCTCGGCCTGCGCCTAGGGGTGCGTACCTCTGGTTGTTCCGGGATGGCGTATGTGCTGGAATTTGTTGACGAAACCAATGACGATGATGTCATTTTCGAAGACAAAGGCGTTAAGGTGATCATTGACGGCAAGAGCCTGGTCTACCTTGACGGCACCGAGCTTGACTTCGTTAAGGAAGGCCTGAACGAAGGCTTCAAGTTCAACAACCCGAATGTCTCAAACGAGTGCGGCTGCGGCGAAAGTTTTAACGTCTGACAGTCCATCGTGTTCCTCCGCTACTCACTTGCGGTTTGATGAGATGCTCCCCCGCTCGCGTCGCGGGGGAACCTAAACCATCACGATAACGCCCAGAGCACGCTATGGATTACTTTACTTTATTCGGGCTGCCAGTTCGCTATCCCGTGGACGGCAGCCTGCTTGCATCCCGCTATCAGGATCTGCAACGCCAATTCCATCCCGACCGTTTTGCCAGCCAGCCAGAGCGTGAACGCCTGATGGCGTTGCAGCAGGCGGCGACCATCAATGAAGCCTACCAAACGCTGAAGCACCCGTTAAAACGCGCGGAGTATATGCTATCTTTGCACGGTTTTGACTTGGGCAACGAGCAGCACACCCTGCGCGATACCGCTTTCCTGATGGAACAGCTGGAGCTGCGCGAAGAGCTCGATGCGATAGAACGCCAGGCGGACGAAAACGCATTGGCGGCGTTTGCCGGGCGTCTGAACGATGCCTGCCAGCAGCGCAGCGCGCAGATGGTACAGCAGCTGGACGCTCAGCAGTGGACCGACGCCGCCGATACGGTACGCAAACTGCGTTTCTTGGACAAACTCCAGCAACAGGTTGAACAACTCGAAGAAAAACTGCTGGGTTTTGAGTAATTCTTTTCATTTTGGAAGCTCAATATGGCCTTATTACAAATCAGTGAGCCCGGCCTCAGCGCCGCGCCACACCAGCGGCGTCTGGCTGCCGGCATCGATCTTGGCACCACCAATTCGCTGGTTGCCACGGTGCGCAGCGGGCAGGCGGAAACGCTGCCCGATGCCGACAATCGCCATCTGTTGCCTTCCGTGGTGCATTATGCTGCCGCTGGCCACAGCGTAGGCTGGGCGGCACGCGCACAGGCGGCGCAGGATCCGGCCAATACCATCAGTTCGGTCAAACGCATGATGGGCCGCTCTCTGGCCGACGTGCAGCAGCGTTACCCGAACCTGCCGTACCAGTTCCAGGCCAGCGACAATGGCTTGCCGATGATGGTTACCGCAGGCGGTCTGCTCAACCCGGTTGGCGTCTCTGCCGACATTCTCAAGGCGCTGGGCGCGCGCGCCCAGCAGGCGCTTGACGGCGAGCTGGATGGCGTGGTGATCACCGTTCCTGCCTATTTCGACGACGCACAGCGCCAGGGCACCAAAGACGCCGCGCGTCTGGCCGGCCTGCACGTGCTGCGTCTGCTCAACGAGCCGACGGCGGCAGCAATCGCCTACGGCCTGGACTCCGGGCAGGAAGGGGTGATCGCGGTTTACGATCTGGGCGGCGGTACCTTTGATATTTCCATTCTGCGCTTGAGCCGCGGGGTGTTCGAAGTGTTGGCCACCGGCGGCGACTCCGCGCTCGGCGGCGATGATTTCGACCACCTGCTGGCGGACTGGCTGCGCGAGCAGGCCGGCATTGCCGATCGCAGTGACCACGGTGTGCAGCGCCAACTGCTGGACGCCGCCATCAAGGCCAAGATTGCCCTCAGCGAGGCCGATTCGGTGGCCGTTGAGGTAGCCGGCTGGCGCGGTGAGGTGAGTCGTCAACGCTTCGAAGCGCTGATCGCCACGCTGGTGAAGCGTACGCTGATGGCCTGCCGCCGGGCATTGAAAGACGCCGGCGTGACGGCTGACCAGGTGCTGGAAGTGGTGATGGTTGGCGGCTCGACCCGCGTGCCGTTGGTACGCGAACAGGTCGGCGCCTTCTTTGGCCGTACGCCGCTGACCTCTATCGATCCGGATAAAGTGGTGGCGATCGGCGCGGCGATTCAGGCGGATATTCTGGTCGGCAACAAGCCGGACAGCGAAATGCTGCTGCTGGACGTGATCCCGCTGTCGCTGGGGCTGGAAACCATGGGCGGTCTGGTGGAGAAGGTGATCCCGCGTAACACCACCATTCCGGTGGCGCGTGCGCAGGAGTTTACCACCTTTAAAGACGGCCAGAGCGCGATGATGATCCATGTGCTGCAAGGCGAACGCGAACTGGTGCAGGACTGTCGCTCGCTGGCCCGCTTTACGCTGCGTGGCCTGCCGCCGTTACCGGCCGGCGGCGCGCATATCCGCGTCACTTTCCAGGTGGATGCCGACGGGCTGCTGAGCGTCACCGCCATGGAAAAATCTACCGGCGTCGAGGCGTCGATTCAGGTCAAGCCGTCCTACGGGCTGTCTGACGCCGAAATTGCCGGCATGATCAAGGATTCGATGGCCCATGCGCACAGCGATGTCAGCGCGCGCATGCTGGCTGAACAACGGGTTGAAGCGTCAAGGGTGCTGGAAAGTCTGCAAGGCGCGTTGGCGACCGATGCAGCGCTACTCGACGGCGAGGAACGCCTGGCAATCGACAGCGCCGTGGCGGCTTTGCAACAGGCGGTGCAGGGCACCGATCCCGCTGCTATCGAAGCGGCGATCAAGACATTAGATGCAACTACGCAAGATTTTGCCGCGCGCCGCATGGATGCTTCCATTCGCCGGGCGCTGGCTGGCCATTCTGTGGATGAGGTTTAACCATGCCTAAAATTGTTTTCCTGCCCCATCAAGATTTATGCCCGGAGGGGGCAGTGTTGGAAGCCCGCGAAGGGGAATCGATTCTCGACGTCGCGCTGCGCAACGGTATCGATATCGAGCACGCCTGTGAGAAATCCTGCGCCTGCACGACCTGTCACTGCATCGTGCGTGAAGGGTTCGATTCGCTGGAAGAAAGCAGCGAGCTGGAAGACGACATGCTGGACAAAGCCTGGGGACTGGAGCCGGAAAGCCGCCTGAGCTGTCAGGCGCTGGTCGCCGACGAGGATCTGGTGGTCGAGATGCCGCGTTATACCGTCAACCACGCACGCGAACATTGATATCCGTTGTCTTTCAAGCGCTAGCGTCATTGGCGGCAGCTTGAACTCCAGAGGATAGCGCTGAGTAAGAGGAAGGAAATAATGGCACTGAAGTGGACCGATAGCCGGGAAATCGGCGAAGCCCTGTATGACGCATATCCGGACACCGATCCGAAAACCGTGCGTTTTACCGACCTGCACCAGTGGATTTGCGATCTCGAAGAGTTTGACGACGATCCGCAGGCTTCCAACGAAAAAATACTGGAAGCGATCCTGCTGGTCTGGTTAGATGAAGCAGACTAGCGACTAATAGCGTAACGGGCTGCCATGGGCGGCCCGTTTATTTTGTATCCGACTAATAAGAACGCATATACCCTACATAATTCGTGTGGCAGGAAGACGGCAAGGGAAGAAATCCCGATCAACTTCCATCGGCAAGTGATCCGGGTGACTGAGCGCAGTCAACACACCTGTCACGTGAAGTATGACGCGTATAAAGCATATACGGAGTAGGCGATGACAACTGAAACTATGCACATTACCCTGTCCCACGCCCCTGCTGACGCGCGCTGGGGAGAAAAGGCGCTGCTGAGCACCAACAGCGAAGGCATGACTATCCATCTGAGCGGCGCAGCCGAACTGAACGCCATCCAGCGTGCGGCGCGCAAAATTGACGGCCAGGGCGTGAAGCGCGTCAAACTGTCCGGCGACGGTTGGGGGCTGGAGCAAAGCTGGGCATTCTGGCAAGGATTTCGCGGCCCGAAAGGTCAGCGCAGCGTGGAGTGGGCGGAACTGTCGCCGGCCGATCGCAACGAACTGGATCTGCGGCTGAAAATCATCGACTGGGTACGCGACACCATCAACATGCCGGCAGAGAATCTGGGGCCGGAGCAATTGGCGACCCGTGCCGTCGACCTGCTGTGCGACGTCGGTTGCGATGCCGTCAGCTATCGCATCACCAAAGGCGAAGATCTGCGTGAGCAGAACTATCACGGCATTCACACCGTTGGCCGCGGTTCCGAGCGCCCGCCGGTACTGCTGGCGCTGGACTACAACCCGACCGGCAATCCGGACGCGCCGGTATTCGCCTGTCTGGTGGGCAAGGGCATCACCTTTGATACTGGCGGTTACAGCCTGAAGCAAAGCGCGTTTATGGATTCGATGAAATCCGATATGGGCGGCGCAGCCACCGTGACTGGCGCGCTGGCGCTGGCCGTGGCGCGTGGGCTTGATAAGCGGGTGAAACTGTATCTGTGCTGCGCCGACAATATGGTCAGCGGTAATGCCTTCAAGCTGGGCGATATCATTCATTATCGCAATGGCAAAACCGTTGAAGTGATGAATACCGATGCCGAAGGGCGTCTGGTGCTGGCCGACGGCCTGATCGACGCTTCACAACAGAATCCGACGCTGATCGTCGATTGCGCGACGCTGACCGGTGCGGCGAAAACCGCGCTGGGTAATGACTACCACGCGTTGTTCAGCTTTGACGACGCGTTGGCCCAAGAACTGCTGACCAGCGCCGAGGCTGAACACGAGCCGTTCTGGCGCCTGCCGCTGGCCGAATTCCACCGCAGCCAGTTGCCGTCTAACTTCGCCGAATTGAACAACGTGGCCGGTGCGGCGTACAGCGCCGGTGCCAGCACTGCCGCCGCTTTCCTGTCGCACTTTGTTCAGCATTATCAGCAGGGCTGGCTGCACATCGACTGTTCTGCTACCTACCGTAAAGGTGCGGTGGATCAGTGGTCGGCCGGTGCCACCGGGCTGGGTGTGCGCACCGTTGCCAACCTGTTGTTGAGTAAAGCCAAATAACGTTGGTTGAGAATCAATACGCCAAGGGTTCAGCATGCTGAGCCCTTTATCATTGGAGTAGACAATGAGTTCCCATCATCACGATGCCGTGGCCGGCGAAAACGAACTCGAACGGCTGCTGAAACTGGCGGTAAGCGAACCGGCGCATCGGCCGTCCTTTTTCCGCGAACTGCTGGATTCGACGATTTATATTCTCGGCGACAGCGAGCAGGTGCAGCAGGAAGGCGAGATTGCCCTGAATGCCGACACGCCGGTGAATATCCAGCATTGGGAAAAGCAGGACGGCAGCAGCATTGTGCCGTTCTTCTCTTCGCTTGCCACGCTGCAAAAGGCGGTAGAAGGCCAGCAGCCGTTTATCGCCATGCCGGCGCGCGTGCTGTTCGAAATTACCCAGGGCGCCGAGCTGTTCCTTAATCCGAAGGCGGAGTACGGCAAAGAGTTCTACCCGGAAGAAGTGGCGACGCTGTTGGCAACCGGTGGCGTGGTCAAGCCGGTGGAGCACTACGTCGACAAAGACAGCCAGATCCTGCTTGGACAACCGGACGATTACCCGGCGGCGATGGTGGATGCGTTAACCACGCTGTTCAGCCAGCGCAAGCCGGTGCGACGGGCATTTCTGGCGTTGATGCACGACCGCGCCGTTGATGAAAAGCCCAATCTGCTGGTGGGGCTGGAGGTCGATGGCGAACCGGCGGCGATTGAGGCGCTGATCCAGGAGGCCGGCAGCGTCGCCAGCGAAACCTTGCCGGCAGATGAACCGGTGGATTTCTGCCTGGTGTCGGAGCAGGAGCGCGGCGTAAGCCATTATCTGATAACGCACACTCAGCCGTTCTATCAACGTCGCTGGGGCAGTTGGCTGCGTAATATCATTCCTTCTACCGATAAGACGCCGTAGCGCTGGCCGATCGCCGTCGACGGTATCAGACGTACCGCGCTGGGAATGCGCGGGTTTCTTGCGCAATGGGTCATATTTTTTTAATAAAATGTTGATTTTCCCGTAGGCAAGCGTTAACAGCACACATATAATCTGCGCCACTTGAGAAAGCCGGCACGCTATATTTTAGTCCGGCTTATATTGGAAGTTAGACAGAGGCCATCATGACCGTAGAACGTACCTTTTCCATCGTTAAACCAAACTCCGTAGCAAACAACGACATCGGCGCTATCTACGCGCGTTTCGAGCGTGCGGGCTTCAAGATCATCGCTGCAAAAATGCTGAAACTGACTCGCGAGCAAGCTGAAGGCTTCTACGCCGAGCACAAAGGCCGCCCATTCTTTGACGGTCTGGTTGAGTTTATGACTTCTGGTCCAATCATGGTTCAGGTTCTGGAAGCGGAAAACGCCATCCAGCGCAACCGTGACATCATGGGCGCAACCAACCCGGACAACGCGCTGGCCGGTACTCTGCGTGCCGACTATGCTGACAGCTTTACCGCCAACGCGGTGCACGGTTCTGATTCTGCGGAATCTGCTGCGCGTGAAATCGCTTATTTCTTCAACGAAAGCGAAATCTGCGCACGCTAATCCGGGTGGTCTTTCACGCAGTAGCCGCTTGGCTACCGCGTGAAATCATTGGGTATTATGCGTTCAGGTTTGCATGGCGCAGGTACGCATTCACCGGCTGAAACAATAAAAATGCCCTGAATGCCTTCCAGCCATGGAAAGCCGCTACTAAAATTTGTACAATGCCGCGCCCCTGATGAGACGACTTGTCAGGGGCGCGCTTTTACCCTGTGTCTTTCTCGCCGCCGCATCGTTGGCCGCTGCGTGAAAACCAGTGGGCATCGTGCCGTCAGCCTGAATTTTAGCGGGCTGAGTGCACAACTTACTTTCCATTCTTTAGCGCCATAACGTGTAATAACGAGGCCAGAGATCATTATGTTAGAACCCATCACGTCCGAGCACATCGTGTCTGAAAATAATTCGCTGACTACTCAATCCGTTAAAACGGAACAACCGGCTACGGCCAAAATTAACCTGCTGGATCTGAACCGCCAGCAGCTGCGCGAGTTTTTTGCCGAACTGGGTGAAAAACCGTTCCGCGCCGATCAGGTGATGAAGTGGATGTATCACTATTGCTGCGACGATTTTGAGCAGATGACCGATATCAACAAGGTCCTGCGCAACAAGCTGCAGAGCATTGCCGAAATTCGTGCGCCGGAAGTGGCCGAAGAGCAGCGTTCAGCCGATGGCACCATCAAGTGGGCGATCAAGGTGGGCGATCAGCAGGTCGAAACCGTGTATATCCCGGAAGCCGACCGCGCGACCCTGTGCGTATCCTCTCAGGTAGGTTGCGCGCTGGAATGCAAATTCTGTTCGACGGCGCAGCAAGGCTTCAACCGCAACCTGCGGGTGTCGGAAATTATCGGTCAGGTCTGGCGTGCGGCAAAAATCATCGGCGCACAGAAGGTGACCGGCCAGCGTCCGATCACCAACGTGGTGATGATGGGCATGGGCGAGCCTCTGCTCAACCTGAACAACGTAGTGCCGGCGATGGAAATCATGCTGGACGATTTTGGTTTCGGTCTGTCGAAGCGCCGCGTCACGCTGTCTACCTCCGGCGTGGTGCCGGCGCTGGACAAGCTGGGCGACATGATAGACGTCGCGCTGGCGATCTCGCTGCACGCGCCAAACGACACCATCCGCGACGAGATCGTGCCGATCAACCGCAAATACAACATCGAAACCTTCCTGTCCTCGGTGCGCCGCTATCTGGAAAAATCCAACGCCAATCAGGGGCGGGTGACGGTGGAATATGTCATGCTTGATCACATCAACGACAGCACCGACGACGCGCATCAGTTGGCGGAAGTGCTGAAGGATACGCCGTGCAAGATCAACCTGATCCCCTGGAACCCGTTCCCGGGCGCACCCTACGGCCGCAGCTCCAACAGCCGCGTCGATCGTTTTTCCAAAGTGTTGATGGAATACGGCTTTACGACTATTGTTCGTAAAACCCGTGGCGATGATATCGATGCCGCCTGCGGGCAGTTGGCGGGAGAAGTGATCGACCGTACCAAGCGTACCCTGAAAAAGAAAATGGCCGGGGAACCTATCAACGTGCGGGCGGTCTGAGTCCCATAGGGTGATTTCTGTTAACTAACAGCCTGTTATGTGAGCATTACCTCCTCCGGCCGTCGGCTAACGCCGGATAAGGACATACCGTTGAGCATGAAGCTGACCGCATGGGGATTATTGCTGGCTGCTGGGCTGTTGGCCGGCTGTTCAGGGGCGGCGCCGGAAAACGGCGCGGCAACGGTAGCGGGGCAGACGCGTTTGCAACTGGGTCTTGCCTATTTGCAGCAGGGCGATTTGGACGCCGCGCAGCAGAATCTGCAAAAAGCGGCAAACGCGGCACCGCAGGATTACCGGACGCAGTTGGCCATGGCGTTGTATGAACAACGTGTGGGCGATAACAGCGCTGCCGAGCAGCGCTACCAGCGGGCACTGCAGCTGGCGCCCGGCAACGGTAGCGTGTTGAATAATTACGGTGCGTTTCTTTGCAGTTTAGGGCAGTATGTACCTGCACAACAGCGGTTTAGCGCGGCGGCATCGGCCCCTGACTACGGCCAGGTTGCCGACAGTCTAGAAAACGCCGGTTACTGCTTCCTGAGGGCGGGTCAGAACGATAAAGCGCGCAGGTTGTTAACGCGCGCGCTGAAGGCCGATCCGGATAAGGGCACGCCGCTGTTGGTTGAGGCAGAAAAGCAATTTGGAGCAGGGAAACGTGCGCAGTCGCAGCTTTTGTTAGATGTTTATCAGCACGTTCTGCCGGCCAGTGCCGACAGTTTATGGTTACAGATTCGTTTCGCCGCGTTAGCCGGCCGTCAGGATAGCGTTCAACGCTATGGCAGGCAGCTAGCGCGAAGTTTTCCACAATCCAAACAGCACCAGCAGTTCTTAGCTAATGAATACTGAAGCCTCCCAAGATAAAACCGTATCCATGACGACAGGCCAGCGCCTGCGTCAAGCCCGCGAACAACTCGGGCTGAGCCAGCAGGCGGTGGCAGAACGCCTGTGTCTCAAAATGTCGACCGTGCGCGATATCGAAGAAGACAACCTTGCGGCCGATCTGGCTTCGACCTTCGCCCGTGGTTATATTCGCTCCTACGCCAAGCTGGTGCATTTGCCAGAGGATGAGCTGCTGCCGATACTGGCCAAGCAGGCGCCAATCAAGGCGGCCAAAGTGGCGCCGATGCAAAGCTTCTCGCTGGGCAAGCGCCGTAAAAAGCGCGATGGTTGGCTGATGAGCTTTACCTGGCTGATCCTGTTTGTGGTGATTGGCCTGACCGGCGCCTGGTGGTGGCAAAACCACAAGGCGCAGCAGGACGAAATCGCCACCATGGCCGATCAGTCCTCTGCCCAGCTGTCTCAAAACAATGAAGGTCAATCGGTACCGTTGATCGACAACAACGCCGAGAGCGGCAGCGTGCCGGTGGACGGCAACTCCGCTCCACTGGCGATCGATCCCGCGCCGGCGGTGCCAGCGACGCCAACGGCGCCAGCGGCAACCGGCACCGATAACACGCAGCAACCGGCGGTGGTTTCACCAAGCCAGGCGAGTATTCCTGACGCGGCGCCGGCAGCCAACGCACCGGCGGCAGATGCGCCGTTGCCAACCGCCGATGCCGGCGTGGCAGCGCCAGCAGCCGATCCTAACGCGCTGGTCATGGATTTTTCTGCCGATTGCTGGCTGCAGGTGACCGACGCCAGCGGCAAAACGCTGTTCAGCGGCACGCAAAAAAGCGGTGGCAAGCTGAACCTGACCGGCACAGCGCCTTACAAACTGACCATTGGCGCGCCGGCTGCAGTACAGATTCAATATCAAGGTAAACCGGTCGATCTAAGCCGGTTTGTTAAGTCAAACCGTGTTGCTCGTCTGACCGTTGCCGCGCAGTAATTGCGCGGCTGGTGTCTTTGCGCATGAGCAGCAATGGAGAGTAAGTGATGCATAACCAAGCACCCATAACCCGTCGCAAATCTACACGCATTTACGTCGGCAAGGTGCCAATTGGCGATGGCGCACCGATTGCCGTGCAATCGATGACCAACACCCGTACCACCGACGTAGAAGCCACGGTTAATCAGATCAGGGCGCTGGAACGCGTCGGCGTCGATATCGTGCGAGTTTCCGTCCCTACCATGGATGCCGCCGAGGCGTTCAAGCTGATCAAGCAGCAGGTCAATGTACCGCTGGTTGCCGACATCCATTTTGATTACCGCATTGCCTTGCAGGTCGCCGAATACGGCGTTGACTGCCTGCGCATCAACCCCGGCAATATCGGCAACGAATCGCGTATCCGCTCGGTAGTGGATTGCGCGCGTGATAAAAACATCCCGATCCGCATTGGCGTCAACGGCGGCTCGCTGGAAAAAGACCTGCAGGAAAAATACGGTGAGCCGACGCCGGAAGCGTTACTCGAATCGGCAATGCGCCACGTGGACATCCTCGACCGCTTGAACTTTGACCAGTTCAAGGTCAGCGTCAAGGCGTCCGACGTGTTCCTGGCAGTACAATCCTACCGTTTGCTGGCATCGCGTATCGACCAGCCGCTGCACCTCGGCATTACCGAAGCCGGCGGCGCACGCAGTGGATCGGTCAAGTCGGCGATCGGCCTCGGTCTGCTGCTGTCGGAAGGCATCGGCGATACGCTGCGTATTTCGTTGGCGGCGGATCCGGTCGAAGAAGTGAAAGTTGGCTTCGATATTCTGAAGTCGCTGCGCATTCGCGCTCGCGGTATCAACTTCATTGCCTGTCCGACCTGTTCCCGCCAGGAATTTGACGTGATCGGTACGGTGAACGCACTGGAACAACGTCTCGAAGACATCATCACCCCGATGGATGTGTCCATTATCGGTTGTGTGGTGAATGGTCCGGGCGAAGCGCTGGTTTCGACCATGGGCGTTACCGGTGGCCATAAGAAAAGCGGCTTCTATGAAGACGGTGTGCGCCAGAAAGAACGCTTTGATAACGAGCAGATGATCGATCAGCTGGAAGCGAAGATTCGCGCCAAGGCGGCGATGATGGATCAAGGCAATCGCATCAGCGTCAATCTGCTGGAAAAATAAGCATTATAGGTAGGGCGGGCCTGTTTGGCCCGCTCACTCATGAACCCAGGGGCGCTTCCACGTTGAACAGCGTAGGGTAAAGTCCCTATAATCGGGTTCATTTTTATATAAAACGGACAGAGAACTCACGTGGCAAAGAACATTCAAGCCATTCGCGGCATGAACGACTACCTGCCGGAAGATACGGCATTATGGCAGCGTATTGAAGGCACCCTGAAACAGGTGCTGGGCAGCTACGGTTACAGCGAAATCCGGTTGCCGATTGTAGAGCAGACCCCGTTATTCAAACGCGCGATCGGTGAGGTTACCGACGTCGTGGAAAAAGAGATGTATACCTTCGATGACCGCAACGGTGAAAGCCTGACGTTGCGCCCGGAAGGCACCGCGGGCTGCGTGCGCGCCGGCATCGAACACGGTCTGCTGTACAATCAGGAACAGCGTCTGTGGTACATCGGCCCGATGTTCCGTTACGAGCGTCCGCAAAAGGGCCGCTATCGCCAGTTCCATCAGCTGGGTGCCGAGGTATTCGGCCTGCAGGGCCCGGACGTTGACGCCGAGCTGATCCTGCTGACCGCCCGTTGGTGGAAAGCGCTGGGTATCGCCGAACACGTCAAGCTTGAACTGAACTCCATCGGTTCGCTGGAGGCGCGCGCCAACTACCGTGACGCGCTGGTGGCGTTCCTCGAACAGCACGTCGAACTGCTGGACGATGATTGCAAGCGCCGCATGTACAGCAACCCGCTACGGGTGCTGGATTCGAAGAATCCGCAGGTACAGGCGTTACTGAACGACGCGCCGCGGCTGTCCGAATACCTGGATGCCGATTCCAAAGCCCACTTCGACGGCCTGTGTGAACTTTTAACGCTGGCGGGTATCCCATATACCATCAATGAGCGACTGGTGCGCGGTCTGGATTATTACAACCGTACGGTGTTTGAGTGGGTTACTTCCAGTCTGGGTGCGCAGGGCACCGTCTGTGCAGGCGGTCGTTACGACGGCCTGGTAGAACAGCTGGGCGGCCGTGCCACGCCGGCGGTGGGCTTCGCGATGGGGTTGGAGCGTCTGGTACTGCTGGTGCAGGCGGTTAACCCGGACTTCAAGGCGCCGGCGACCATTGATATTTACGTGATTTCTTCTGGTGCCGGCACGCAGAGCGCGGCAATGCGTCTGGCTGAAGCGGTGCGTGACGCCGCGCCACAGCTGAAATTAATGACTAACTACGGCGGCGGCAACTTTAAAAAGCAGATCACCCGGGCGGACAAGTGGGGCGCGCGCGTCGCCTTGATCCTGGGCGAAAACGAAGTCGCGGCACAGCAGGTGGTGGTGAAGGACCTGCGCAGTGGTGAACAAGAAACGCTGGCGCAAAGCGAACTCGCGGCGCGTCTGGCTTTGATGTTAGGTTAAGGAGAAGGACACCGTGGAAGTCTATACCACTGAAAACGAACAGGTCGACGCCGTACGTCGCTTCTTTGCCGAAAACGGCAAGGCGCTGGCGGTGGGCGTGGTGCTCGGTATTGGTGCCCTGGTTGGCTGGCGTGTCTGGCAAAGCAACCAAAACTCCAACATGATGGCTGCGTCGCAAAGTTACCAGCAGACAAGCGAAGCGCTTGCCGCCGGTAAGGCCGATGACGTCGCCGCTGCGGAGAAGTTTATCCAGGCCAATGGCAATAACTACGGCGTGATGGCCGCGTTGGAGCTGGCGAAGCATTACGTTGAGCAAAACGACGTAGCGAAAGCGGAGCAACAGCTGATAGTGGCGCAGGGGCAGGCAAAAGATGACAATCTGCTGTCGGTGATCAATCTGCGTCTGGCACGCGTTCAGCTGCAGGAAAAAAAGCTGGATGAAGCGCTGAAAACGCTGGACGGCGTGAAAGGCGAAGGCTGGGCGGCGTTACAGGCGGATCTGCGCGGTGACGTTCTGCTGGCGAAAGGCGATGCCAAAGGCGCACGCGAAGCCTACAGCAAAGGTATTGAATCCAACGCTTCTCAGACGCTACAGCTGCTGCTGCGTATGAAGCTGAATAACTTGTCCAGCTAAGGGGATTTCCCATGCAATTGCGTAAAACACTCTTGGTCGGGCTGGTTTCTGTCGCCTTGCTGAGTGGCTGTTCGCTGTTTAGCAGCGAAGAAGACGTGGTCACCATGTCACCGCTGCCAAAAGTTGAAAATCAGTTCACGCCAAACAGCGCGTGGAGCACCTCTGTCGGCGACGGCATTGGCGACTATTACTCGCACCTGCGTCCGGCCTACCAGGACAACACGGTGTATGCTGCCGATCGTCACGGCATCGTGAAAGCGATGGACGCCGACAGTGGTAACGAAAAATGGAAGGTCGATCTGTCCGAAAAGACCGGCTTCCTGTCACGTAACCGTTCGGCGCTGCTGTCTGGCGGCCTGACCGTGACCGGCGATAAAGTGTACGTAGGCAGTGAAAAAGCGCAGGTTTACGCGCTGAATACCGCCGACGGCACCAT